>CAZGSP010000028.1:0-5085 GCA_964528565.1 uncultured Pseudomonadales bacterium | reverse complement strand
GCGGCTCGCGCCGTGGGGTCTCCGAGCCGGTCGGCGGCCAAAGCGTGGGCAAATTCGTGAATGCCGACGGAAATAATGAGATAAATGACAAGAAGGATGATATAGACGAGCATGATGAGGTTCATTATACGGGAAATTGTGGTAAAATTTCACTCATGGAAAAAGAAAAATATGGGTGTGTCATCTGCGGGAAGGGCATTCAAAATGCCAATCTCGTGAGTTTCTCAAAAAGAAGAATCAAACATATCCGCAGGCCAAATTTACACACCCATCACTTGGTGGTAGACGGTCAGAGAGTTAAAGTCAGACTTTGTACAACGTGCAAGAGATCCGTTCGTGTGGGAGAAAGAGAATCTCAGGCCAAAGTAAGTGCCTAAACCGGTAGAGTGGTCTTCGGACTGGTCGGGAGAAATGAATCGTGAGTCCGGAGGATCGTTGGTTGGATATTCTAAGGAAGGAGATCCGATTTCCTCGTCAAGATACGGGGAGTTTATTTGTAGTATCAATGGCGAAGGTAAACTTTTGGCCATCTTTAAGGAAAAGGGTGTGATGTGTGGCTATGACGACGACACTGAACTGGCTTTTGTGTCGATTGATGCGGTAGCATTTCTGGAACGTTTGACGGACAAGGATCTGTCAAAGATGGCAAACGGAGGCAAAAATATCCGCGCTCTACGCGAGAATATGAAGAAAAATGTGGGGAGGATCTTGTTTGTGACGATATATCCCTCGTTGGGTGTTGTTTATACCGAGATAAGGAACGAGAGAGAGGTATTTGCCACAAGCGAGGAATCGGGAATTAACTGGTCCGAAGGCTATGGTGGTGTATTAGCCTATGGAGATAATGGAAGAGAAATAGAGCTGGCCTTTTATGCCATGAAACGCGGTGACGAGATGGTGGTGTCGATAGGGGAGCCGTCCGGTGATGTGAAGACTCTGATCCCGGTATCGATTGGTAATAAAGTGGACTATATTCTTGAGCTGGAATCCGAAAGTCCAAAAAGATTCGTGAATTTGGCCGATAAAATATTACTCGGTCGGTAGCGGATGGCCGGAGAGGAATTGTTTCCAGGAGATGGGGTTTTTTCCCGATAGCTGGACGGTGTCAATGACCAGCTTGTCATCGACGAAAGAGGTGTGAAGGATCTTGACTTCGATATTTTCGATTTTAGTCCAGGCCCCCGGTTCCGGATTAAGTGACCGAATTAGGGCGTGAATTGGTTTGGCGCCGGTCCCATTTTGGCCATCGATAATTTTCACGAAGGGGATATAGGCAGATTCATGAGTCAGGGTCCGGTGACTTGGCGTGAAAACTGCCTTGGTTTCGTCCTGGGGTGTTTTGGGGTAATTTTGAGCACAAATTTCGGGTAATCTATGTATGAGGATCTCTTTGGCGAGTTGAGTAAGTTTTGTAGTCAATGTGGCCACATCATCGGAGAGATCGATAGATATTTTTTGTTGGTCGATGACCGGACCATGGTCCATCTGTTCATCCATTTCCATTAGGGTGACACCGGTTTCCGGATCCATATTTTTGATCGCTTCCGAGATGCAGAGAGCCCCGCGATACTTGGGTAACAAGGAAAAATGGATATTGAAGGTGCCGATCACCGGAGTCTCTAGCCAGCTTTTGGGGATGATCTTACCGTAGGACACGACCAGAAAGATATCGGGCTTGAGGAGAGACAGATGCGCCAGATTGGCTTCGTCCAACTTAACCGGCTTATATACGGGGAGATCCAGCTTACCGGCCAAGACGGCCAAAGGTGAAGAGGTAAGAATCTGTTTCCGGCCTTGAGGTTTGTCCGGGGAGGTAACCACAGCCACGACATTGACCAGTTTGGAGGCAATGATGGATTCCAGAATGTCGGCCGAAAAGTCCGGTGAGCCAAAATAGACAAGGTTTTTGAGCATGGTGTAATTATATCCAATTGCGTGGTATAGAATAGGGAGAAAGAAAATCGGAACTTTAAAAAGGAGCAGGGATGAAAAAATTCTTATCTCATACCGGTGTGCGATGGGCGGCAGTAATAATTCTTCTTCTGGCTTATATCCTGGTTTCGCAAGGCTTGATTTCCGGTGTGGGGCTCGTCTTCAACGGACTAAACTGCCTGGGGTCTTTGATCATGATTGCGAACTCGCTTTCACTGCCGAAGAAAGACTGGCCGGTAGCGGTCTTCAATGTGGTTTGGGTGCTTATTGCCTTGGTGACGATGGCCGGTGCCTTGCTTTGAGCTATTTGCCGTAGTGTGCCTCCCTTCCGGGGGGCACTTTTTATATTTTGTCGATGGGAGCGAGACCGTCGGGGGTTTCTTTGAGGATCTGACCGCCTTGTTTGAGAATATGGTCGGTGAATAGAATTCCGTCCAGATGATCGTTTTCGTGCTGGACATAGGAGGACTCTACGTCTTCAAACTTGCGGTGACGGGGGACCAGGACTCCTTCTTCCGGAGTCAGATAATCTATCTCGATCGAGTAAGGACGGTCCACAAAGCCCCAGATCTTGGGTAAAGAAAGACAACCTTCGAGCCAACGGTCTTTCTTCTTGGGATATATGTCGGAAAGCATAGCTTTGGAAGGTTTGGAAACAGTTGGGTTGATAAAGACTTCGTATTTGCCTTTCAAAACTATAATAAAGAAGCGACGGTCAAGCCCTACTTGGGTAGCGGCCAGCCCAACTCCTTCCGGGTCTTTGGCGGATTTCAACACCTTGATCATGTCGGATATCTGTTTTTCCAGCTTTTTGTCATACTCGGCCACCGGTTTGGCTTTATGACGAAGGAATTTATCGGGGGTAACGAGAACTTTCATGGGACTATTTTATCACAGACCTATAACAATTACCAGCGCTTACTTGAGTTGACCGAGTCGGTCTTTGGCGGCCTGGTAGTCCGGTTTTAGGTCGATGGCTTTTTGAAAAGCCATCCTGGCTTCATCGATCTTATCCAACTGGGAATACAAGATACCGACATTGAAGAAGTTGGTGGCATCCGTGGGAGAAAGCTCGGTAATTTTGAGAAGTGTTTGAGCCGCTTCCAGATTGTATTTTGGATCGAGAATGCCGAGAGTCAGTTCGGTTCTGGCCTTGGTTTTTAACAGATTCAGGTTGTATCTATTCATGGATACCGCCTTGGAAATATTGGCCTCCGCGTCGTTAATAAATTGCCGGAGATAGGCGTTGGCATTTTCTCTTTGCTCAGCGGGAGTGGAGGCGGTCAGTTGGTCTATTTGGGGGGCGATGATCTGGACGGCTATCAGGGATTGAATATTTCCCAACTGGGCGTAATAAAGCGGTTCGCGGGGATTTAATTTTATGGCATTAAGATCTTCGGTGAGGTCGGAGCGGCCGGCAGTATAGGCCAGGTCGGCTCTCCACATCCGAAGGACGCCAAGGAGTAGCCATATAGTACCCGCGCCAATCAAAAGGATCCAAAAGGTACCGTCAAGATTAATTTTGCGAGAGTAAATTTTGGTTTTCTCGGAAGAGGCCAGGAAAATGGCCGGGAAGAGGAAAAAGAAGAGAGCGATGTTGACGACGGAAAAGCCAAAGTAATTCGTGATGAGAATGCCGACAAAACCGAGGAGAAGGGGGGAAGCATAATTATCAAGTTCCAATCTCCAATTTTCGAAGAATAACTTAAGAATGGATACGATGAGGAGAAGGTAGGTAAGAAGGCCGAAGAAGCCGGTGTTGGCGAGGAAGTTCAGGTACTCGTTGTGAGCTTTGTTGTAAAGAAAATCGGACTCCGAGGTGAGATTGTGAGCGGCCGGACGGACCCAGTAGTAGGAGTAGCCGAAGGTTTCCACGCCGGTGCCGAAGAAGGGATATTTTTTCCCTAGCTCGATCGCTCCCTGCCAGACAACCCGGCGGATGGACATGGAGTCGGAACCGCCGATTCTGGTTTTATTCTCCTCGTTAATAATGGCAAGCGAGTTGGAGTAAAAAGGATTAATTTTATTCAGAGATCCGAGGGTTCTGCGGACGGCATCACCTTTGAATATCAGAATCATCATGAGAAAAACCGCCAGCCCGATAAGTATTTTGGGCTGTTTTTTTTGGAGTGAGACGGTGACGATAAAGAGCAACAAAACAATCGCGGTGGCCCCGATACCGGACTGAGAGCGGGTGAAAAAAATCGCCGCCAAAAACAGCAACGAAAGGACCGAGTGAATGAGACGGACCGAGGATTTGTTGGCTCTTATTAAAGTAATAAGTGAGATAGGTAGGAGGGTAATAAGATATGCCGAAAGCCAGTTTGGCTGGCCCAGAGTAGAGAAGACGCGGCTTTGGACATCCTGCACCCAGATTTTTTTATCGATACCCATTTTTTCCAGGACGGCGTAGATGGCAGTGACCGTCGCAGTGGCGAGAATGGTGGTAATGACATTTTTGATCGCCTTTGTTTGGCCGGAAAAGTGGGTGACGAAGGCATAAAAAAGAAGGATGTAACAAAGAGTGGAAACCAGCCCACCGTGAAAGCGGGAGTAGTAACCCCAAAGGCTGGTATGTTGGTCGATAGAGACGACGGTGGAAATAATTTGCGAGGTCAGAAATAAGAGTAAGGGGAGGTCGAGAGGAGTGCGGGCGATCTCAAACCGTTTTTCATTGAATGATTTTATGGCCCAAGAGGCGGCAATGATAACTGTCATGGCATAGACAAAGATCATCTTGTTGAACTCAAACACTTCCGAAGTGAAAGGCCAGAGGAGTAGAGGGGTGACAAAGAACAAAGCATAGAAGCAGTAATGAATGAAAGTGGCCGGCTTATGGACTTCGACGGAGACGCGTTTATCTTTCGAGGACATGGAGATAGTTTAGCAGAGAGATTTGAGGCTCGCTTAAATGGTTATACTTTGATATTATTTAGCCATATTATGATGGCCTTTCTAATTAACAATGTTTGAAAAGCTTTGGAGGCTCGCTACCCTCGATGTAGGCATAGACTTGGGTACGGCCAATGTAGTGGTGCACGTTCGAGGTAAGGGTGTAGTAATTCGTCAGCCATCGGTGGTCGCCAGACACATGAAGACCAAAGAGATCCTGGCTATGGGGGACGAGGCGAAGAAGATGCTTGGGAAAAACCC
>CAZGSP010000027.1:0-10851 GCA_964528565.1 uncultured Pseudomonadales bacterium | reverse complement strand
CCCGGTCACCACCGCCGCCAAAACTACGACCACCACGGTCGCCGCCGCCAAAACCGGAACCTCCAGAAGGACGTTCGGCACGGATGGGGGCTTCGCCCTCGTCGAGCATGGTGAGGTTCACTCTACCCATCGAGTCGATCTCGTAGCAGCGGACGGTGACTTTGTCGCCCATCTTCATAGCTCTGAAAGTATCGGGGTGAACTTGACTGACGTGAACCAGTCCGTCTTTGCCCGGAATGACGTTTACAAAAGCGCCAAAGGCTTCGATACGGACCACTGTACCTTCGTAAACCTTACCCACCTCGACTTCGGCCACCATAGAATCAATGTAAGCAATGGCGGCGTCAACCTTGGCCTGGTCTTTTCCGGTAACGGTAACCGTGCCGTCTTCTTGGATATCGATCTCACTTTCGAAGTCTTCCTGGATCTGACGAATCATCTTACCCCCTGGTCCAATTATTTCACCGATCTTTAGTTGAGGAACTTTGGTAGAACTGATTCTCGGTGCATATTGAGATAGTTTCGAACGGGGAGCAGAAAGAGTCTTGTTCATAATGTCGAGAAGCTTCATCCGGCCACGTTTGGCTTGTTCCAAAGCTTTGACCAGAATATCGGCGTTGATGTCGGTCACCTTAATATCCATCTGAAGAGCGGTAATACCATCGGCCGTACCGGCGACTTTAAAGTCCATATCACCCAAGTGATCTTCAAGACCACTGATATCCGTCAAGGTAATGTGTTTATCGCCTTCGGTAATAAGACCCATGGCCACACCGGCTACCGGTTTCTTTAGCGGAACGCCGGCATCCATAAGGGACAAAGTCGATCCACAAACTGAAGCTTGTGAGGTGGAACCGTTGCTCGACATAACGTCGGAAACGACACGGATAGCGTAAGGAAAGTCATCGGTGGAGGGTAGCATGGGGAAAATAGCTCTTTCGGCCAAAGCTCCGTGACCGATTTCGCGTCGACCCGTACCGGGACGACCGACCTCACCGGCGGCATAACCCGGCATATTGTAGTGATGCATGTAGCGTTTGGTGGACTCGCCTTTCATGCCGTCGATCAACTGTTCGCGGGCGGGAGAAGCCAGGGTGACGACGGAAAGAACGTGGGTCAGACCTCTTTGGAAGAAAGCGGAACCGTGAGTACGGGGAAGGAGACCAACTTCGATGTTTATCGGGCGGATCTCTTCGATGTCACGACCGTCCGGTCGTTTGTTCTTCTCGAGAATACCGGCGCGGGCGAGTTTTCGAAGCATGCCATCGGCGACTTCGTTGATCTCATTGGGGTTGATCTCTGGGTGGGCAGTAGCGATCGCCATGGTGTACTCGGCCATCTGGGTACCGGTCTTTTTGGCTTCGTTTTCCAAGATCTCTTCGATATTCTTGATCTCGTCTTTAACGAGCTTTTCGACTTCGGGGTTGGGCTGTGCAAAGACCAAAGCGCGTTTGGCCTTACCGACTTCTTTGGCAAATTTTTCAATTGCCACGGCGATAAGATCGACATTTTCCTGAGCAAATCTCAAAGCGCCGATCATTTTTTCTTCGGAGACTTCACTAGCCCCCGCTTCGACCATGCTGATCCCGCCTTTAGGACCGGAAACGACCAGGTCCAAAGGAGAAAGAGCTTTTTGTTCCATAGTAGGATTCACGAGATATTCACCTTCAGGAGTCATACCAATGCGGACGGCTCCAACGGGGCCGGCCCAGGGATAGTCGGAGACGGACACGGCGGCGGAAGCGGCAATGACCGCTAGGATCTCTGGTTCTTCGACGCCGTCATAAGACAGCGGAGAAACCATGATCTGAACTTCGTTGCGGGAACGCTGGTCAAATAAGGGGCGCAGAGAGCGGTCGATAACCCGACCGGTGAGAATTTCGTTTTCATTGGGTCTGCCTTCACGTTTGATGAAGCGACTGGAGCTAATGACGCCACCGGCGTAAAGCTTTTCCTGGTAGTCCAAGGACAAAGGGAAGTAATCGATACCTTCTTTGATCTTTTTGGAAGCGACGACCGCGGCATTGACGATGGTGTCGCCACAGCGGACGGTAACAGAACCTGAAGCCTGGGCGCCGAAGCGGCCGGTTTCGATGATAATGGTTTTACCATTGAGGACAATGGTGGTGGATGGATAGGTCATATCCGATTTCCTTTCTTGCTATGTACGCTCCACCGCAGGGTCTTGAGAAGAAAACAGAAAGAACCAAAAAAGATTTTCTCTATTTACTCCTCAAGCAAAATATTATTCGGCCGAGCGTAGCTGACTTGTAATTTTAAGTGACTTGGCAATCTCAAGATAGTCTTTGGGGTTGGATTTACTGAGATAGTTTAGAAGGCGGCGGCGTTTGCTGATGATCTTGAGCAGGCCACGGCGGGAGTGGTTGTCCTTTTTGTGAACCTTGAGGTGGCCGGTGAGTTCCTCGATCTGAGTGGTCAGAAGAGCAATTTGCACGCGAGGAGAGCCGGTGTCCTTGGGACTGGCGGCGAACTTCTTAATAATGTCTATTTTGGTGTCGGGTTTTAGAGCCATATCAAGTTGGTATTGTACCAGAAGGAGCCCGTTTTGTCAGCATCAGGCCGGAAACCATAAAAAAGAGGGGCCTTTCGACCCCTCAAGTTCTTACTTGATCAACTTGGTGGCATCCCAGAAAAATCCGAGATCGCCGACATCTTCGATGAAGATAGCGGCGTAGCCAGGATTGCCATTAGTATCAGGTCCAAAAATGACATCGGTTCCGGTTGTCAAAGATGCCCACAAAACGGCAGGAGCTCGAGACAAACTGATGTTTCCCCGGAAACAGTAAAGTCTTGCCTCTCTGATGTAGTCGTGAGTGTTGCACTCCCCCGTACCCAAGAGAATCCGATGATTATCCCGGTAGGCAGGTGAGTCCGTAAGGGATGGCGCTGACGTTCGGACGATTATCGCGAGACTCAGTAGGACCGAAACGAGGATCAGGGTTACCAATAGTCCCATAAATAGGGCTTTTTTCATTTTGACCTCTCTTTCAAGTGAAGATTGGAATTTTAGGTGCGAGGCAAGAACAACGGAACTGCGTGAATATATCACAAAATCGTATTTTTGTCAGCTATGGGGTATTTATAGGGAAGTCCGACAGGCTCAGTTTTGTCACCCAAAAACAGGCAGGGGTGCCGATGAGGCACCCCTTGTGTCTAAGTTTGCTTACTTAATATCTCTACTTTTTTACACAACAATTGCTGATCGTGACTGGCCGAAGGCCGGCTTCACACTTGCCGTTACTTGTATATCCAACCGGACATGATAGTTTTATATTTTCACCGCAAGTACATATATTCTTTCCATCAGTGCCTTTCCGACTTGTTGCAATGCACGTATCCGAACCACAAGAATCTCCGTCACTCTTTCCTTGACAATTCGCCGCTGAGGAACGAGAACAAGATCCGCCCCCATTACCACTAGAAGTTGGAGTACAAGTTCCCGTACATTTATTACCGACAATTGTTTGCCCCTTACAACAACAATTAGCGAGGGTTCCGTTTCCTTTGTCACACAAGTTGCCACCTTCCAGTAATACATTTCCAGCCACACAATAGAGGCCAGTTCCGCACGTTTTGTACGTTTCGGCTGCCATGGGTTCACTTTCCGGGGCGTTGGGAGAAACGGATTTTTGGCTACTTAATCTTTGAGAGACGAATACCGCGGCAAGCGCAAGAACGGCGATAAAAAGTATCGTCAATAGCCCTTTCATCTGGGACTGGTGCTTTTTGGGTGAAGCTTTCTTCATTGTTGATGGTTGCGGCCCGTTAATGGAGAGCCTTTAGTTAACTATGAAACAATTTTTATAAATATTCAAGAGGCCGCAATTGGGGGGAGAGATTTCTTTGGAACGTTAATCGGTGGCGCGGAAGATCTTGGGTTTGGTCCAGTCTTTCGGAACGGGTCCGGTGGAGATATCGGCCAGGTCAGCCGGCAGATTTTCTTCGGAAGGGAGAGGTATCTCCTCCTCTTCGGTGGATAGATTTCCCTCCTCAGCCTCCTCGGGCGAGTTCGGATCCGATGGGGCTTCAAAAAAAGCGGGCTGAGCAAAGCGGGGAACGAAAGCCTGCTGGTTGGGCAGACGGGCACCATGTCGCATGAGAAAGGCGATGACGGAAAAAGTATCGGCCGTCATGCGGGGACTAGTGAGATCCTTGGTCTCTTCGTAGATAGAACCGAGTAGGTTCTTGCCGGCATCAGGAGAAGGCTTAAGACCGATTTTTTCCATGAGGACGGCCACCAGTTCGGAAAAGGAGCCATGGGTTTGGTGTAACAGGTTCGGAGTAAACGAAGTGGGTTTGGGGGAAATATTCAGACTGAGTATTTTGGCTTCATCCAAAAACTTTTTCTCGTCGGCATAGATCTTGCCGAGTTCCTCGAGAGACCCGATACCCAAAGTGATGACGAGATCCGCGGAAGCACCGGAGTAAGCATACTTGACATTGCTGACATCGGGGACGGGGGCATTTTCTTTGGGCTTGATCATGAGATAAAACTTGCCATCCGAACGGACGTCGTAATCGACTTTTTCCAGGTCGTCCTCGTGGTAATCAAAAGAGATAACGAGGTTTCTGGCACCGATACTGTCATTTATTTCCAGGGCGCCATGCAAGTTTTCATCGACATGCACCGGAGTGCCACAGCCAATTTGGGATTTCTTACCGGACGAAGCGAGGGAAAGATGCAGACTAAGGCCGGCGGAAACCATATCGGAGCTGGGATCGGGGGGAAGAATGACAATAAAGGAGTTGGCGGAATCGAGAAGTTTTTTGGTCGCTAAGTATTGACTTTGATCTTCCATAGTTAGGCTTCTATAGTAGTTGACAGCATTATATCACCGAGTTTGAATTCAACCGGAGGGGTAAGGGTGATGCCGAACTCTTGATCCTTTTTTACCTCTTCCACATCTTCTTTATTAACTTTTAGGGAAGAGATCTTCGAGTTTTGAATCTTGTCGCCGAGTTTTATTTTTCCGGAGATAACGACGCATCCATAAACGATGGTTCCACCAAAGTTGAAAACTTTCAGAACCGTCGCCTGCCCGGTCTCGATTATTTTTGGACCCTGGGCAATAGTCTTTTTTTCCTGAAGATCCTTTAAATAATCAAAGAGCTGATAAATTATTCGGAAGTTTGTGAACTTGACCTTTTCGATCTCGGCCAGTTTGGCAACCGAGCTGGAGATGCGAACGTTAAACCCCAGGATCTCGGCGCCCGCCGAAGAAGCGGTTTGAATGTCCGTGTCCGAGACGTTACCGACGGAAGAATAGATGATATTGGCTTGGTCTTTGATAGAGTCAAAAATGGCTTCCAGAGATCCTTGAACGTCGGCTTTCAGAAGAACGGTCGGTTTTTCGGAGGCGGGCTTGATTTCCGATTCGGTGACGGAGGTGGGTGAAAGAGGGCCGGCCGTAGAGGCGATAGCGGAAGTAGGAATGTCGGTGAGAATGTCTCCGACGCTGGGGACATCGGAAAGGCCAATGACCTGAAAAGGGGTCGAGGGGGCGGCTTCGAGAAGTGTCTTGCCGTTGTAATCGATCATGGAACGGATCTTGCCGATGTTTTTCTTAAACAAAAACAGGTTATTGTTCTTTTTGAAAACTCCTTTTTTGACCAAGAGAGTGGCGAGAGGACCGATTTGCGGATGAAGAGAAGACTCGATAACCAGGGCAGTGGCGGGACTTTCCGCGGAAGTATCTTTGAGTTCCTCCAGCTCGGCAAGCAGTAAAATGATCTCCAGTAGATCGTCGACTCCGGTGCCGGTCTTGGCGGAAATATTTACCAAGGGGACGTTGCCTCCGTAACCTTCGACATAGACACCGTTGCTCGCCAGATCGGTTTTTACTTTGTCCGGATTGACTCCCGGCAGATCAACTTTGTTGACGGCCACCACGAAAGGAATCCCGGCAGACTTGATGTGTTCGATCGATTCGATGGTTTGGGGCATGACCGAGTCGTCGGCGGCGTGGCCACCACGATGACGCATGGCGGAAAAAGCGGCGTGACCGGGGGTATCGATAAAGGTAACTTTCTTTCCCTTATATTCGATCTGATATGCACCAATAGCTTGGGTAATACCACCGATCTCTCCGGCGGCGACCTGCGCATGACGGATACGATCCAACAGAGAAGTTTTGCCATGATCGACATGTCCAAGAATAGTTACCACCGGTGGCCGGCCCACCACGGCGGGCGGGGTGTCCTTAATATTTTCTGGCATAGGATTTAATTAGCTTTTGTATGAGGCGAGCCGGACCTTGATTTTTTCAAGTGTTTTGGGACCAATGCCCTTAACGGTGTCCAGTTTGTCTTCAGTGAGATCTTCAATGTGTGTGAGGCCGGCTTCGACCAGGATGTTTCGGGATTTGGTTTCCAAGTCCAGTTGATCAATCTCATATTCCTCTGCTCCGGTGGCGACGATAGCCGACTCGGGAGTGGCCTGATCGGAGATGATCCTAAGCTTGGAACCGGTGAGTTTGGCCGCCAGCTTGACGTTTTGACCACCGCGACCAATGGCTAGAGAAAGTTGGTCGGAAGGAACGGTAACCGTGGTCTCACCGGATCGACTGTCGAAAGAGATGTTGAGACCATCGGCGGGGGCCAAAGCCGATTTGATAAATTTATCTTTTTCTTCCGCGTACTGGATGATGTCGATCTTTTCGTTGTTTAAGTCGTTGATCACGGCTTGAACGCGAACACCTTTTTGACCGACGCAAGAACCGACCGGATCAACACCGGCTTGGATGGACTCGACGGCAACCTTGGAACGGGAGCCCGGTTCTCTCGCGATCGCTCTGATAACCACGGCGCCGGAGCTGACCTCGGGCACTTCTCTTTTGAAAAGACCGGAAAGGAGACGATCGTCGGCACGGGAAACGATTATTTGTTTCCCTTTGATGGTTTCGGAAATTTCTTTAAGATAGACACTGATGCGGGAGTTGAGGCGGTAGAACTCGGTGTGAACTTGTTCTTCCGGAGGCATAACCGCCTGACCACGACCCAGATCGATGACGACGTTGCGGCCGTCCATTCTCTGGACCATACCCGTCATCACTTCGCCAATATGCTCCTGGTAGTCGGCCAAGACGGAGTCACGTTCGGCTTCCCGAATGGTTTGAAGAATCACTTGTTTGGCGGCTTGGGCGGCAATACGACCAAAACCGGGAGGGGTAATTTCTTTTAGATCTTTCTTTTTGGCATCTTCTTTGCCAACGAAAAGGCGGAACTGGCCGTTTTCGGAGTCAACATCGGCAGTAACGACAAGCTCATCTTCTTCAAACTTAAGAGCTTGCTCCGGATAGTCTTTCTTAAAGGAGGCGACAAGAGCCGAGTTGATGGCGTTTAAGACCGTTTCGGGGGCGATGCCACGCTCGGAACAGATCTGATTGATGGCGGCGGCGAATTCGGTACGGGCAGATAAGGTTTGTGTATCCATGTTTTTATTATATTTTAGTTTTTAGTAAAAAGGACGACCTACGCCGCCCATAAATATACTTTCTAATCCTGCTTATTATACTACGTATAATCCTTCGGTAGTATAGCACAATAATCAGGTTCACAGCCCTGATACAATACAGCCTATGAAAACAGAAACCCCGGTCTATTTGGTTTCCCCGGTCCGCAACGTGACGGAGGAACAAGCAAAGATGATCGCCGATCACGCCGAAAGGTTGAAACTGTCGGGAGTGAGGCTGTTTAATCCGGTTGAAGACGCACCTCAACAGGACAAAACAGGTTTTAATATAGTCATGGCCGAGCTTAATTTTATGCTCCTGGCCGCGATCGAGAACGGCAGGGTGGATATTTTGTGGAATGCAGGGGGTAAACCTTCCGAGGGTTCGAGGGTTGATCTCGGGATGGCGTTTGCTTTGGATTTGGAGTTCAAACTGGTAGCGGTTTTTAATGAAGAAAAGCCAACCGGACCCCAAATCGGACTGGAAATTCTCAAGGAGCTTGAAGGAGAGAAACCACTAAACGTCGTATGGGAAATGTATTCGGAGTTGTCAAAAATAAAACATAGCCGTGAGGTGGTGATCGACTGGGACACGGAAATGACGGGGGTCGAACAGGAGTGGCAACGAATCAGACTCGGTCTCGCCTTGGGATGTATGGCTATAAACCCCAATTTAACAATTAAAATGGGAAATCTGACCGGCACAGATCCGGCGGATATAAAAAGTTATCCGAAGGTAATCAGAGAAATTGAGACTAGACAGCTCGGAAAAAGATGAAAAATATCGAGACCGGAGACTGCCGGCGTTGCCCCGGAGCGGAGTATCCAAACTGGGGAATAGAAGGTGAGGCAAAGAAAAAAACCATCATGGTGGTGTTGGAGTGTTCCGATTTCCGGGCGATAGGAATAGATTATGAAGAAGGGCTGTTCCGTTCAAGAACCGGTATGGTATTGAAAAGTATTATCGGGGATAGGTTTGATCAAACCATAATTACCAATACCGCAAAATGTTTATTCGATGGAGGAAAGAGAAAACCGAACTCCAAAGAGTTTTCCACTTGTGCCGGTAATGTTTTGGAACAAATTGAGAAAACGGATCCGGAGATCGTCTTGTGTTTGGGGGAAAAAGCCGCCGAAGCGGTGACGGGGAAACAGTTTCGTGAAGTGTTGGGGAAGGTAATAGGAAAAGTGGTGGTAGCCCATCATCCAAGAATGATGACCAGAGAAGAAAAAAAGATAATCAGAGAAATTGTGGAGCTTACGATTCCTCCGCGAACTTTTTGAGGAGGTCTTTTTGTCTGCCGGAGAGACGGGAAGGAAGGGTAATGACGTAACGGATATAGAGATCCCCGTGTCTATTTGATTGAAGAAGTTTGATGCCTTTCCCGGTCAGACGGACCACCGATTCGGGCTGGGTACCGGCACGGATCCTAAGTTTCAGGTTACCATCCAGAGTCGGGACTTCGGTTTCTCCGCCCAAAATAGCGAGGGTAAAAGGAATTTCGTGATTGACGATGACATTGTTCCCTTCCCGTTTGAAGATCTTGCTGGGTTTTATCTCGAAGCTGACATCGAATTCGTTATAACGGATGCGGTTGCCTTCATCGATACCGGCGGGGACCTTGACGGTGTACTGCTTCCCTTGGTGAACAATGGTTTTTTCCGTCCCCTTAACGGCCTCCATAAAGTCGAGCTTTAAAGAGTAGTGGGGTTTGGCTTGGCGACGGCCCGCACCGGCTCCGCCAAAAAAGGCACTAAAAATATCGAAGGGATCGGAGAAACCTCCCTGGCCGCCAAAAAGATCTTCGAAGTTGAAGTTGCCGCCGGAGGAGTAGTAACCGGCAAAAGGATTGCCGGAAGCTCCCCCGCCCGGGTTGAAACCGGTACCGCCACCAAAGGCGGCATGACCGAACTGGTCGTACTTGGACTTTTTTTCCGGACTGCCGAGGATCTCGTAGGCTTCGTTGATCTCCTTGAATTTTTCCGAGGCGTCTTTTTCTTTATTCCGGTCGGGGTGCCACTTGAGAGCCAGTTTGCGATAAGCAGATTTAATTTCTGCCGCCGTGGCGGTTTTGGATACACCTAAAATATCGTAGAAGTCGCGGGTGGTAGACATGGTAACAGGCTATTTTAGCAAATTATCAGCAGATTTGGGTGGTGAGTGCTAATAAAAGCCCCGCCTTTGATGGCGGGGTTTTTGAAATTTAATACGGCCAGGTTCGATATCCAAGGTCGTGAGACTTTTTGTAGAAGGCATATAGTGCAGCCCCACAAAACACAAACACGAAAATCGTTGGAACCGTCAGATAATTTAAGAACAGAAGGCCTGGATATTGTCCACTGACAGGGATCAGATAAGAAAACATCCCAATGAAGCCGGAGAGAATGAATCCTAGCCACGCGAACACGTCGTTCGATTTTTTTGAGTCGACATCTAGAGCTGTTCCTGCAAAATATCCACAAACCAGACAAAACAAGCCAATTACGATATTTGTAGTCATTCTTTCTCCTTTTTATTTGGCCAATTTAATGGCGGTCTTGAGATTGTTTTGAAGATTCTCTCCCCAAAGAGTGTTAGCTTCGATGGTGAGGAATTTACGCCCAGTTTGGAATTTGACCTGTCCCGCCCAACCGTTTTTCCATTCTTCCGAACTCAGGTTGGTTTTCCCTGCCATTTCCATAATAAGGCGGCGGGACATTTCAAGGTAGATGTTGGCTGATGAGCCAATAGAGCAAAGATCGGCGTCCGCGACCAAGAGTGCGAGGTAGTTTCCCATAGCCTCGGCTTGCTGATGCAAAATGCCGTCTTGGAAACTGAGAATAGTACCCAGAATGGGTTCCCTGACAAGTCCTATGAACTCATCTGAAATACCCCATGCACTCATATATGAGGCCGAATTTTGTGCACTTTGCTCTTCGTTAATGCCTCCGCCTTTGCCTTGGGTCTCATCGTGCCAACCTCCAGCTACCTCACCGGCCCAAAACTGAATTTGGGTGATCTTACCAGCCTTGAAGGCTGGGGTGGCAATCCGGACAAAGCCGTCGTGTACCATTTGAGCGTGAGCGTCGTTGTGATAAAACCGACCAGTTGTCCGAGGATCGTTATTGACTCCTGTCAAACGGACACCCTCTCTAACGAGTAATCGAACCTGATTCGTGTCCAATGTTCCTCCATGTAAAGGAATGACCTTGTAAGTCTTTGTATATTATAAGATATATAGTGGTGAATGTCAAGCCCTAGCTGGGAATTCCTGCCCAACCCTGAGAAATTACTCTACGACTTCGCCCTCTTCGGCCGGCTTTTCGTCGTCTTTTGGAGCTTCACCGGAAGCGTCCGTCGGATTGCCCTCCCCGGCGGGCTGGTCTTTTTCGGCGGCGGC
>CAZGSP010000026.1:0-3846 GCA_964528565.1 uncultured Pseudomonadales bacterium | reverse complement strand
CCGGGCCCCCGGTTTCTGCCCCTCTTAACTAATTTCCCCCCCCCTCGGGGGGGGATTTTTCATAATCACTCTGTCTTTTTCCTCGCACCACCTGCCCTGTCAAGGGAAGGTCCCGCCTGTGGCGGGGAAAGGGTTTATGGCACAAACGGTTTGTAGATCTTTGTATATATCTTCACCGGATCCGGTGCATTGTTAAACAGGTCCTGTCTATAAGTAAACTTTTCCGCGGGCGTTGTATTATTACCTGCGCCTAAGTTTCTCGAAAAGTTCAAACCACCCCAGCCGATAAAGGTTCCGTTACCCAAAAACTGATCATCCGTGGCATCACATCCCAGTGTTCCATCAATATCTTTACAGGGAACCATTATGTTGTCCGCCACAAACCACCCATCCGCACGAGTTACACTCGGATCAGGGGGGACACCCTGATCAAAGGTGATCGTCCCTTTGGCAATTATCATCAAAAAAGCTCCGTTCGGAACAATAAGATTACTCGTCACCCGGACATCACCGTTTACCAGGACGATCAATTTCTGTGATCCGGTCGGGTTATAGCTAAATGAATTTACGGACGAATCGGCTTTCAAGATCATATAGTCATTGGGGCCTGGATCATAAGAAATCGCATCCGTTCCATTCCACGGAGTTACCGTAAACAAATTAAACCGGTTGTTATAAAATCCCCAGTCGTAAATCAGCCCATCATAGGCACTTTGTTTCTCCCATTCCTTACTACTTACCAGAGCCCCGGAGGTCCCGAGCCAACCAGCCACCGGCCGAGGGACTCCATAGCTCAAGAATCCCCACTTGCTTCCTACAGGCAGTATCAAAAACTGTTCCGTCGGTGGCACACTCGAAGGAATCACACTTCTTATACCCTTTTCGCCATGGACGCTTCCCCCTACCGTTTGCCACCAGCCCCCAAACACTCTGGTAAACCCAAAGCTCATTTGCTTTACCACCGAACAAGGTTGTGTATTACAACCAGGCAGATTATCCGGCACCACCGCTTGAGGGCCAGAACACTTCAATTTTGGAGGAACATTATATGCATCGGCCAGCTGATCAAATCCAAATTGATAAGTGGCATTGGGATACACCGAGATATTGAAGTTTCCGGCCGCATTTGTCCTTATCAGAGGCGACAAAGGGCTCCAAGGATGAGTCCCGCCAATAGTCACATCCGTCAATCCAAAGTCACTCGAGCCTATCCCCGGCGTCCCCACCGGCAGTATCGCGTATCCATTCGCATCATACGAAAACGTACAGTTATCAATATTTGAAGCGTCAAACAGTGTTCCGCGGATTTCCCCCCGACAATCTTCCACCAAGGGGATACCGAGACAGTCGTTCGTTCCACAATCTTCTTTACAATATTCTCTGGTTCTTGTATGAGTGGCATCGCTGCACGCACTCCAAGCCGATACATACGCTGTATCAGCCGCATTAAACCCCTCAACACAAACATTTCTTACCGCAGACTCAATCGAATACTTCGATCCATTAAAAGCCCTAACCGACCAGGTAACGTAATTATCCTTAGTTGAAGGGGTCCAATTATAAAATAGATTTAGATTTCTATCCAAATAATTTACCAAATTACAGCTCGTCTGATTTCCACTGATACATATCTCATACTGGTTATTATTTGTTGGACATCCCACCCCCCAGTTGGCAATAGCATTCCAGTCTAGCCGAATAGTACTCCCTACACGAACTTCTGTTGCATTAGGTGGCGAAGACAAAGTCGGCCTGGCCGGTGCAGACTCTACACACGGAGTTATACAGTTACACGTCTGGGTTCGGCAGTGCAATCTCCAATCTTGATATTTGGTATCCCATTTATCCGTATACTCCCTTAGTTTAGTGTTATATACAAAAACATCGTTATGGGTATTACAAGTTACTTTTGCCACATCGTTTTCGACCGAATTAAATGGTTCACTTATCGTAATATCTTTTACATACGCAGTTCCTAAAGTACACGAGCGAACTTTTCCGGTGGGACAACAAGAACAGTTCCAATCACAAATAGCCTTTGCCGGATTATTAATATCACAAGATGTGGAGATCTTCGATTGCCAAAAATATTTATTACATGTTATTTTATACAAACAGGCATGTTTATTCTGATTAATCGCCTCCTCCTGTGTGCCACACGATAACGCCGTCCCTGACGGGCATGTAGTATAGTCATAGCCCGCTCCACCGCCGGAACAACAATCAATGTAAGAAAGGTTATAATTCACACCACAAGTGGAAGAATTTCCACTACAGATGGGGACCAAATATGGGCCGTAAGAGCAGTTTGAATCACATGTATATTCATATCTTATAGGAGAAGCATCTACCCACTTACAATAAGCACCATCCCAGTAACAATATGGGTAGGTAGTTAAAACTCCCGTTCCTTCACAAACCTGAGAACTCGAACATACCGTTGCAGCCTCAGCTTCTATAGCCACAAAAAATAAAAAACACACCGCCAATCCCATCGGCACTACCCATCTTAATAATCGATTAACTTTTCTCATCATCCCTCCCATATCCTAATCATAATACAATACCCGAGTTAATTGCCAGATTCATTTCCAAATACCAATACTTAGTATTTTAGTATTAAGGCTGTTTCAAAAAATCCACTTCAAAAAAATTTACCAACGATCCGTCAGATGTCTTGATCGTCTGTTTGGGACTGCCTGTTAGTGTTACATTTTCCCCCGCATCCCTACTTCCTGATTCTCCGGGACCTAGATTCACTGACAATATCAAAAAGTATCTTCCTTCAGAGTCTTTTACACCCACGACACACTCTTCTTCCTCATTTGGAATAAAATCCTTTGGCAGACAGTCCCAAATTCCGGAAATGGTAACAGTCCCGGTAAATGTAGATATAAATGGATACTTATTACTCTCAAAAATCGTAGCCATCACATCTTTTTTGGTTTTCAGTCTGGTCAGAAGTTGGTCGGCCAAGATTGCTCCAACCAGAACACTAACTATTATTATCCCCAAAAACAATATTGCCCTCTTCTTCATCTCCATCCATTATATACCAATACAATCCCAGCTCGCACCTCTGTAAACAACCCGATGGATCCTGAAGCACTATCCCATAGTTGACAGCACAAGCATTCCGTGCTACACTATGGCTCATGAAATCAATCCTACCGATTATTTTAGTTATCCTCGTTCTGGCCGGGGCGATTACCTACTCCCTCTCCAAGCGTACCATCACCAAGCTGGAAGAGAGTCGCTTTGGCATTACGGCTAACACGCTTAGTGGTTCTGTGGTCACCCCTACCCCTTTTGCGCTCACTCCAACTCCCAAACCTACCGAGGCCAAGATCTCACCTCTTCCCACCGTTACCGAGACGGGAACCGAGACCAAAGGTGGTCAAAAAATAGCTTCCGATAAAGTCACCAAGATCACCAAAACCATCGTTTGTACCCCTGTCTATGGCCAAGCCAACACTTGTACCGAACATATCGTGGTCGATACCGGCGCCGCCGACGCCATCTTCTTTAACTTTGCCGGACTCTCCTACCTTGCCGGTCTGGCCGCTTTCGTCAAGGCCAAAACCCTAAAAAAATAAGCTACAATATTTGAACTTTACCTTTGCTCTTCCGCCAAACTCGGGAAAGCAAAGAGTAGAACTCATCTACACACGCACGCTGAAATTGAAATTCGGACCACCCTCCTTAGGAGGGAATCAATCTCAAAAAGGAGAGAAAAATGATCTATTTCTATATCTCGTTCGCAGGATTAGTTGTCCTGACCGTGGCCCTCGCCTACCTGGCGTTCAACCGCGGGAGCCTGGTCTTAGGCTTCTTCGCGGCCGTGTC
>CAZGSP010000025.1:0-12781 GCA_964528565.1 uncultured Pseudomonadales bacterium | reverse complement strand
GGCGGGACGAGACAGTAACGCGGGAGTACGGTTTTTGGCGGACCTCGAACCAGCAAAATAGAAATTAAAACACCAATATTTGCTAGAATGGATTCATGGACTGCCCGCATTGCCACCATCCCCTCTCGGCCCTGGAAATAGAAACCTCGGATGGTCACTCTCATTCCATCGAAGAATGTCTCAACTGTGGCGGTCATTTTATCGAACCCTATCTCGCTAATTTTCTCACTCTCGAAACGGCCAGGAATGTAGACTCGGTTATTCCGAAAAGCCGCGCCGTTCCGGTTGCCACCCCTGTTTGCTCAAAATGCGGCCAGCCAATGCCCGGCATCAAGGACGACTCGGTCCCCCAAACGGTTACCGTTTTTACTTGTCCCAACAATCACGGAGATTTTTTTCCAAAGAATCAACTTCTTTCATTTAAGGAGGCCCAACAGTCCAAGATTTATTATCACAAACTTTGGGGGATCCCTCTAAAATCGGCCTTTGCCGTCCTGATTCCCATTTTAGTCATATTTTCTCTCGCCACCCTTCTACCGTCGATACTGGAACAAGCGACCACCACTCAGGAAACCCGTATCAAAGCTTCCGAAATTCTTACCCCACCACTCATCACCCCCATCTCCTCCACCCAAGTACTGATTTCTTTTTCCACTCAAAGGTCGGCCAAAACCACTATCCGCTTTACCATGGGTCAAGAAAAAACCTATACCGTCTCGGCTTCTCCGCAAACCAATCACCTCCTTAGCGTTGAAGATTTAACGCCCGGCACCCTCTATAAATACGTCATCGACATTGATGCCGGCGGAAAACCGGTAACCACTTCCGAATACACTTTCTCTACTCCTTAAGCTAAGATCTCAAAGTGACCAAACGACTCCTTTCTCCATACGAACTTAATCAACTAAGGAAATACGGCTTCTCCGATCCGGACCCAAACATGTTCGGTGAAGAACCGGTCGAGTATCTTACCGGACATGCCCAATTTTGTGGGTTGGATTTTTTGGTCAACTCCTCTACTCTAATTCCTCGGCTGGAATCGGAAAAAATTGTCAAACTGACTCTCGATTTTATCGAAAAACACGAACTGGCCCATCCGGCCATTGCCGACATTGGCACCGGTTCCGGCTGTCTTGGTCTTTCCCTCGCTTCCGGGCTGATCAAACGGCAAATACCCTACACCATCTATCTCTCGGACATTTCGCTTCCGGCCCTCCAAACAGCCGAAGAAAACGCCCAAAGACTTATATTTTCCCCAGCCAACTTATTTTTCCTGGAATCCGATCTGTTCGATAGTTATCCACGGATCAAATTTGACATTATCGTCGCCAATTTACCCTACATTCCTACCGGGAACATTTCCGCCCTTCCCTCTTCCGTAAAGGACTTTGAGCCCATACCTGCCCTAGATGGAGGCTCAAAGGGAACTGCCGTAATCAATCGACTACTAAAACAACTTCCCCGATTTCTTTCCTCGCAAGGGATGGCCATTCTTGAAATAAACGATACCCACTCGGTCGGAGACTTCAGTCTTCCCAAAAATCTGACCGCCTCCATCGAAAAGGACCTCTACGGAGTTTCTCGTTTCCTGATAATTATCCCAAGATCATAATTATTTGTTACACTGATTATATGAAAAAAACAGTGTTGATAAGTATTGCTGTCATCGTTTTTTCTTTTTTTGCCATTCGGGTAACGGATCAAACAATTCATTTTGAACCTCAATCGGACTTTGACCCGTCTTTATCGGGAGCTATTTTTAACAACTCACCGGTTGGTATGCCCGCTTATATCGCCGACCTCCCCATTCCTCCAAAAGTATTGGGCGAGTCAACGGGCGAAAAGATTATTTACGTCGATCTATCCAACCAGAGACTCTACGCCTATGAGGGCGACAATCTTGTCTACAACTTTCTGGTTTCCACCGGAAAATGGGGCCGCACTCCCACCGGTACTTTTACCATCGCCAACAAATTCCGTTTCATCAAGATGAGTGGCGGGTCAACTGCCCTTCATACCTATTACTATCTTCCCAACGTCCCATATACTATGTTCTTTGGTAATAGCTCCATACCTGCTTCCCGAGGATTTTCTCTCCACGGCACCTACTGGCACAACAATTTCGGCCATCCCATGTCACACGGCTGTGTCAACATGAAGATATCCGAGGCCGGTATTCTCTATAACTGGGCGGATCCCAAACTTCCCGAAGGAAAAACTTCCGGAGTCGCCGGCAAAGACAATCCCGGCACTAAAGTGGTTATCTACGGCGTTACCCCCAAGTCATAGAAATATTTCTTGTGTTGACAAACCTATAAACAAAAGTTTAGAATAGCACCCATGACCAAAGGCAATTTTTTACGGCTAAAAAAATTCTTCTCTCAATTTCCTTCAAAAAAGATCGCCAAAAACTCTCTTATTTTCAAACCCGGAGACAAAATTGAAAATATCTATTTTATGAAATCGGGCTATGTTAGAGCCTATTCCAAGTTACCTTTTGGAGAAAACACTCTTAACATTTTTAAGCCTCTTTTTATCATCTCCGTCATTCACTACTTTACCAACTCCCGGAACGATCTTTATCTACAAGCTATTACGTCCGCTGAAGTCTATATCGTGCCCAAACAGGAGTTCAAAAAATTCTTGGACAAGAATCACGAAATGTCGGCCATCATCATGGACTTCTTCTTTAGCTCACTTCACCTATACCTTACGAATCAAGGAAACATTATCAATGGCAGTGCCCTAAACAAAGTCGCCTCAGTCCTTCTCCAAATTATTCGCGACTACGGCGACATAAAAAATGGCCAATTGGTCGTCAACTTTCCGGCCACTCACAGGATCGTAGCGAGCTTGATCGGCCTTACCAGAGAAACCACCAGTGTTCAAATGAGTAAACTCCAAAGAATGGGGGTCATCTCCTCCAAAAGAGCTCAGTTCACCGTTTTGAACATGGCAAAATTAAAGGAACTGGCTTCCATCGTTGAATAGTCCTTACTTCCCCCATATCTGCCAAAAAGTCAGTCCTCCGAATACGGATAGAAAAACAATCACCCCTATGATAACTACTCTTCTCCAAGTAGCCGGTTTTAACTTTGGATGAAGTGCTGTCGTGTTCAGCCAAAGGACCAAAACCGAATAAATTACCATTGTCCAGGCGTTTAGCACTGCACTAATAAGAACCAGTTGCAACGGCTCTGTAAATCCCAAAGCCAAAACCAGAAGCATCAAACCTATCTGTCCCCAAAGAAGTCGGTAAAAATACTTGGGTAGTTTGCTTGACTCAAATTTTTCAAAATTGAGTATCGCCCAGTTCTCGGCCAATATTTTCCCGGTGGTTCCCAAGACGGACAGTTGGGTTGCAAAAAGCATCAAGCCCAGTACTACCAAGAAAATTTTTCCAATCAAATGGGTAGTCAGTTGACCAATTTTCTCTGCCTCAGCGATCACAAAATCTACCCCGGCCAGCCCTCCGGTCGCGTGATATATGGTTTCGTATGCCATAAGTGACAAGGATACCATCGCAATTACCCCGGTCATCCAGAATATCAGTCCCTGTTCCAAATTGGTGAGCTTCCACCACTTTGAAAATACTTTCAAACTACCGGTGTTAACTTCAAAATCTTTTCCGGTCAATCTGATTTCTTCCTTCTTCCCCGTCAGTAAGCTGGTAATCCTTCCGGATCCGTGTCCCATTCCATAGCCCTTCTCCTTAATATTTTGAGACTGACCCAGATTCAAGTTCCCCCCCGCCCCCGAAAAAACAATCGCCCCCAAAAATGCCGACGCCTGTAAACCAACCGGGAAGAACCAATAGTTATCCCCTTTTCCGATCAGGCCAAAGGCCAAGTTAGTCACTCCGTTTTTTGACGCCAACCACCAGGAGAGCCCCAAGACAAAGGGCAGTCCGCAGATCAACAGAGTTTTTTCCAGTTTTTCTTGAGTACCATAAAGTACCGGACCCAGACTGAGGATCGTTCCTATGATCAGCAAGACGATCACTCCCATAGTCTCCGCACTTCCCCATCCTAGTCCGGCCGTAAAAAGTCGGGCTCCGGCCAAAACAATTCCCGGCCACATCCAAGGTACTACCGTCGAAATAATAAACCACATGGGAATGATCTTTCCCAGTTTCCTGGTAAGACCAACGAATACGCTTTCCCCGGTAACCAAAGAATACCGGCTGATCTCCAAATTGATAAACCACTGCATGGTAATTCCGGCTACTGCCCCCCAGATAATTCCCAATCCATAGTTCGCGGTCAAATAAGGCCAAAGAATTAGTTCCCCGATCCCCAGTCCTAATCCCAAAAGAATAATACTGGGTCCTACCATTCTCCAAAATGAAGGCGGTTCCGCCAAAATAGATCTTTTCAAAGGAGTAATTTCCATCTATTCCATGTTACACCACACCCCTCGTATAATAAGAAGAATCAATGACCATTCTCCAAGCTATCGTTCTTTCCATTATCGAAGGCCTCACCGAGTTCCTCCCTGTTTCCAGCACCGGTCACCTCATCCTCGCCCAAAGATATCTCTCCATAACCGGTTCGGAATTTTCCAAAACTTTTGATATCGTTATCCAGCTTGCCGCCATTTTGGCTGTCGTCTGGCTTTACCGGGAAAATCTTTTTTCTTCCATCAAGGTCTGGCGTCAAAGTCTCATCGCCTTCCTTCCCACGGGTATTATTGGTTTCCTTCTCTACAAGTTCATCCGGAATGTACTTCTCGAGAAACCGATCATCACTGTTTATGCTCTTTTTTTTGGAGGACTGGCTCTCCTGGCTGTCGACAGGATTAAAAAACTTCGGCTGGGACAAAAAGATTTACTCAGCCTTTCCGTCGGCAGACTCTTCTCCATTGGCCTTTTTCAATCAATTTCCGTTATTCCCGGAGTCTCTCGTTCTGCCGCCTCAATTATTGGTGGACTGGTTTCCGGTCTCTCCCGGTCTCAAGCCGTTGAGTTCTCCTTCTTCCTGGCCATTCCTACTATGTTCGCCGCCACCGGATACGATTTACTAAAATCCGGACTAAGCTTCTCACCACAGGAATACATAATCATGCTTATCGGCTGCTTGTTTTCTTTTCTCTCGGCCACTATAGCCGTAAAAACATTCATCCGGTTTGTTAAAAACCACGACTTTACCTACTTCGCCATTTACAGAATCATCCTTGCAGTTATCGTTTGGATTACTCTTCGGCCTTAAGGATCGGGCGGACTACTTTCTTCTCAATAGTTTCTTCTTTGTCGCCACCACTTTTTTCTTGGCTTTAGCTACCTCCACTTTTCCTTTCCTAACTGCAGTACCGACTGTTCTCTTGACTTTCTCTCGATTTTCTTTCTTTGATAAAAATACTGCAGCGGCTCCGGCAGCCACTCCTATTACTGCGGCTCCTACTGCTCCCAGCAAACCTTTGTTATTTTTTTTGGCAGGCCTTCTCATTTGTTTTCTTATTATTAATTATCTTCATTCTACACAATCTCTACCGTGTTGACAAATATAAACACTTTTCTACTATATTTTTACTATAATAAAATAATTCATGAACAAAAAGACATTCACTATTTTTCGCAATGTCTTTTTGATCTTACTCACCTTTGGTCTTCCCATAGGCTTACTTATCTACTTCAAACAGGATTTCAAAGCTCTGGAAAAGTTGATCCCCACTATCGGCATCGCCGGTCCCCTTCTCTCCATTCTGCTCATGGGTATTCTTTCCGCTACCCCTATTCCGACCGACCCTATTGTCATCCTAAACGGTGCCGTCTTCGGGCCCTTTGTCGGGATTCTCGTCTCCTGGATGGGAAACAATCTCGCCGCCGCCATCGAATACTTTATCGGCAAAGGAATTGGGTCCTTGGCCGATTTCAACAAACAAAAGAAGCATCTCCCGTTCGGTTTGGACAAATTCCCCGCCGACTCGATCGTTTTCCTGATTTTTGGTCGGTTTATTCCTCAGGTGGGCGGAAAAATCGTCTCCATCGCCGGTGGCGTTTACCATGTACCATTTGGACGATATATGTGGACAGCTATCGTCAGCAATCTATTCGGGTCGGTGCTTTTATCTCTGGGTGGGTATACCATTCTTCACAATTTTCTCCAATAATTTTCTCAAAGATATTTGACAAACCACATAGTCGATATCTCTACTACCTTCTCCATCGCTTCCGGTTCTTCAAAAAAGCGCGTCGCTCCAGCAATCGTCTCCATTTTTTTCACACAACCGATCTTTTGAAACGCCTTTCGGTTAATATTGATCGCC
Source organism: uncultured Pseudomonadales bacterium (assembly GCA_964528565.1). Taxonomy (GTDB): domain Bacteria; phylum Patescibacteriota; class Microgenomatia; order UBA1400; family MFAQ01; genus UBA10133. The sequence continues at coordinate 6,517 of CAZGSP010000025.1, read as the reverse complement.
GGTTTATCCTCTCCCCCAACTATTAATAAAGTAGGCGACTCAATTAGATCCAATACCTCCATCGCCAAATCCGGTCGTCCGCCACGGGTTACCACAGCTTTTATTTTCGTTCCCCAAAAGGCGGCCGAAGATAGTGCCGCCGCCGATCCGGTACCGACACCATAGTATCCGATCCCCAGGTTCTTGGTTGTTTCATGTTCCAAACACCACTTGGTAACGGCGATCAGCCTCTCCGTCAACAATTCCACATCAGATCTATTTTTTGCCTCATCACTCTCTTCTTTCGTTAGCAGATCAAAGAGTAAGGTTCCTATTCCCAATTTTTGAAGCTCATCGGCCACCAAACTATTTCTTTTTGAGTCCCCGTCGCTACCGCTTCCGTGAGTAAAGATCACCAAAGAGTTTCCCTTATCGGGTATCTCCAGTACCCCCTTTAGACTAACATTTTGGATCTGAATTTCAATTTCCATCTATCTAAAATATAACAAATATTACATATCAAACTCAATAGGCACTTAAATCCGGCCCAACTCACTCTTGACAAGGGAAATTTCGGTGGTAACATAAGTGTACCAAGTACACTAAGTAGCCTATAGATATGGGCTAACTTGGAGCTACAGTTCCTTGACAATACCAATTAAGATTTAAGGAGGTTTCATGTTCCCCGGATTTACCCTCAAAACAGGGAAGGTTATCGGGCGTAGTCACATACTGGCCGGACGAAACTGTCAGGACTCACTCAAAACGTCCACAACAGAGATAAACGGCCGGACATATATGGTCGGGTGGATCAGTGACGGTTGTTCCGAAGGCGCTCATAGTGAAGTCGGATCCAGTCTGGCCACCGAGTTCCTTCTTAATCAAAGTCTAAATTATCTTAGTGAGGACATTCCCCTGGAGATTATTCCCCTCTTTCTCTTTGAAGATCTCCTGTCTTTTTTAAGATCGACCTTGATCTGGCAATCCCTCGACACCCCACAAAAACAAGCTCTTTTCATCAAAGATTTTCTTCTCTTCACTCTTGTAGGCTACATCATTGGTCCCAAGCACAGCCTGGTTATGGCTTACGGAGACGGATTGGTCATCATCAACGACCGGATTTACCGAAGAGACTTCCACGATGAATCCCCATATCCGGGCTATCTGCTGATTGACCCCCTGTACCTTGACCCAAACCGCCGAGCCATTAGCCAAGCCTTTGACGTCTTCACGGTCGAAACCGCGAGTATCAAAAAACTGGCTATCGGCAGTGACGCCTGGCTTCAGGAATTTGATCTGGTTTCCCTGGTTTGGGGTCACAAACATCCCAACCAGGTCCAAAGAAACATGAACATCTGGTCGGACCAAAAAAAATTGGTGGACGATGCTTCAATTATTGTCATCGAAGCCGTTGAGTAAATAAAGGAGGTCCCTTGGCCATTACCGTTTTCACCCAAGCCGGAGAGCGTCTAAGTCTTGATCCCAATGACGCTGTCGGTTCCGGGGGCGAAGGAACGGTCTTTCCCGATCCCACAAACCCCGGAAATTTGATCAAGATTTATGAGTATCCGAACAAAGATCACGAGAGAAAACTTAAGGCGTTCATCGCCAAAGGTTTTTCGCTTCCAAAATTCGTCGCCGCCCCGACAACTCTAAACTTCAATCGCACCGGTGACGTCATCGGATACACCATGCCCTTCATCAAAAGGGCCAAACCCTTTCGGGATCTGTCCAACAAGAACTTCCGTATTCGGCAAAGGATCAACAACAAAAAGGTCGTTTCCCTGCATCTTAATGATGCTAAAGTTCTCGAAGCAATTCATCAGCAAAATATTGTTATCGGGGACAGGAACGACCAAAATGTTCTGTTTTCGGGCACCAACAGCTACTACATCGATTTTGATTCTGTTCAGTTTGATAACTGGCCTTGCCCGGTAGCCACCGAAAATTATCTCGATCCGGCCCTATACGGAATTGACCTGACCCTCAAACCGGTTTTTCTCCCCCAACACGATTGGTACTCCTATGCAACGATGTTGTTTAGAAGTCTGCTTCTCGTGCACCCTTATGGGGGTACTCACCCAAAAGTGAATGACTTGGTAGATCGGGCACTGAAGAGGATCACCGTTTTTGACAAAGGTGTCATCTATCCGGCCGTGGGACTTCCACCCGACCTGATCAGCGACGAACTATTGCATGTGTTTAACCGGTACTTCAAAGAAGGTTGGCGTGGTATTTTCCCCCAAAAAGAACTGACCACCTTTCAGTCGGTTCTCATCGAATGCCCGACCTGTAACACCGCTTTCCCCTCAAATAAGCGCGCTTGTCCGGTGTGTAAAGAGCAAAATCTGGTCGTTACCTCGGTTTCCATACCCGGCTCACTCACCGTCAAACAGCTGTCCGGCATTAAAGGTCAGATTCTCTATCATCGTCTGGAAGGGGAAACTCTCATTCTGATCACTTTGGAAAACAACCGGGCAGTCATGCACCGGGTGAGCCAAAGCGATCACTGGACCACCATTCTTTTCCCCTATCAGGTTGGCATGAGATTTGAAGCCAGCTCAAAACTACTGGCCGTAAACATCGCCGGCCAAGAACAGATCGACCTGTACGAGATCAACTACAACGAGATCTCTCAAGTAGAAAGTTGTGTTTCGGACACTTACTCCATTACCCAAAACGCGGTCTTTCGAGTGAGTGGCACTCATCTGTTCCGTCTGGTTGGTTCACAGTTGGTTGACTCCGAGGTGAACCACGGGCTCCTGTTAAATCGCCCGGTCCGCCAAACCATCGAGCATCAATCCTGGTTTAGCGTCAGCTCGGAAGTGTCACCGACCATCGTCGGTTTCTACCGGGTCATGCGCCAACAATTCTACTGGATGCACCGAGAAGGATTTTCGGCCGATTTGCCTCTTCCTGCGCTTGAACTCGGTGAAAGTCTCATCGATATCACCGTCAAGTTTTCCGGTAGCTCGTTTCTTATTATCAGGAAGACAAAACTAAAAGGCGGAGAGTTTGTTCATTTCGATGCCTATGACAAAAAAGGCATCAACCTCTACTCCTCAAAAACCGAAGTGTCCAAATTACCTTCGGACAGGATCCACGGTCAGGCTTATGCCGGGGGGAAATTAATTTTTCCGACCGACACCGGTGCTATTCGTTACGATCCGGGAAGTGGCTCACAAACCCGGTTTCAAGCCACCGATAAAGTAGTCAACTCCGGTCAATCACTCTTCGTTTTTGCGGCCGGACTTCTGGTCGTTGACCCAAGACACATTAGCTACCTCACCCTCAACTAAATAAGGAGAATCCTATGACTTCTACCCTTTTCGCCCCTTCCGATGTTGAACGGTTTTACACCCCCCGCGGTCAGTTTATTTTGGACGGTATGAAAAACCGCACCAGGTTTACGGCTCACGAAGATAAACGCAAAATCGCCCTGCTCAATGTCGACGCCCAATGGGACTTTGTTAGCCCGCTAGGCGGTCTCCCGGTACCCGGCGCGGTTGCGGATATGCAACGTCTCATCGATTTTATCTACCGAAACGTCAACGACATCACGAGCATTTTCAACTCGATGGACAACCACCCGGTCTTCGCGATCTTTTTCTCCACCTGGTGGCGTGACCGAAACGGCAATCCGCCCGATCCCTTCACCGCCATCACCTACGCCGACATCAAAAGCGGCATTTGGAAACCGATCGTCGATCCGCTTTGGTCCACCGAATACGTCAAGAAACTCGGCACCATCATCATCTGGCCGGTACACTGTCTCAACGGTACTCCGGGCCAGTCACTGGTTCCTGCCCTCTCCGAGGCGCTCATGTTTCACTCGGCCGCCCGTGGAAGTCAAACCACCTACATCACCAAGGGCACCAACCCGCGTACCGAACATTACGGCATTTTCGCCGCCGAGGTTCCCGATCCCAAAGATATCAGCACCCAACTCAACACAGCTATCCTCGACATCATTGCTCAGTACGATCTGATCTACGTCGCCGGCGAAGCCAAAAGCCACTGTGTACTTCAGACCATGCTTCAGATCTTAGGATACTTTGGCAAGACTCAACCGGAAGCCATCAAGAAGATCCGCTTCCTCATTGACTGCACGAGCTCCGTCAAACATCCGGACATCGATTTTGAAGCCATCGCCAATGCCGAGATCGACAAGATGGTCCAAAAAGGCGTCGTTCTGGTGAACAGCACCGATCCCATACGCTAGTAGAAAAGGAGACTTCTCATGAAATCAAAAAGTGTTATTACGGTAGCCAACCTCAACAATACCAGCGCTCTTGCCCAAGTCCAACACGCAGGCGCCAGTGACCTAAACGGCGATCAGGTGACCCTTATTCTCCGCATCCTTGACCGAACCGGCTCTCTTCTTCGCTACAAGCAAGAAATGATTCAGGCCGCTCAGCTCAACGTCGACGCCCTTCGCGAATCCAAGGCCGGCGACGAAATGCTCATGTCCACCTGGACCTTCAACGCTACCGACGGCTTCACCGTTGTTGATGGTTTCGTCAAGCTCGAAGACGTTACCCCGCTTGATGATCAAAACTACGACATGCGGCCCGAAGACATGACCAATCTCTACGACACGGTCTACACTGCCCTCACCGATCCTCTCGCCGGCATCGTTGCTTACGCAGACAGTTTGAAAAAGAGCGGCATCCGCGTCAAAGTTACCGTTCTGGTTCTTACCGATGGCGAAGACAACCGCAGTCGAATTGATCCCGGAAAGATCAAGGCCCTCACAGGCGCCAATGAAGGCTACTACTTCTGTCTCATGGCCTTCGGTACCGGCTTTGCCCAGGAAGCTGCCCGCGAAATGGGCTTTTCCAACGTCCGTGAATACAACGCCACTAAGGGCGAACTTCGCAGGATGATGGGAGAGTTCTCCAAGTCACAGGTCCGTGCTTCCCAAAGCACCATCGCTCCCAACGCTTTCTTTAATTAAGCTCTATCCCCCGCCAATGGCGGGGGCTTTTTTTTAAAGCTCCCTCACTTGCATAAATTTTCTGGAACCAACTACGAACCAGTAAGCCGAACTTCCCGTTCCATCCGGGTTGGTTGTATAAACAACCAACAAGTCTGCCCCGGCCCAGCCGGAAACATGTTCGATAATTTGCGGATTTTTTGATTCTGTCCAGTATTCACCTACGTCCAGATACTTTTTACCATCGCCAAATAAACTCCCGTCGGCCTTAAAAACATAGTAATCTTTACCGTTTTGGTCATTTGTTTGTAGGAAAACGTGTTTATAATCCGAGGACCAGCTGTTAAACGGAATTAAAAACGTCTGTCCCGGATCGGCCACCGTCTCAAAAAGCAATAAGTTGCTCTTTTTCTGAACGTCCATCACCCTAAATGAATATTTTGTTTTTCCCTCCACGACCCTTCCGGTTCCCACGAGTTTCAGACTTCCGTCGCTATTACTTGCCTCGGATAACTCTGTCAATGATGGTTCTTTTACTTCCAGAGCACGCGTTCCAACATCAAAATTGTTATCTTGTTTGAGCAAATTTAGTGCGACATAGGCAATCCCTACCACCATCGCCACCGCCACGACCGTCTTAATCTTCATGCCTCCAGTGTAGCATAAATTACGTTGATCTTGCTTCGCCGCCGGCTCTAAATCACAAAAACGCCCCAATCGACTGGCGGTTAAATCGTCTAATTATGAGTCACACACTTATTTGACTCACAAGAACAGGTAACATTTTCTCTGGAAGGGGCTTCGCCATTACGTCTTCCCTGTTCCTCAGCCTCTTTTTGAATTTTTGTAACGTATTCGGGAGTGTTGCATGCCCCGGTGAACCACACATATTTACAGTCTTCATTTTTCTCACAACAATTATCTTCTTTATTACACGAGATTATTGTTTCATTTAAATCATTTTCTAAATCCTCTGTTTGTGTTTTTGTAAACGATTTTCCAAACACTATGGCGATCAGCGCGAAAAGAAATATAAGGGCCAAAACCAATATCGGTATATTTTTCATAGTCTACAACTCATTGTATCAAGACCAAAAGACACTATTCCCAAAAAACCTCCCGCCCATTAATACAAGAGGAATACATATCTATCATGAAATAAGAAGTTCACGAACAGATAAGTCTTAGAAATTACTCGAAATCTAAATTAGACCGGAAAAAAGCATAATCAAAACAACGGCAGTGATAGCCGCAAAGATACCGACTGTTTTGACAAATAGGTTTACCGCTTCTTTTTTCTTCCCTTCTATAAATAGCTGAAGCGGTTGGTAAAAAAACAAGAAAGCCATTACCGCCACAGAGAGAGTCAGGACAAATAACACTGTGATTGGGGCGAAAAAGGTATCGGGCTTGTTCTTTAGAGGCTGGGTCACGAAGGTCATAACAGAAACAACAAGGACGATATATACCGAAGCGCTCAAAGCATTTACAACAGGATTTTTTGACATACCCTCATTATACCAATTGGGCTCTACGGCTCCCCCCCTCAGTGGCGGGGGGCTTCTTTCAAACAAGAAAATGGCCCCCCCCCCAGGGGGGGGG
>CAZGSP010000024.1:0-13262 GCA_964528565.1 uncultured Pseudomonadales bacterium | reverse complement strand
AAAAATATCGGCCTTAAAAAAACCGCGCAACTGTGGTCAAAATTTGAAGCGGATGTCCAAAAAGCGTTCAAAGAACTTAATATAAAAGACCCCGGGATTATGCCCTGCTACCTTCACGGAATATCTTGCGAAGGATGGTTTGATACCGATGATAGCTCAATCCATGTTCGTTTCCCAAAGAATGGAGGAGACCAAGAACTCCTGGACACGATCATCCACGAGATCCTTCATCTGGCGACCTATGACGACAAATATGATTACGACCGGAGAGAAGAGATCGTCGATACAATTCTTGCCAAGCCTCAGTTTAAAAAGATTCTAGCCCCCTAAATGTAGTTGAGTTTTTTTAGGCTTCTTTTTCTTCGGGGAGGAGGTTGGCTTTTAGATCGCGGGCGGAGTCGAGCTTGCTGCCGATCTGATTGATGCTTTGGCCGGTGGAGTTCATGGAGTCGAGGCTAAATGATTATATTCGGCCTAGAAATTGTTTGCCTGTTATACTAGATTTAGTTAACAGGGCTTGACAAGATGTTAACTAAGTACTAAGATAGGCTATATCTACTAATAGTAGGTTAACTATATATGAAAGTCGAAATTGGCAGATACATCAAGCAAAAGGGAGGTTATTCTTCATTTTTACCCAATAAATACCCCCCTAAAGGGATATTGGTCATCTCCCCAGGAATACTACTGAAAGCTTCCGAGGCAGAAAGATTGATCGGAAAATTGGACGGGGTCACCCATACCTTGCCGGATGTAGATTTCTTTCTATCGATGTTTGTGGCCAAAGATGCTACCTCTTCTTCACAAATTGAAGGGACAAAGGCTACCCTTATTGATGCGATTGAGCTCGATTCCGGCGTAGCAACAGGACAAACAGATGCTGATGACATTATCTTTTATATCAAAGCTCTTCATTACGGTATCAAGAGGTTGGAAACATTCCCCCTTTCGCTAAGGTTTATTCGCGAACTTCATTCGGTTCTAATGACCGGAGCAAGATCAACCCACTTCGCCGATCCGGGAGAGTTTAGAAGAAGTCAAAATTGGATCGGAGGAACCGTACCAGCCAATGCATCCTTTGTTCCACCATCCCCAGATGACTTAAATACCGCCCTAAGTGATTTTGAAACATTTATAAGAAATGAAAAGCTTACCTTGCCGGTAGTTCAAATAGCACTTATGCACGCCCAGTTCGAAACCATTCACCCTTTCTTGGATGGAAATGGTAGAACCGGCAGGTTACTGATTACGCTCATGATGTATTTCAGAAAACTGCTGGAAAACCCTGTTCTTTTCTTGTCTTCGTATTTCAAGAAACATCAAAAAACATACTACCAGAAATTGCATGACTATCATAACGGCAATGTTGGTTCATGGCTTGAATTTTTCCTGGATGGAGTAATTGAAACCGCAAAAGAATCAATTCAAATCTCAAAAGATATTACAAAACTAAGAGATTTGGAGATGGAAAAAATTCAAGCATTGGCAAAAAGAGAATCCGAAAGCGGAGTTGTCATTTTGAAAAAACTATACTCACAACCAATTATTTCCTCCAAAAACGTTATGGAATGGACAGGTTTCTCGCGAAGTGGAGCGATCAAGGCTATCAACAGGTTTGTCAGTCTGGGAATTCTAGTACCCAAAACAGGGTCAGAAGCATATGATAAGGTTTACACTTACAAGAAATATATCGATATTTTTATTAAGTAATCTGCGAATCAAACACGCTTAATTACTCTTTTGCCTGTTTTTCTTCGGGGAGGAGGTTGGCTTTTAGATCGCGGGGGGAGTCGAGCTTGCTGCCGATCTGATTGATGCTTTGGCCGGTGGAGTTCATGGAGTTGTAGGCGTTCGTGAGGTGTTTGCCCAGCAAGGTAAAGTTTTCGTTGAGTTTTTCGTAATCCTTCTGGACGGCGCGGAGCAGAGTGAACACTTCGGAGGTTTTGCCGGCGATCTTTTGGCCTTCCAGCGAAAGAAGAATGGTTTGGAGATGGGCGTAGAGAGTAGTGGGAGAGACGGGATAGACACGGGACTCACGGGCCAGATCGAGAAGGTCCTGTTCGCTAACTATTTCGTAATAAATACTTTCGGAGGGAATGTACATGAGGGCGAAGTCCAGAGTGCCTTCTTCCGGGAGAATATATTTACCGGAGATATCCTTGATGTGTTTTTTGACGTCGCGGATGAAGGCGGAACGGGCGGCGGCTTTGTCGGTCGCCGAGGCGGCGGAGTAGATCTTCTGAAAATTTTCCATGGGGAACTTACTATCGATGGGAAGAATGCCGGCTTGGGTTTTGATGGCGGCGTCCACGATCTGGCCTGTCTTGAAGTGATACTGAAGATGGAAGCTGTTCTTGGGGAACATCTGAGCGATGAGGTCTTTGAGGACTTGTTCGCCGATGTTGCCCCGGAGTTTAGGAGACTTGAGATAGTCCTGGAGATCTTTCATGGAGCGGCTGACCTCACCGAAGGCGCCGGCTTCTTTCTTGAGGTCCGAGATGACCGCGGTCGCCTGATCCAGACGGGAAAATAATTCACGATAATTTTGCTGGAGGGAGGCATTCGTGGTCCGGTTCGTGGTATCGAAGGACTGCTGGAGAGATTTGAGCCAGGCGTTGAGAGTGGGGTCGGTTTTCTGAACCTCCAACTTCTGCCTGAGAAGAAGATAGACCACGATCAGCCCGACGAAGAGGAAAACTATAATGATCAGAGTGTCGGAGGACATGGATTCATTTTAGCGCAAATGGGCGTAGGAAACACGAAGAGGTATAATACGGGGGCACGTTCAAACTTCACGTTTTGGAGGTTACCATGGGTAGATTCTTATATTTGGTCGTTCTAAATATAGCCGGTGCTCTGTTGGGGCTCATCGTCGGGGCAGTTTTGCTTCTTGTCAACGGTATTTTCGCACAAGCCATCGGCTGGGGATTGCTGATCTACGGGGTCTTTTTCATACTGGGCGTGATCCTCGCCATCTGGGATCCCTTTGGAATTGGATAGCCAGTCTTGGTCATAGAGGAGCGGAAGCTCCTCTTTTTTGTGGTTAAATTGAGAGGATGGAAACGGGAAGGCAGAGACAAAAGAAAAGATATGAATGGCTGGTGTTTTTCGCCCTGATCAACTGGCTGGCGATTGGCTTGGTGATCTGGAAAGTTGATCCGGACACGATCAAAGACTTTATTCTCCCGGGCAGTTATTTACCCATGACCTTACTCGTGATGGGGGGCATATTTTGGCTGTTTTCCATTTTATTTATGTCAGCCGTAACGGCTTTGAGATGGACAGTAGGGATCACGGCGTTTCTACAGCTCCGACTACTGGGCTTGGGATCGGTATTTAACGGGCTTTTGATCTTGGGACTGCTGATCTCGTGGGAAGTGTATTCGTTTAAAACCAAGCACGAGACAAAAAACCCAGCCATTTAGGCTGGGGTGTTCATTAGACGTAGTCGAGGCTGTCGCTCTCGATCTCGGGGTACTTGTCTTTAGCGAGGCTCATGATCCAGTTGGTGATCAGAATGGCTCCGCCGAGGCTGATGGTAAGCGGCAAGGCGACCAGGGCAAACCACATCCAGAGGGGAATGCCGCTGACCTTGGTCTTTCCAATACTTTCGTAGAGGGCCTTGGAGACCTTGGGAACAAACCTGACGGCGTTAACAATGTTGTAAACCGTAGCGCCGGTGTTGTAAAGAGCGAGGCCGCCCGACAGCAAGCTTTTTTCGCGGAAGGCAGTGATCCAGGAATGAACAGTGATTCCCAGTCCGAGGCCAATCACGGGGAAAATGACCAGCAGATAAGAGAGGTTGAAGATAGACTCCATCAGGAGCCCGACGGCGGCGTGGGTCAGCTCAACCTCGAAGATGGCCATAGCCAGGAACTCGAAAATTGAAAACTGATACATGACCCAAACCACGACGATGAGGAGCACCATGAAGAAACCGATGACGGCCATGATCCTACCGGACCAGACGATAAACTGCATCCAGCCGGACAACTTGCCCTTGAACCGCCAAACAGAGCCGACGGTGAGGGCGTTGACGGTCGAAATAAAGAGGGTGAAGATGGACCAAAGGAACGTAACTAACATTCTGCCTCCTAGAGTGTATTGAACTCAAAGAACAGTGCATTTTACCACCCATTGTGTGGTTTAATTAATTAAAGACCTGCCAACCCTCCTACCGGCGGGTTAACCGGCAGGCAGGGTTATTAATATTTTTGGACAGAATATGCAACTTTCACAAAACCCCATTAACAAGACGCTGGAGAGACAGCTGGACCAAATGTTTTACCAGGTGCTCGCCGAGATCGACTCGCCGGAAGATCTGAAGATGGTACTGTGCGACGTACTGACCGAGGGCGAGAGAATGGCGGTCTTGAAGAGGCTCGGGATCGCACTCTACCTAGATAAGGGTAGAAACTATGAAGATGTCAAAAATAATATCAAGGTCAGCTCGGCGACGATAGCTACCGTGGCGGAAAACTTGGGCAATGCCGGCTGGCAGGAAGTGATCAAGCGGGTAAAGGCGGAAGAATGGGCCAGCGAGTGGACGGATAAGATCACCGGAGGGATAAAGAAGATCTTCAAGTGAAATAATTTCCAGTTTTCAATTATCAAGTAAAATTGACTTTTGGCCTCGAGTGACCTATAATCTCGGGAGTTTGGCACAATAAAAAATTAGGAGGTGCTCAATGAAGCGAGTTTTGATCGTGACAACCGTCACCGTCGTTACCAGAGTAATCCCCATGGACGATGAAAAAAATCTGCCCGGTCGTACGATCGGGGATCTCAGAAACGGGGAGATTGCCTATACACTACCATGGGGGTTAGGTTCGTTTAGATTCGGACGCTTGGGTATAAAAAGCTCGTATCCGATTAGTCCGGAACGGAAGGGAACACTTTCACTGAAGGTCCGGAGGCTGCGCGACTTCATTCTGGTGGATTTGAGTACGGCAGAGGGAGATGAAAAGACCCCTTCGCGTTACTGGTCCGAAGACGAGTGCCTACCAGCCTTATTTGTGAGTAAGATAGATAGCAAGAAGTAGTTAGTGTATTAACCCCGTCAGCCATGACGGGGTTTTATTATTTTAAGGAGATAAGGGAGCCGCAGTAGGGTAAAATCGAAGAATGGGAAAGTTTTATATCACCACTACGTTACCCTATGTCAATGCGGATCCGCACATTGGCTTTGCGATGGAGATCATCCGCGCAGATGTGCTGGCTCGGGCCCATCGGGCGATCGGGGACGAAGTCTTCTTTAATACCGGCACGGACGAGCATGGACAGAAGATATATCAAAAGGCGCTGGAGGAAGGAAAAGATCCAAAACAGTACTGCGACGAGTACGCGGCCAAGTTTGAAAAACTAAAGGCGGCTCTGAACCTGTCTTACGACAACTTTATCCGGACGACCGACGAGCATCATATCCGGGCGGCACAGGAGTTTTGGAAACTGTGTGCCACAAAGGGAGATATTTACAAAAAGAATTACAAAATTAAGTACTGTGTCGGGTGTGAACTGGAAAAAACCGACTCCGAGCTGGTGGATGGTAAGTGCCCCGTGCATCCCAATCAGGAGTTGGAAAATATCGAAGAAGAAAATTATTTCTTTAAGTTTTCGAGCTACCAACAAAAACTACTGGACCTGTACGAAGCGAGGCCCGATTTTGTGATCCCCGACTTCCGACAGAACGAGATGAAGGTTTTTGTGCAGTCGGGACTCTCGAACTTCAGTATCTCAAGACTCAAGACAAAGATGCCTTGGGGGGTAGAAGTGCCCGGAGACCCGACACAGGTAATTTATGTCTGGTTCGATGCTCTGATCAACTATATTTCATGCCTCGGGTGGCCGGAAGATACAAAAAAGTTTGGTGAATTTTGGCCGGGGATTCAGGTGTGCGGAAAGGATAACTTGAGACAGCAGACGGCTATGTGGCAGGCGATGCTGATGTCGGCCGGACTACCGGCGTCGAAACAAATTTTTGTCGGAGGATTTTTGACCGCAAACGGACAAAAGATCAGTAAGAGTACGGGGAATACCATCGATCCAATCGAGTGGACCGAAAAATATGGGACCGATGCCCTAAGACACTTTTTGCTGTCTGAAGTAAGTGTTTTTGAGGATACGGATATCACGGTCGAACGGTTTGAGAATGCGTATCAAGCGAATTTGGCAAATGGGATCGGGAATCTGGCTGCCCGAGTAGCGACCATGGCCGAAAAAATTAATCTCACGGTGCCCGAACAAAGACTGGGGATCCGGGAAGCGGTGATGAATAAACTGACATATTTCCGTTTTGATGAGGCACTCAAATTTATTTGGGAAGATGTGAAGAGGGCTGACTCTTTGATAAATCAAAGAGAGGTTTGGAAACTTACCGGAGACGAACAAAAATTTGTATTGTCAGATCTGGTGAGAATTATCCGGCAGATAGCGGCGGACCTCACCCCTTTTATGCCGGAAACTGCGGATAAGCTAATCGCACAGTTTGGCGGTGAAGTGATAAAACGCGGAGAAAATTTATTTCAGAGATTGATTTGATTGAAAACTGAAGTAAAATACTCGCAAAAGTACCTTTAAAGGAGGCTGTATGAATGCAATGGTGGTTTTGGATCATTATTTTGAAGACCCTTTGACATGTGCGAATTCATTCGGCGCGGAAATTCGACGATTGGTGGTGGAGATAGACGGAAAGAAAATTGTCTTTACGGTATGGAATAATCACGTATATCTGTCCACCGATAAGTTCAACGTTAGAGCTAAGGGTCGAAAAGTGTTGAGTAAATTTGATATTGGAGAGGGATTTGTTCGTCGCTTAATTGCTGCATCAGAACGAGAGACGCAAGTTGCTAGACATATAGGCGCATTGCTTAAGTGAAGAGGGGTGAGCAAGGGAAACCTTGCTCTTTTTTGTGTAAAATTAGCCCTATGCTTATTGATACGCACTGTCATCTAACCGATGAGCGCTTCGCCAATGTTGGAGAAGTCGTAAGACAGGCCAGGGAGGCGGGAGTCGAAAAAGTGATCATTCCCTCGACCAGTGCTCTTGACGCCATAAAGGCGATAGAGATTGCAGAAAGGGAGAACCAGTATTGTTTACTGGGGATCCACCCGGAAAATGCGGAAAAGATCGTGGGTGTTGACGAGGAAATGAACGAGATGAGAAAGTTATTTGGCTCAAAGAGGGTGGTGGGGATCGGAGAGATCGGACTGGATTATTATTGGGATAAGGAAAAGAAGACCGAGGAAAAACAGGTGGACCTCTTCAGGAGACAGATGGCTTTGGCGGTCGAGCTGAATCTGCCGGTGGCGATACACATGAGGGGATCGGAGGAGGAAATGAAGAGTGAGATCCTGGGGATGAAGAAGCTGCCCGCGGGTCAGTTTCACTGCTTTGCCGGCAGTCCCGAGTTTCTCGGGATGATACTTTCCCTGGGGTTCTACGTCAGTTTTGGAGGAAATATCACCTACAAGTCGGCGGGAAACCTCAGGGAACTGTTGAAGAAAGTGCCGCCAAACCGCCTGCTACTGGAGACCGATAGCCCATATTTACCGCCCGAACCGCTCCGGGGAACGGTAAATACCCCCGCGAATGTTAAAATAGTAGCTGAGTTCGTAGCTTCCGAACTAGCTATGAGCTTTTCGGAACTGGCAGAAATCACGAGCCAAAACACAAAATGTTTGTATTCCTTAGAAAACTGATCAACAAATATCCGCAAGGAAGCCAGAGAGTGCTGGAGATCTTGCCCGGGTTCACCAGCTGGACTTTCATCCTATTCCCCTTGTGGGGATCCATTTTTTGGCCGATTGGAGTGGCCTATTTTATTATTGCCTTTAACGTTTATTGGCTTTATCGATCGACGACTTTGGCTTGGGCAGGGGTAATGTCCTTTTACCGGATAAAGGCCTGGGAAAAGTACGACTGGATGGGAGATGTCCTGGGTTTTGCTGATTGGAAAGAGGTAAAACATGTGATCGTGTTACCGACCTACAAAGAACCCGTCGAGATCTTGGAAAGAACCTTGCAGGCTTTGGAAAAACAAACCATCGGACCGAAGCAGATTATTCCGATCATCGCAATGGAAGAGAGAGCGGGAGAGGAAATAAACGTAGAAAGAGAACAAAAATTGAAGAAGCAGTTTGGAGACAAGTTTGCCGGTCTATTCTTTACCTATCACCCCATCAACCTGACCGGGGAAGTGATCGGAAAGTCCAGTAATGCCTCTTGGGCAGGTAAGGAGTTCCGCAAGATCTTGGCCAAACAAAACGAGTGGAAGCTGGACAAAATGACCATTTCTTCCGTTGACTGCGACGTGGCTCTGCATCCAAATCACCTGGCGGCGATCACCTATATGTTCCTTGACGACCCCGGCCGATACCGAAAGATCTGGCAGGGGGCTATTGTCTTTTACAACAATATCGAAAGAATCCCCTGGCCGATGAGGGTGTTCAACCGGATGAGTAGTGTCATTAATATGGCTCAGTTGTCCCGCCCCGATAGATTAATTAATTTTTCGACCTATACCCTGAGCTTGAAGCTGATGGATGAAATAAATTATTGGGATACCGATGTGATACCGGAGGACTACCGGATCTTCTTTAAAACATATTTTGCCACCGGGGGCGAAGTGGAGGTCGAGCCGATATTTATTTCCGTCTCGGCGGACGCGGCCGAGTCGAACGGCTTTTGGAGCACCTACACCAATACGTACGAACAGGCCAAGCGGTGGGCGTGGGGGGCGAGTGACGATGCTTACATACTCAAGGCATATATTCTGGATAAGAAAGCACCTTTTTGGGATAAGACGATCCGGGTCTTTAAGGTGATCGAGGATCATTTTATGTGGCCGGTCAACTGGTTCATTATTACGGTGGGTGCCAACATGCCACCGCTTTTGAATCCAACTTTTTCCCGGACAGTGATCGGACGGACTTTACCCCAAGTATCGTCCGCCATATTGACCTTGTCTCTTATTAGTTTGGCCGCCATGGTACTCATAGACCTAAAGGCCAGACCGAAAGTGGCGAGCCTACCGGTTTGGAGAAAGATCGTGGCTCCGTTTGAGTTTATTCTTTTGCCGGTAGTGGGATTTTTCTTTTCGGCATTACCTGGACTGGACGCCCATACGCGACTAATGATGGGAAGATATATGGAGTATAGAGTGACCGAGAAAAAAGCTTAATGACAAAAAATAACACCATACAAAAAATGCTGATGGCCGGATGGGGTCTGATCCTCCTCATGGGAATCATTCTGGCCTGGTTCTGGAAGAGTCTGCCGCCACAGTTACCCTGGTTTTATTCTCTACCCGGCGGAGAACAACAGCTCGTAAATAAGATCGTCCTGGCGGGGGTGCTTCTGGGAATTGGAGTGGCTCTGGGTATTTCGAGACTATTATCTTCCTGGGCCGGTAAGGGAGACACGCCCGTAGAAACGACCCTGATGGCCGGGTCTTTGCTCGCTGTCGGCATCCTGACGGCCGGATTTTTTAGAATGATGCAGATATTTGCTTTATGACAAACCCGGTAATCACCGTCCTTCCATTCCTCATTTCGTTTTTGATCAGTTTGGTAGTCACACCACTGACCATAATCTTGTTTTCCAAAATGGGTTGGGTGATCGACCCCAAAAAAACACCCCATCCGGCCCACATTCACAAAGTACCGGTGCCGAAGGGAGGGGGAGTGCCGATCTTTATGGCTGTTTTCTTGACACTGGCCTTTTTTTTGAAAGTGGATAAACACCTCATCGCCATCGGGCTGGCGTCTCTTCTTATTTTAATTACCGGACTTATCGATGACGTGAAGGGACTAAATCCGTACTTGAGACTAACCATAAATTTTTTGGCGGTAGCCATCATCGTGTCGTCCGGAATCGGAATTGCTTACGCGTCCAATCCTTTTGGAGGGATCTTTGATCTCTCACAACCACGGATCGGTTTTGAATTTTTGGGGAAGTATCATGAGATCTGGGTACTCGCCGATCTGTTCGCCCTTTTGTGGATCCCGGTACTAATGAATGCGATAAACTGGTCTTCCGGAGTTGATGGACAGATAAGCGGAGTGGTAACTATCGCGGCCATTGCGCTGGGAATTATTTCTTTGAATTTCAGTGCCGATATTACCCAGTGGCCGGTAGCCACACTGGCCTTTGCTCTTTCGGGAGCCTTTGCCGGATTAACGATCTTCCATTTTTATCCGCAAAAAATAATGCCCGGTTACTCGGCCACCTCGCTTGCCGGTCTGCTTTTGGGAGTCATTTCCATCCTGGCGACGGCCAAAGTGGGGACCGTGCTTGTGGTCCTCGGGGTGCCGCTCGTGGATTTTGTGTACCTCGTCACCAAAAGAATCCTCTCCGGAAAGTCTCCGGTGTGGGGGGATAAGAGCCACCTTCACCACAAACTATTGGAGATAGGCTGGGGAAAAAGACGGATAGCCTTATTTTATTGGATAGTCACGGCCATTCTGGGGCTGGCCGCGGTAAGATTTGAGGCTAGAAGTAAGCTGACTCTCATGATAGGATTGGTTATATCAATGTTGGTTTTCGTACTATGGCAATACTCTTGGCACTTCTCAAAGAGGTCAGGCCGCGACAATGGGTAAAAAATCTGAGTCTGTTCGCCGCTTTGATCTTCTCGGGCCTTCTTTTTCAAGAAGGGGCTTTTGGTAAAGTATTTCAGGCTTTCATCGTTTTTACGATCTTCAGTAGTGTCACTTATATATTCAACGATCTTGCGGATGTAAAGGCGGACCGGAAACATCCTTATAAAAAATTCAGACCAATAGCGAGCGGAGAACTACCGATACCGGTGGCGATATTTGTTTTGGTGATGGGAGTGATTTTGGGTCTAGCCTGGGCTTATGGACTAAACTATTATCTTTTTATCAGCGGGGTGGTGTATCTGTTGATCCAAGTAGCCTACACCCGGTACCTCAAAAAAGTCCCGATCATCGATGTAATCGTCATTGCGTCCGGGTATTTGATCCGAGTCTATGCGGGAGCCCTCACTATCTCGGCCCATATGGATGTGTGGTTTCTCATGACCGTCATTGCCGCTTCTCTGTTCCTTGCCGTCGGGAAGAGAAGGGGTGAGATGACTTTGCTCTCGGGGTTTAATGCCGCCGATACCCGAGCCACTCTGAGGCGATATACCGAAAAGCTTTTGGATATTTATACGGGCATGTTTGCCACGGCCACATGGATCACGTATGCGATGTTTACTTTTAACCAACCAAAAATAGTGCCCGACGGCCGAGCCTTGCAGCTCATCTCCATACTACCCAAGCCTTTGATGTCGGAAAAGTGGATGATGATCACCATTCCCTTTGTGGTTTACGGCATCATGAGATATCTACAACTCATTTACGAACGGAATGAGGGAGAAAGTCCGGAGAGGATTTTACTTTCGGACAAACCGCTCATAATTACCGGAGTAACCTGGGGAATAATGGTGGTCGGGATACTGTACTACGTGGGGTAAGTACTTATATGGAAAAAGATGCCGAGCAATTAAAAATCCTCTTTGACGGCTTGGCAAACGAATGGGAGCTAACACATCTCAATTGGCAACTTACACATATCGAAAATCATGAAAATGTGGAGGAAATCGTGAAGTTGGGGCCGGAGGTTATTCCGTTGATACTGGAGAGGATGAAGTCCGACAGACTATGGTCGATCCCTATGGAGAAAATAATAGCCGATGTTTTTGATCAGAAGTTGGACGTAGATATCATGACAGAGGGTGAGCCTGAAGATAAAAGTTCCGGAAGATATACCCACATGGAAGGACACAGAGAAGCCTGCATAAAATGGGCGGAGAGTAATGGATTCTTAACCAAAAAAGCCGATTGATAGAGATCTTTATTTGACGAGTTTGCAGTACTGGGAGGAGACGTAGCCCCAAGTGCCTTTGAGGTATTCGATATAGTACCAACCCGTGGTTTCGGTTTCCTTGTAGTTGAATTTGTCTCCGGGGTTAACCTTCGCCAATTCGGTACCACCGGTGGAGGCTGTTTCCCGGACTCTTAAGAAACCTGTGGGGGTGTTCAGGATCTCGACGTATGGCTTAACCAAGGTGGCAGAGACGGTAGCTTGTTTGGGTAGAGGGGTGATCACCGTAGTAGTAGGTTTGGGAGTAAGTCCGGCAGAAGGAGTGGCGATCGGGGTAGGGGTCGGGGTTGGAACGATCTCCATAGTGGCCATGGTGAGATTAAGAACGAGACGGTAACCTATCTGGACCGCACCATTGACGATCTTGTCTTGATAGCCCGGGGCGGTGAAAGAGAAAGTATGATTGCCAGGAGCGATGTCGGCCGTGGCAGGAGTAAATCCGGCCGGTTTGCCGTCGATACTGACAGTGGCGTTCGTGGGAAGGCTGATAATACTGACTGAAGAGTCTTTGTTATTAGCTAATTTTTCAAAAGAGAGAGAGTAGCTACTGGACTTATCCGGAGTCGAGCCAAATTCGCGATGGACAGTAGTTAGAGTGCCACTGACCAAGTTTACTTTTCCCTCCCAGGATTGCCCGGAGTCGATGGCCGTCATTTGGATCGTGGCGTTGCCCGGAGTTAGATTTTCATCGTAGAAAGGGGTCTTGCTGACGGACTTACCGTTGATGATGACATTAGCGTCCGGATGAGAAGTAATTTGGACACCGGCTTTCTTGGTAAAAGGGTTTAGCTGACAGCCGGCAAGGAAAACGGAGAATAATAGAATGGGCAGTGTGCGTAAAATGCGTGACCTCATAATATCCTTAGTGTAGCAGAAAATGTTAGAATAGTGCGTGTCAGTTGGCCGGATGGCGAAGTGGTAACGCTGAGGTCTGCAAAACCTCCATGCGCGGGTTCGATTCCCGCTCCGGCCTCAATATTTCAGTTACGCGAGAGCGTTTCCCGCCTTGATGGTTTGTTCGATGAGCCGGTTGGCATAGCCCCATTCGTTGTCGTACCAAGCGAGGACTTTGACCATGGTCCCGTCAACTACTCTGGTCATATCCAGATCGACGATGCTGGACTCCGGCCTCCCAATGATATCGGAGGAAACGATGGGTTCGTCCGTAACGGCCAGAATGCCTTTGTACCTGGGTGTTCTCGAAGCATCGATAAAGATCTCGTTTATTTCTTCGACTGAGGTTGATCTTTGAGTGATAAAGGTAAAATCGGTGATCGACCCGGTAAGAACGGGAACCCGAAGTGAAATACCGTCAAAAAGTCCTTTTAGTTCCGGGATGGCTTGGGTGGCGGCGATAGCCGCGCCGGCGCCTGTA
>CAZGSP010000023.1:0-14172 GCA_964528565.1 uncultured Pseudomonadales bacterium | reverse complement strand
TCTGCTTCGATGGAGAGGGTTCGAGTTTCCTCCGGTTTGAGAATAAGACTGCCGTAAGCAAAAAGGGCATTTTCGGTGGGATTGTACTCGATCGACAGTTCAGGATCGTGCTTGATGATCTGTTCTTTATTCAGTTCCGTCGGTAAATAAAACTTGACCTCGACTGTCTGGCTAATGATCTCACTGGGATTGCTGGCGACGGTTCTGAAGATCAGACTACCTTCTTCAAGCCAAACATTGCGGACAGTTTCGCCCGTATCTCTGGCTAAGAGAATTTTATTAGTGTCAATAAGGGCTAGGAGTCCCAGAATTTTATTTTTGATAATGATGTAGTTCTTGGTAGTTTGATTGTCCACGAGGAAGCCGGGAATTTTCAGGAGACTGTAAGGGTTCGGAAGGCGATTAAGCGTCAGAATATCGTTTTCCAACTGGTTTGTTTGACTGAGGATGTCTTGAGTGTTTTCCGGGGAAAGATCGGTTAAGAGCCGGTTGGCTTGCCCCGTGTATTTATCGAGGTCGGCTATCTGGTTGGTGGTGGTCTTGAGAAAGCCGAAAAGATTTAGGTCTTCCGGTTCGGCCAGGGAACTACCGGTAAAAGTATCCAGTAGGTCAATGTGGGTGATAATGGCGGCCAGGGAAGTTGAGAATCTTTGTTTGCCATAGATTTGGATATCATCAATGAGATTTTTGATCTTGCTCTGAGCGGCCTCGGTTTGTTCCGAGAGGGTAAGGAGGGTAAGACTGTTCCAGGATTTTTTGAGCCAATTTGTCTGCGAGATCATACTGCCATCCTTTTTGCCGGCATTGTCCGAGAGGATGTTTTGGAGAGATTTAAGTTCCGAGAGGGCTTCATCTTTGGAAATTTTTTCCCACTTACTCGAAAGGATATCGGCGCGGCTTTTTAGATTTTGAACATTGGCATAAAGTTCGTCGGCGGTATTTTGGGTAGCTTTGAGTTTGGTGATGAGGTTTGGAACTTCACTGCCCTCATCGATGAAGTTTTTAACGATGGGTTTGTTGATGATCTGTTCAATGGTTTTCCGGGTGTCGGCGGTGACCTTTTGAATTTCCTTAATATCATCTTTGGTTATGATGGTGACGGTGACACCGGCCGTATTGGTTAGCTGACGGCTACTATGGCTCCAAATACCGGCTATCAAGTCACCAAAGCCGGTCAGGGACCGGCTACTATGGCTCCAGATGTCGGAGACCAGAGAACCAAAAGAAGAAAGAGATCTGTCCGAGTAATTCCAGACATCGGCGGCCGTAATAGATGAGCCGGCACTGGACGTGGCGCCGGAAACGACAGGGGTGACAACCTTAAAGGTCTTGTCAAGGCAAAGATGTTCATCACTCATAGTGGTACAGCAGATCTGTGAAGGATAGATCCCCTCGGTGGTGCCGATGGTGACGTTGTACGAGTACCAGCCGCTACTTGAGGCGGTCATGGCGACAGGCGGGTTTAAGAAGGCGTTGCCGTTTGGGTAACGGCTGGAGAGGGTGCAAGAGGCGGTGGCGTCCGGCGTGTAGGTGTCGTCAAATAAGAACTCACCGATATTGCAGGTTTCATTCACATTACAGTTCTGATACTCGCCGGCGATTGCTACAGGCGGAAACAACGCAATGGCAACAAGTATAAAAAATACAATAACTGATTGGGCAAGGAAGGTAGCTTTCATTGCAGGTCGTTTGGCCTAGTAATTAAGCATCTTTATCTTTTTTATCATCTCCTTTGAACGCCTTGCGGAATTCTTTGATGGCTTCGGCTATACCGCGGGACAGTTCGGGAAGCTTCTTACCGCCGAAGAGAACCAGTAAAACAACCAGGACAATGATAAGTTCAGTAGCACCTATATTTCGAAACAAGTTTCTCACCTCCTTTCATATTCTAAGAATACTCTAATAATAAATAAAAAAATAGTATGTGTTACAAAAAATCCGCCGTCATAGCAGTAGCTAAGTGACACGGCGGATTAGTTGTTATTCTTTCTCGGTAACGACATCCTTGAGTTCTTTGGTGGCTTTTTTCAGTTCTTTACCTGATTCACCTACGTTTTTACCCATTTTGGGTAAAAACTTTCCACCGAAAAGAACCAAAAGTACCAGAGCAATGATAAGGATCTCCGGCCAGCCTAAGTTCTTAAACATTTTTGGTTATTTATTTATTAATTATTAATATCTTATTTTTCTTCTTTCGAAGCAGATCTGAATTCTTTGATGGCGGCGGTAATTCCTTTTACCAGTTCAGGAAGCTTCTTGGCGCCGAAGAGGGCGAGGATGATGATGGCGACGACGATTATTTCAGTGGATCCTATGTTCATTAACCTTGGTCACCCCCTTCCTCATTACCCTCTTTTGAGGGCTCAATTGTGTCATGCAAAGCGTTTTCGATTTCTTTTTTGGCTTTTTTCAGTTCTTTTCCCGATTCACCTAAACCTTTGGCGATTTTTGGCAGCTTATCGGTGCCAAAAAGAAAGAATAAGACGACCAGGACGATTAGTATTTCACCGGAACCGATATTGTTAAACATAATGTTAGTTTGATTTGTTTAATAGTAGCGTAAGTTCAAAGAGAAATAAAGGGACAATCGTGATAATGCTTAAGGAAAAAACGTCGTTTGGCGGCAAAATGGCGGCCATGATCAAAATGGCGGCATAAACGGTCTTACGATTTTTGATAACAAACGCTTTTTTAATAAGCTTTAACTTGAGAAGGATGGTGAGGACAATAGGGAGTTGAAAGACCATGCCCATACACAGCCCCATGATAATGGTTTGGGCAAAGAAATGGCCGACGTCCCAGATATTGCCGACATTAAAGCTGGAAGTGGTTTCCGAATAAATCGAAATGACAAACTGCATCACCCAGGTTCCGAAAGCAAAACCGGCTATAAATAACAAAAGACAGAAGGGAAGCATGTTTTTGATGACTTGAAACTCCTTTTTGGCCAGCGCGGGCCTGAGAAAACCTACCAGGTAGTAGAGAAAGAGGGGAAAGGCGACGATGACGCCGGTGGCTAGTCCGGTATTGATCGCAAGGTCAAAGAATTGGTACGGAGAGGTGAGAACCAGGGTAATACCTTTAAGATCAAAGATGTTCATGACAAAAGTGAGGATCTTTTGATAGAAGGCAAAACCAATGATCCCGGATAAGAGGATGGTACAAAGGAGAATAAAGAGTTTCCGCTGAATTTCCCTGAGATAGGGAAGATATTTTGTCGTCAGACTGTCGAATTCGGAAGTCTCCCCTTCGGGAATAGTAATTGCAGGTTGATCGGCCACAAATTCAATATAGCACGTGTCTACGAAAAAGACTGTCTAATCGGTATTGCGAAGGAAACGAAAACTCTGGATAAGTGAGAAGGAGACAATTAAAATCGTCACGACAAAACCACTGAGCATAATGAGAAGGGGAAGGCCCGCTTCCTTGTCTGCAAGGGTTAGGGCGGGTTTGCTTTGAACCTTAACGGTCCAGGCTTGACCTTGAACCTCGACGATTCTGGAGATTTCATGGTCGGGTGATTGGGCGGTGAAAGAAATATCATGATCATACAAAAGGTATTTGTCGGCAAGAGTAGTTCCTTGATAAACCTGAAAATCTAACAGGGGAAAATGGTCCTCTGTTCCACCAAAGATATAGGCGAATGCATCCCTGGAGCGGAAGCCGATGGCGATGATGCCACGGAAGGCCATTCGGCGCTGTTCTAAATTTTCGATCGGGGATCCGGGATCGTACAAAGGCATAAGTAAGAAAAAACCCGCCTCGCCGGTAGTGATCAGGTTCGTTGGGGGAAAAGTGGAGAGGGCGTTGTGATCGCGGGAGTATTCAATGGCAGACAGCCGTTCGGGGAAAACACTGGAGTCTCTGCCGAGAGCGGCTTCCCGACCATCAATCGGTTCGGCATAAACAACCGGATAAAGAATCTCCGCCGGTGAATCGGGACTTATCCGATATGACGAATATGCCGTGGGGATATTCTCTTCATTTTTGATCGCTCTTTCAAACCTGAGACGGTCTTTTTTGGGGACTGCTTTGAGATAAATGAAGCTCGATATTCCGGCGTTGTAAGTGATGTCAGGGGAAAGCGAACCGGTATATTGATGAAAGCTTTGGTAGTCGTAATCTCCTTGTACGTACCATAATCCCTGAAAACCATCGAGAATCGTCGTATAGCTCGATAATTTGGTGTGATAGGTATCGACGAGGAGATCTGCCTGCCGGATAAAAAAACTTTCCTGTTTTTTGGCGAGGGCAAATTTGGCACTATGGCTTGCCAGAAGTGTGCCTATGAACATTAATATGGAGACAACACCGACGGCGAAGAGATATTTAGTCTGTTGTTGCGAAATGGAGCGAAATATTTTGGGGTAGGAGTATAGGGTCATTGTGGGTTAGCAAGATAAGGTACTTGATCATTAGAGCACATTGTTACACGTATAGCAATACTTTTTCCGATAGGGGATTTTACTTGATCGAGGATAAGGTGGTCTTGGTCTTGATGTCTTTGAGTGTCTTGGCCGCCGAACCGGTGACGGAGGTGTGGTCGGATAAGATCTCGCGCCACACCTGGTCGGCGATGGCGTTTACATCACTTGTAGTAACAGTGGAAGTGGCCGCTACCAGCCCGGCCGAGTTGGAGGACCTGACCGAGACTTGGTTGACATTGGTCCTCTCGGCGACATTGCTGTTGGCATTGACCAGGTTGACGGCATACTGACCGTCCTCAAAGGTGATGGTATAGGGGGGAAGGATCTCGATCACCCGAGCGAAGGTAAGACTGCCCAAGGTCACCTCGGTGTTGTGGTTGTGGGTTTTGAGTAGATAGATGCCGTTTTCGGCGGCTTCGTAGGCTCTTAGTGCCAATCTAAACGTATTCAGGTCCAGCTGTCTGATCTCTGTGGGCGTGCTTTGAACTAAGGTCATATCTGCCTTGGGGACATTGATCACTGAGGTCAGGGGATTGATTGAGATGGCCATCAGCTACCTCCTGCATAGACTCTGGTCTGTAGGGCCGCCAATTGTTTAGTCATGTTTTCAAACTTGGTATCGTATTGTCTTATGATACCATCCAGGTCTTTGACTTTTTTTTCCAATTCCCCGACCAGTTTCTGGGTTAGGTCGTTATGCGAGATGATGGCCTGGAGGTTGCGAATGGTGGTCTTTTCGAAAATTTCTCTTAACTCTTTTTCTCCTGCTTCCATGAATTACCATTAAATACTAAATCTAGCGAAGGCTGGGTCGGATGCGCTTGGTTTCGGAAGTTGAAGAACCGGTGGCGGAACCGGTATTCCCCTTTTTATTTTGTTGCCGTGTAACCCACCGATCGATATCCTGGCGGACTTGATATGGGTCTTGGCCGGGGGCAAGATGCAAATGATACCGGTTTTCAAAGAAAATGACGACGGTTTTACCGGCGGAAACCGCTTCTAATGCGCTATCCTTTAGTTTTACGGCCTCACCCCGTGATTTCACGTAGGTGTAGACGATTTGGTCATTTAAGTCTTCAAAAGTTTGCATGATTATTTTCAAACAATTTATTAATTAATACTTCTTTATGAGTCACTGGTAAGGATGGGAGCGGTTGATGTACTGGAGGAAGTCTGAGTCCAACGGGAAATATATTGCTTAATCGGAGTGCCTCCAACATCTCCACCATCTCTAACAAGAATGACTAAATTCAAGGTTCCTGATGAGTGAACGCTGGTAAAACTTGCTGTGCCGGATGAAGCCAGTAGATCGATATAGGCAAAATAAACATTGTTGCCGATGTTGGCATTAACGACATTGAAGTCCTCATTACCGTCGGTAGTATCAATTGTGAAAATGTTGGTGGCGGCGTCGTAACTGGAATAATGAAGCCGCCTTTCATAACCTGAATTATCGACAACACGAATATAACCGGATGATGGGGGATACATTGTAGCTGGGTTAATGTCGTTAACTGCTATCGAGGTGACATCTGCAGTAGTTAAGGCGGTTGTAGCAATAGTCATTTGAGTTTTAATGATGGCAGGATCACCGTTGGTATCTGTGGTAGAGCCGTCACCTGGAGCAACCAGAACCCGGTCTTCACCGCTGACCAGTCCGGTTAAAGTATTGGTGACATTGTTAGGAGGAGTTTGTTGAGTATTGTTTAAGTCAAAGACTTTGTCGGTGGAATTCAAGTCGGTAGCAACTATACCAAGTCCGTATGAACCGATGAGGGCAGAACCGGTTGAGGCACCGCAGAATGGCTTAGAGATAGTTCTTTCAAGAGCAGCAGTTGATCCGTGTGTTGTGGCGGTTCCGCCTGTCGCAGTAATGACGACGCCAGTACCCGGAACTGTCCCGGTGAGCAGCTGGATCCACATCTTGGTAGCTGCTGTCGGGCTATTAACAGCGAGCATTTGTGCGGTGCCTCCAGTCCATGAAACAGCTCCAAAGGCAGGTAAGGTTCCGGTGCTGGATGCTAGGGCTATCTCATGGGTGATGCCTCTGAATAGTTCTCCGCTGATGCCATACAAAGTCGCTGCACTACCATCCCTGGAAAGGTATTTGGTATATTCATAAAAATCATTGATTGAGGTATGAACTCCGGTATCAATATCCCAGGTAGAGTAGTAAGGCTCATTTGCAGAACCATCTCCAGTGACATCCAGTAGTGCATAGCCTTCTGTATTGGTATAAGCGGCGCTCCAACCAGCAACGGTTCCAGATGGAGTATCATTGTTCAGGTCGAGGGAGTCAGATAGGGCTAGAACATTATTACCCCGGGAGGTGGCGTTGATGGTAAATTCCGAGTAGGTGTAAAGGAATCGACGACAGGTACCGATAATTCTTCGGGAATCGATGTCAACTGCGCCGGACCTGGTCTGAATCATAAAACGATGTGAAATACCTGAGGTGGATGAGGCGTTGAGCCCGGCACCGTTGTAGTTCCACCAATCATCGGCAAGGATGGCCCCGTTTTGGATGATCTGGATCTGAACAGCTGCGTTGCCAAAGTTGACGATGCCATCATAGATGTCATCGCCGTTATTTTGGATGATAGAACCGTCATATAGGTGTTCGGAGGCCCCATCGTCGATGTTGTAGCCGTTGATAAGGGTGATAATGTTATCCGTAGATCTTTGCGAAGGGTTGGTGTTGGTAATGTCGAGCTGATCATTGCCTACAGCGACGGCGTCGTCGGCTAGCTCTTGGAGCCAGCGGTGGAATTCGATGACGGTATGGTAAGAAGGAGTCCCAGGCGTACCACCAAAGTCACCTGCTGTGCCGTCATGGTCAGCGCCGGTATACCTAATATTTCCTGTGGATCGGGAAACTGTCCAGTCTGCTGGTGTAAATGCCATTTATTTTTTTATTATTTATTATTGCAGGTTAATAAATACACAATCTATCTATTCCCTTTATTCTTTATAGCTTACCCTGATTTGCCTGTCAATGATGTGTCGTATTAACTTTTCTTGACTTGGTCGGAGGTATAAAAATTAGTGATGCGGGTACTTTTTCCCCGGATAACCTCCTTGAGGTTTTTTTGTCCCATTTTAATAAATTCCCGAGGATCACTGTTGGTGGAAAGATAGCCTAGGAACTCACCAAAAGTAATGTCCGGGGCGGCAGACATCAAGTTGACAAAATGGTCAAAGGCCGAAGACTCGGTGGCTTCAAATTTGGCGTAGTCCTGGTGGAGCAGAGTCCCGATCTTGGTGTCTTCATCCAGTGTTTTGAGAGTATCAAAGAGAAGCAGGGACCGGACGAGTAACTGGTTGAGGTTCATCAGAATATTGCAGGTTGCCAGCTGTTCCTTGGTATAAAGTTTGGCTCGACCATTTGTATCTGTCCAGTAGCTGAGTTTTTGGGGGGAGTTGATACTTCCTTGATGTACTATGGTGTTTGGAGGTTTGATCCAGTTCCTGTCCGGTACCGGGTCTTTTTGTTTTTTGGTTGGATTTGTCATTTTAGGTGGTGCCTTTAGCATACACTTCAGACTGGATCTTGATCAACTGTGTTTGCATTTCCTGGAAAGTGTCCTGATAGTTTCTGATTTTTTCTTCTTTCTCTACGATTTTCTTTTCCAGTTTTCTGAGTGTATCCCTGATGTGTTTTGATTTGGTAACAGTTTTTTTGAGAGTTTGGGTGGCGGTTTGTTCGAACTCCTCCCGGTCCATACCGATGTGTAAATTGCCAATGATGTCTTTGTCGTTTTTATTCATCTCTGGCCAGTTGTACGGTGGTAGAAAAACCGGTGGCGTTGCTAACGGTTCCTGAAATAGCACCTTGTTGATAATATGGACTGCCTGATGATTTTCTTCCCCAACCGCTGATATCCATAGCATCGTTTGAAAGGGATCTGGTGTCGCTTACCTCACCGTTTGAATCGGTGGTGCCACTGATCAGGGCAAAAGTGGCGATTGGTGTTCCGGTGGCAGGAGAAACGCCCAGAGTTTCGGAGGTGGTGTAAGTATACGTACTGGTATCCGATACCGTCACCTGAAAGACACCATTGTAGTCGTCGTCATTGGTTACTCCTTCGATGATGACATAGTCTCCGGTGGCCAGTCCGTGTGAGGATTGGGTGACGGTGGCCGTTGTTCCTGAGCCGGTGATCGAGACAGAGGCTTGATAAAAGTAGTTTGCAGGGGGTGAGCCGGTAACCCAGACTAATACATTGGCACCCAGGATCGGTAACCCGGTAGATAGATCCTTGACTGTGATGGTGGTGGTTACCTGTCCGGAGACGACGCTGACCGATCCTGAACCGGTATTGTATACACTGGGAGATGAGTAACCGGTCCCGACGTTAATGGTTAGTGTTTGCCCACTGGCGACGCTAACCTTAAGAGCTTCATTTCCGGAAGAACCGTCGGAGGCGGCATAGCCGGTTAGAGTATTATTCCAGTTGTATGAAATAGAGGAGCTGACAGTACCTAGGTCTATTGCATGATTGCCGCCATCCGAAACGAAGGTGCAACCGGTAAAGTCCTCGATGTCACTCGGGCTGCTGGCGGAAACGGAGACCGCTGAGGTACTGCTGGTGACTCTACAGCCGCTAAACATTGCTCCGCCTGAGGTTATTTGACCGCAGCGTCTGAAGGTTGTGTCGGTGATGGTTGCGTTTGAGTTGAAAATGAAAGTGTTTAGGTCGGTAAAGGAACAGCTAGTCAGGTTAACGTCGGCATTATCAATCATTTCAAAGTCACCCCTGGACAGTTGAGAGCTGAGTAGGGCGATAAAGTTGATGTTCGTCCAGGTGACGATTGAACCGGCGTTAGTTATGTTTATTTTGTTGAAGGCGGCGTAGGTTCTGGGGGTGTTGTCGATAGTTATATTTCTATTTGAATCGACGAATTGGCAAGCGTTGGTAGCATTACCAAAGCTTAGTAAACCTTTCCAGAGATAACCGGTTCCTTCGGTTTGAAGCAGACCCCATCTGTTGTTCGTATTGTCATTTTCTGTAGCAATGCCTGCAAAAGTACCATAACCCTCTCCGGACGTTCCGTACTCGATCTTTACCTCTCCGCGGCCATAGCGGATGGCATCAAGAGCGTGCGGGCTACCTTTACCAATGGCCGAAAGGAAGTTTGGCTGGCTGGCAAAAAACTGCCAGACACCTGTAGGAGTACCAATGGTGTAGTCGGGAGTGCTTGAGTTATACCTAGGATCTATGGCGACATTTTGCCAGCCTCCATAAGGGTTGCGGCCGAAGTCTTTACCTCCACTAATCCACATTTTAAAGTCGGCCAAGCTTGAGCCTATGCCTAACCTTAAGCCTCCGTTGGCAAAAGTATCCATAGCGTTACCGGCAGTGACGATTTGCCAGAAGAAAACACATTTACCTGTGGTGATTGAAGGGGCTAGGTCGGAGAGATAGTTGAATGCCATTGAAACAAGAAGACCGGTTTTGCCACCCGTTGATTGACTGTAACAGCCTGTTCCTTGAATGTAGTAGTCAGTTTCGAGGGTCGGAGTACCTCCGGATGCATAACCGGTGATTTCTCCCCAGGTACCACCTTCAGCCGTAGTAATCGGCAACAGGTCAGTGGTATAGCTAGGTGCGGCCATACTTTTCCTTTAAATATTGATCGAAATCTTCCTTGATTTGTTCCGGAGTGTGATTTTGGGCTAAAAAAATATCTTTTCTGTCTTTGGTGGCGATGACAACCGAGTAGCCCTCTCTATTAAACGAACCTATTTGTTTTATGGCTACCTCGGTCATGGGAAAGTCGGGGTCTTGGGTGCCAAAGAAAATGTGACCAGACACTTTCTCGAAAATAACTTTGCAGTTGTCAGGCCTGAGATCTTTTGATACCCTATCCATTTGATAATAGGCACACTGGAAATCGGTACAAGATTGAGGTTTATCTTTATAGATACCACAGCCTTTATTCAAGATGCAGTCGGTACAGAGTTGGTTGGCCGGTTTGTTGATCTCCTTTATTTCAAGTAACTTACAGCACAAAGTACAGCCGCCACATTTATTTTCTATGGAAGTTTTTTGCTGTTTGGCCATGAATAGAATATCCTTAACACAATACTATACTATACTATGTGTTTGAGTCATTTTGGCTGGAGGGACAGGCGAATATCGATTAGGTTTCGTCATCGGTTTCCACCGGATCGTCGCCCCAGGAATTAATCCAGTTTTTCATGTTTCGGAGTAAGCCTAGACAAAAATAGTAGATAGTGGGAAGAAGGATGGCGATACCGGCAATGGATAACGAAAGCGACCATTCAAGGGGCGTGATGGTGGTACCGGTCGCGACTTCTTGCAATGAGTAGAGCTGCATCAGACCGGCAAGGACTAAAGAGATGGTGGCTTTAATATAGTAGGCGCCGGAAAAAAATGAATAGAGGAAAAGGGGAATGAGAAATATCGCCAGCCCGCGAATCCCGACAACGACTGCGGTAAAAGGATATTTGAGATAGTAGCCATCGGTAATAAACCCGTAAGGTGAAGGGAGTTTGATTTTGAGGGGATTGACAACAGCCTCGAGAACGTAAGCCAGAAGGAAGAGTCCGCAGATGATAACAAAAAGTATTTCTTTGGAAATTTTCATTTGACTAATTCTATGACATGTTAACCAAAAACACTATCAAAATAATTGTATTCAAGATTTTCTCGATCTTCCCAGTTGGTGGAAAAATCGCTCGCACCTTTGGAATAACGGTAAGCGCCGGTAGAATCTTCTTTCATAATGTACCAGGCACCGGTCTTTTTGAGAAAACCATAATAAGCGGGGGAGCTAGAATCGTCCAGTTCGGTGATTTCGTAACCATCGGTGGGGTGGGATTCGGCCGGATCGATGGGGGTACCGGCGGAGTTTTTGATGGCGACGATCCCCGGTCCCGTGGGAGCGCTACCGAAGAAGGCGGCTTGGGCTTTTTTGGTAAAGAGTGCCATGAGGAGCATGGACATGCCGGCGGAACCAATTAGCTTTAGGAATATACGGCGGTCGTTATCGGCCACATCTTTTATTATTTCCGGTTTTTCCGGAGTCGGAAGATAGACCGGAACAATTTTTTTACGGTGTGGTTTCTTGGATGGATGCTTAAATAGTTTGATCAGACGGGAGGCGAAGTAGAAAAGGAGGGGTAGGTAAAGAAAACTACTAAGGAGCTGTTGAACATTTTTGGCGGTAAAAACACCAATTAAGGTGAGAACCAGACTGATAAATAAACCATAACCGATGAGGATATTACTGGATTTCATGGATGATATTTAGACTGATTTTGAAAAGTAAAATGGATAAAGCAATGGCAAAAAGCAAAATAGTGACGAGAAAGATAGTTTCCGATTGGGAGAAAAAATTCATAAAAGAAAATTTACCGAAATAACTATATTTGGGTTGGTTAAGATTGAGAAAGTTGAGGAGTAAATGATCAAGATAGATAAAAGCGAGACTTAAAAAATAGAGGGAGAGGGGGAGGAACAAAATAAAGGAAATAAGCCCGGTAGTGGTGTGAATATTGGTATAGGAAACGACGGTGATGATTATCGAAACGAGTCCGCCGTAGGCGAAGAGACTACGATCAATTGATTGACGGCTGGTGGACTTCATATAATGCAGGTTGTAGGGTTTTTTATTTTTTAGTAAAACCACCAAATTGGTAACTAAAAAGAATAAAAATGGCCACGGCGGAGAGGCGGAAAAATTGAGAAAGGGGTGAGAAGCTTGGGGAAATGATCATATCGGCGATAAGGAGGGCCAGGCTGACCGGCAAAATGATGCGTGATACTTTGATAGCGAAACTGGGGGGAGTGACTTCGATAATAGCTTCCGGATCGAAGGAGCCGGGATTCAGTTCATAACCACCGTCTTCCAGAGGGTTGTCGGGTAGTGTGGCACCCAAAAATGTTTCCAGGGATTTGTGGGTAATGATGAAAGTTCCGCGGATATGGCCTCTGGCGGCCTTGATTCGTCCCTCGTTGAGGTATTTATAAGTGGTATTGGTCGAGAGACCCAGGATCTTAGCGGCCTGCTTGACGTTATAGACGTGATAAGCCATGGTTAATATCATAATAGCAATATTAAAATGACTTGGGAATATCTCTTAGTATTAAATCTTAATTTTAGGCACAGGCCGTTGGTCCTGATCTTTCCGAAGGCGGATCTGATTATCATTATCGGGGCTGATTTTAAATAAGCCAGCTAAGATCCAACTCTTTGATGTTGGTTATTTTGGTGTGATATGGGTCATAGATGGCAAGCCAGGCGTCAATGGCTTCTATGCCTCCCCAACGCTCAATTTGAGCTCGTAGCTCGCTTTCTAATTGGATGATTTTTTCGGAATCGTCGACGGCAGGAAAATTACGGACAATGTATTGGTAGTTCCTGAGGGCACACATCTCCTGAACTATTGTTTGAGCAGGATAAATGGCTTGTCTAGGATCAATTTCTTTGGACATATCTAGTGAGCCACCTCTGGGATTCGGACCCAGGACCCCCTGTTTACAAAACAGGTGCTCTAGCCAACTGAGCTAAGGTGGCGTACCAGTATATTTTATATGAAAAACGCCCCGCTATTGCGGGGCATTTCGAAAGGGGATACTTTCTCAACCCACCACTGGTGGGGCGGGGTGGGGCATTAAACCAGTTTGGCGGCCAGATAATCGGTTTCCTCATTCATTTCCGGCCAGCCGATCCAGAGATCCTCCAAGTTGATAGTCATCCGGTCGACCTCAATGATACCTTTCCGGACTCTTACTTTGGTCGTTTTGTATCCATCTCTTTTGGGTGATACCTGGGCGGATCCAATCACGTAGAGTTTTCCCTCGGCTTCAAAGACGGCGTACTCTTCCGTAAATCCGACTTCTCCTTCCACCATTTCCGATAACCGGACTATTCTCACCGGAATATTGGTCGGGGAAGGAGAGGGGATACATTCCAGGCAGAGTATACCGGTGGAAATGGGGGCGTCACAGTTGACACACTTTCCTTTTGTAAAGATCATTTTCACCTCTTCATCCCGGGACTATTTTTTGACGATTAACCAGGCGTATCCGGCGTGGATCATCAGGCTGATAAGGGATAGGACAAATAATGTTTTGGCCAGACCGGCAAAGACGGTCATCATGGCAAAGGAGAACAAGCCGAGTCCCAAGAAAACCAAGGCAGCGGTGCAGTAGAAGCGGGGGAAAAGGTGTTTGGTCGGTATTTCGCGAATGAGGAAGCCGAAGAAGCCGATTGCTCCGATAAGCTCGAGAAACACCAGACCAAAGATCAAGAGCTGAGAGAAGACCATTATTACCTCCGATGTTAATTTGCGTTCCGAGATATTAGGGATTTTACCATCTGTGCTTGGGGAAAGGGGGAAAATGAGGTAAAATGTACTGTCGGATAATGCCGTCGTAGCTCAGCTGGCAGAGCGTATTCTTGGTAAGAATAAGGTGCTGGGTTCGACCCCCAGCGACGGCTCACTGATACAATATAGTCAATATGCCGAGATGGTAGAGTGGTCAAATACTCGGGTCTGTAAAACCCGCGGCGCAAGCCTACGCAGGTTCGAACCCTGCTCTCGGCACCATAAATATTCTCCCCTTTATGGGGAGAATATTTTTATGGTCCAAGCGCAAGGGTTCGAAAGTCGGAACCAGTTTCGTGACGAACCTGGTGAGACGGGTCCCGAAGAAATCTCTATTGAGATTTACTGAGGGGAACCCTGCAAATTCCAAAGGAATTTATGATCCCT
>CAZGSP010000022.1:0-16575 GCA_964528565.1 uncultured Pseudomonadales bacterium | reverse complement strand
TTGGGTAGCGACTCGGAGACGACTCCGTTTACCTCAGTCATCTGGTTTTTAGCCATATAAAAGTTGTGCAAGTGGTATTCTACCAAAGCCGGGCACGTTTTGCTAGTACCAGACTTCGTAGACCACTTGATAGCCAATTGTACAACAAAAACCCCGTCTAGGACGGGGTGAAAAAGGAAGAATATAGAAAGTGGTTACCAGTGCGCCTTTGAAGCGAACCGATCAG
This sequence comes from uncultured Pseudomonadales bacterium, assembly GCA_964528565.1. Lineage (GTDB taxonomy): Bacteria > Patescibacteriota > Microgenomatia > UBA1400 > MFAQ01 > UBA10133. Next base: position 16,349 of record CAZGSP010000022.1, on the reverse strand, counting down.
TATGTTCCACTGACGGGGATCATCGTTGACGCCGGAAATCAGACGGATGGGGTTGCTAAACCAGTCCGGAAGAGACGTTTCTTCAAAACCAAAGACTACCGGTATGAATTTCTTCTCGATCGAGGATCTTAAGGCTATTTCAACGAGCACCGGGTAGTCAAAAAAGTCAGGGCTCGCCAAGACAATGACCGCCGACATCGAGAGAAGGAGTTCGGGACAGGCTTTGTGAATCTCCGCTTTGGTGGAGTGCTTCGTAATCTTTTCTAAAGTCACAGCCTCGAAACCGATCGTTTGAAGCTCAAAACCAAGCTCTTCGGCCTCTTCGAGAGCGTCCGGAGCATGAAGGATTAGCGTAATACCATTCAAGCTAGAATTCCTCTCCGAGCTGAGCGAAGTTGATCTGGGAACGAAGCAGGGTCAGCAACAATTCCCAATTTAACTCGAACAGGTCGCCCGGCTCAAGGTTGAAGGCTCCTTCCGCCCACTCGGGCTTGTCGATGTATCCATATTGAACACAGGCTCCTTTATGGGAGTTGAGAGCGTGCTGAGCGATGACCGTACCGGTCATGTCCTCTAACAGACGATCACTTAGAATGATGACCACGGCCGATGAAGAGGCAACCAGCTCGACAATACTGAGCGGTCCCGAAAGCAGAGCTTCTGCGTAGGTCAGAGAAAATAAACCTACATCCAATAACACGCTTTGAAGCTGTTTGGCGGTTCTTATCGTATCTGTAGCATGAAGAATAAGGATTGGACCAGGCATACTACCTCCAATTTTTAAGATGCAAGATGGGGTATTCTAGCACGATGTGCCTCCGAGCCGGCTCTGTAAGCCTATAATCTTGACAAAAGGAGGGTTTTGTGCTAATATATGGGCTATTCGAACGTAGCACGTCAAAAATCAACCAAACGGAGGAATAATGGGAAACAGAACATTGATCGGTCTCACCATTGCGGTTCTTTTGAGTATTGCCAGTTTTATCCCAGTTTCCTTAATTCCAGGGGCTGACTCGATCATCTCGAGTGCAGCTCTGGGTAACACGGCGGCAATCAAACTTACTGGGGGAGTCATGTTTGTTTTTGTTATCTTCTGGTGGCTTGTTGTTAAGAAAGCGTGGCCACACGTTACGGTGGAGGCAAAAAAACACGGTAAGATCGTTTACAAAGACGTCAAGTATTTCTGACCCTAGTTTTGTTGAACCCGCTCTCTTTGGAGGGCGGGTTTTTTAGTAGCTTGAATGGCTAAATACAAAAAAGCTCCCCAAGTGTTGGGGAGCGATTGGACCAAGTCTCCGATTTTGGACAGAGGGGCGGGCGACTTAAGGTCTGTCAAAGACCCCGGGTCAATAGAATCATGAGAAGTCCCACACAAGCGACCCCGATACCCAGCATGAGAGGTGTAGCGGTGAAGGCAAAATAGATGCCAGCGATTACAAAAAGTATGCCCGAAATAAGAACCGCGGCCTTAATGGTTATCACAATTGGAAGCCCATTCATGACTCTCTCCTTTGCCACCAAGTAGCACCCGATGGCTATTTAAATGTGTTTGAGAAACGTAGACTACCTATAGTATACCATATTTAGTCTGTGAGGTTAATTGATGCCCGTGAGGATCTTGGGACCGTCGGGGGCGATATAGACCGTTTCTTCGAACATGGCCGTGAGAGAGCGATCCTGAGTGGAGAGAGTCCAGCCATCCGGGTCTTCGACCAGGTGCCAGTCTCCCATGGTGATCATGGCTTCGATAGCTACGGTCTGGTCTACCGCCAGGACAAACTTCTTGTTTTTCTTATCGGCAAAACACGGGATGTAGGGATCCATGTGAAGCTTTCGACCGATGCCGTGCCCGGTAAGATCGCGGACCACGTTGAAGCCGGCGCCTTCCGCGACCGACTGCATTGCTTCGCCAATATCGTAAACGGTGCCTCCGGGAGTGGCGGTGGAAATGGCTCTATCTAGAGCCAGACGGCTAACTTCGAGGAACTTGGTGACTTCCGGAGTGTGGGGAAGCACCTGAACCGTAATGGCAGTATCGAGATGAAAACCATCATGGAAAAGTCCCATATCGATCTTCACGACATCGCCCGGCTTGAAAGGGATTTTCCCCGGAATGCCGTGAACCATACCCTCGTTGACGTTGATACAGGTGGCGTATTTGTAACCGTGAACCATCTTGAAAGAAGGCTTATCTCCGCCTTCCAGGATAAGCCGGTCGGCAACCAGATCAATTTCGAGAGGGGTGACCCCTTCTTTGACCATTTCCGCCAGCTGACCCTTGATCCGGCCGAGACGCCTTCCCCCTTCGGTCATGATCTGTAATTTGGTCATTTTGTTTCCAGTCTACTAACGATGTCGGCAAAGATGGTCTCTATATCGGGAGTCCCGTCGATCTCGAGAAGTTTGCCTTGCTTGCGGTAGTGCTCGAAAACGGGTACGGTTTCTTTTTCATAATTATCCAGCCTGTTCTGAATGGCTTCGGGGGTATCATCGGACCGGTTTTCGATCTTCGCCCGCAGAGCCAGTCTTTTGAGGCTCTCCTCACGAGGAATGTTTAAAAAGATCACCTTGTCGATAACGAGGTGGCGTTCGTTTAAAAACCAATCCAAATACTCGGCTTGCATCAAGTCTCTTGGGGTACCGTCCAAGATGAAACCGTTCTTGGCGCCCAGTAGATCCTGCTCAATTACCTGCATGACCGTATCGAAGGGCATGAGTTCTCCGGTGGTTAACAGATCGGCGATCAAGTTGCCCTTGGGAGTACCGCTCTTAGCGAATTCACGGAGACGGGAACCGGAAGACACATGAACATAGCCAAATTTTTCGGCCAGTAATTTTGCCTGAGTACCTTTTCCGGAACCTTGTGGACCGAGAATAATTAAATTCATAGTTTAGTCGAGGAACTTGTCGTAACTGTACATGTAGAGCTGGGAGTTGATGGTCTTGAGAATTTCCAAGACAACCGAAACGACAATTAAAATACCCGTTCCCCCGATGGCGATAGAGGTAATACCGGTGACGCCGGAAATAATTGAGGGGAAAATAGCGACCAAACCGAGGAAGGAAGCCCCGACTAAAGTAATTCGATTAAGAACGAAGTTTAGGTAGTCAACGGTATTGGGACCGGGGCGGACTCCGGGAATAAACGAGCCGGAAGAACGGAGATCTTTGGCAATTTTTTCCGGATTGAAGACGACCGCGGTATAGAAGTAACAAAAAGCGACTACCAGCCCAAAATAGAGCGCATTGTAGAGGATGGTATCGGGTGCCAAGTAAAGGCTAACACTCCGGGATATTTGAGCCAGTATCGGTTGACCGGAACCGGCGAAGACCCGGCTTAGAAGATTGGGGATCAACATAAAAGAAACGGCAAAGATGATCGGGATAACACCGGCCTGATTGAGACGAAGAGGCAGGTGGTTGCCGACGACCGAGGTAAAGGAAGCTCCCCGTCTCGCCGATTGAATGGGTACTTCGCGAACAGCTTCTCCAACTCTGACAATAGCGTAAACCGAAGCGATAGCAAAAACACCAAAGATCAAATAGGTAAATATTTGAGCAGGATCAATGGTAGTAAGAACTTGGGCGGCGGCAACAGGAAGACGGGTGACGATACCGACGAAGATAATCAGACTGATGCCATTGCCGACCCCATAATCGTTTAGCTGTTCACCGAGCCAGATAAGGAAGGCGGTTCCGGCGGCGAGGGTAAAAACAATAGAAGCAAGTTTGAGAGGGTCTGACGTGGTGGTGAGCCCTTGACCTCGAAGAAGCATGATCAAAGCTATCCCCTGAAAGAAACAGAGGGGAATGGTAAGGAGACGGGTGTATTGATTTATTTTTTGACGGCCATAATCCCCTTCTTTTTGAAGCTCTTCCAATTTCGGAACTACCATACCCAGCATCTGCATAATGATAGAGGCGTTGATATAAGGGTTTAGACCAAGGGCCATGATGGAAAAATTCGTGAGTGTACCGCCGGAAAAGATATCAAGAAGTGAAAGAAAGGCCGAAGAATCGAAAAGACCTTTTAGGGCCGTCAGGTTGATGCCCGGGGCGGGGATGTGCGCGACCAGACGAAAAATAAAAATGACGATAGCCGTAAAAATCAGTCTGTTCCGAAGATCTTTTATCTTAAATAGGGCGCGCAAAGGAGCTAATATATTATTCATATCGTGACTACTATTCTACCAGCTTCGAGGTTAATATGAGAAATATAAAACCACCCGGTTAAGGGTGGTTGGGTTTTACCAAAAGATTAACGTGACAAACGAAGTTTTGAGGATCTCTTTCGAGAACGAAACCGGCGTTGGCACAAGTTTCAAATAGATTGATACCCATGGCCTCTGCGTTGGTGACTATTTGGTAGCCCGCAGGAATTTTTTCCGGGGTCAGGTATTTTTTGATCTCGGAGCGCAAATGGCCTTGCCAGTGGCGAGGATTCCTCAGGGCTCTCTCGGTCCAGTCCGGATGAAGCTCCTTTTTGAGACTGAGATAGGTACCGTAATCCATACGGGCGATAGCAACATAAACTTCGGCATCATAAAGCGATAAGAACGGCTTGGTGTGGGGAGGGCAACCCGGTTTATGATCCCAGTTCGGACAACCAATGGGGTGTCGTTCGTAAGGAGACTGGCAAAAATAAATCATCTTGAGGTCTTGGACGACAGTGGCGGGAAAAAGGAAAAAATCTTTTTTGACGGAGTTAAGAATCGAATTTTTATCCATCGAATCTCCTCTCTATAAATTTTGAATGTTCCCGGAAATTGTATCACTTATCCACAAAAAACCCGCCTGATGAAAGACGGGTTGGCGAACGGGTGTTATTTGCCGGCTATAATTCTGGCGGCAGCCACTTCCCGGACTCGCAAAACATCAAGGATCTTAGTCAGCTGAATTTCATCAAAGGTAGCCCTTTCGGAACCGTTGCCGGAAGTCCAGTGGAGAGTGACTTGTCCGGGCTGAGGAAATTCTACGATGACATCAAAATGCTGGCTGTGCTTGATAATATCGTCTTTGCCCTTAATGATAGTGTCTATAAGTCTATTTACTTCATAAGCGTACAGGAGAAGACTACAATTCCCGAACTCCGACTCTACATTAAACAAATCGGTTCCACGAATGATACATCCAAGATTATTTACTGTGAGTAACGATTCTTGATACATTAGACCTCCGTAAGTTTTGAATGTTCCCCGAAATTGTATCACTTATCCACAAAAAACCACCCGGTGAGGGGTGGCGGTAAACATCAATTAGAAACCGTATTTACATATTTGACAGTCCCCATCGTTTTCTTTTTCCGATCGCTTATGGCATGAAACGCAATGTATTTGGTTGTGGAAAGGCCCCATTCCTTTGGCGTGCCGAAACCAATCGGGTTGATCATAGACGAAGGAAAACGGACCAAGCCTGCGGTTACATTCGGAACATAAATATATGCTGAAAAAAAGAAAGATCTTCATTATTCCGTTGTGGAATTTTCCGGGACCTTTATCTTCCATGAATACCTCCAGAATTTGAATGTTCTAGGTTTTTATCATCGTACCCACCCTGATAATGGCGGGTAAAGAGCATTGCCTAATGGCGAGCAAGAAAGTCGGCCGTATCCTCGGCTTCGTAGAACGACTCGACCCAAGCCTCGACCGCGTCTTTGAGGCCATATAGGTAACTGAGGGAAACCACCCGTGCCAGTCCGGTCAGAAAAAAGAATTTGTCGGACCAGTAGTATTCTCCCAGTATGAAAGGTGTAATGACAAAATACGTTCTGTTGCCATCTCCACCATCCTGACCAGGTAAATACAGGGCTTGACCACGAACAAGAGCCGGAACTTTTGAACTTTTGATCTGCAAATGCAGATCTTCCGTGCCTGTGCGGATTAGCCGAGACACGGCTGATAACAGTTGCGCCTTCATAAGAAGATCGGCTTCAGAGAGAGGCTGGGATTGCACAACGACAGGGATGATTCCCATATTCTGCAAAAAGGTCACTAAACGATGAAAGAAAGAGGCCATTGATACTCCTTGTCAAAGTGAGTTAAGATCTGGTTTGGATTATACCATAATATAGGGTATATTTCAAGACTGGGAGTGGAGAATAGAGAGGTTACTTGGAGGCGAGGTATTTGCCGCCGGCGGCTTCGATAGCTTGGATAGCGCCTGCGGAGGCCGGGACGGCCACCTGGAGGGCTTTGGTGAGCTTACCGGTGGCTATTATCTTGAAGCCACGCTTGGCTTCTTTCTCGCTTATTTTGAGGGCAGTGGCCAAGAACAAGGGGTCGATGACCGAGTTAGCCTCAAATTTGTCCAAACGGTCGAAGTTGACCGTAATGGGCTGAAGCTTGATGACCTGGAAGCGGTGCTTGCCTTTGATGAAAGGAGTACGGCGGATAAGAGGAAGCTGACCACCTTCGAACCAGAGAGGCATAACCCCGCGGGTTTTTTGGCCTTTTTGACCACGGCCGACGGTGTGACCACCGACGCCGGAGCCGAAGCCACGACCAAGGCGCTTCTTAGGAGTTTTGCTGAGCTTTGGAAGGATGGATAGAAGTGTTTTCATAGGAGTTAGGCACGAAGGGCCTTGAGCATTTGATATTTCTTAGCCAGAACTTCGATTTGTTTGAGGGCTTTGAAGGTAGCACGGGCGTTGCTGGTTTTGTTGTTCGTGCCCATAACCTTGCAAACGATATCGGTGATACCGGCGGCTTCGACTACGGCGCGGACGGAAGAACCGGCAATAAGACCGGTACCTTTGGGAGCCGGGCGGAAGAGAACCTTGGCGGCACCGTACTTGGAGATAGTTTCGTAAGGAATGGTGCCTTCGACCAAGGGAACCTGAACGAGATCACGATTGCCCAAGCGAATGGCTTTTTTGATGGCATCGGCGACGTTTGGAGCCTTGGCCAATCCGAGACCAACCTTGCCTTTTTTGTCTCCGGTAACGACCAAAGCAGAGAAGGAGACGTTGGTACCACCCTGAGTTTTTTTACTGACACGACGGATCTCGAGAACTTGCTCGAAACCTTCCGATACCGGACGTCCGCCACCCCGATTTGAATTGTTTGTGTTGCCTGAATATGCCATATATTTTTTAGAATTTAATTCCCGATTGTCGGACAGCTTCTGCTAATGCTTTGACACGGCCGTGGAAACGGTAGGAACCGCGGTCAAAAACGAGCGTGGTTACCTTCTTTTCTTTGGCCATTTCACCTAATTTTTTGCCGACTTCGGTAGCCATTTCGGTTTTGTTGCCTTTGAACTTCTTGAGGGCCTGTGAACCATAAGCCACGACCACTTTACCACTTTGATCAAGAATTTGAGCAAAGATGTGAGAGTTTGAGCGGTTGACGGTCAGGCGGGGTCTCGTGGTGACCGAAAGAAGCTTGACGCGAATCCGGCCGGCTCTAATTTGTTGACTGGTTAAGTGTTTGTTCATATGTTTTTAGGCGGCGGTTTTGGTGGCAGTCTTGCCTTGTTTTTTGAGGACGACTTCGTCGGCGTAACGGATACCTTTACCTTTGTACGGCTCAGGCTTCCGGACGGCTCTGATATCGGCGGCTACCTGACCAACAAGCTGTTTATCAATACCGGAAATTTTGATCTTGTCGGTGCCTTCGGTAGTGATGGTAACACCGGCGACTTTTTTGAAGATAACCGGGTGTGAGTAGCCAACGGAAAGGGAGAGGCCGTCGGCATGAGGGGCGACACGATAACCGGTACCCATCAAGAGAAGATCTTTGCTGAAGCCATCGGTAACACCGGTGATGCAGTTTTGGGCTAAGCGACGGGCTAATCCATGAAGAGCTCTGACGGCGGGGATGTCGCTTTCTCTGGTAAAGTTGAGAATGCCGTCTTTTTCTTCGACCTTGATACCTTCCGGCACAACCGACTCCAAGGCACCCTTAGGACCGGTGAACTTTAACTTCGTCGCCGTCTTTTCTAAGGTAACGGCTGAAGGAAGATGTAGTGGTTTGCGTCCAATGCGGCTCATATATTTTTACCAAATTTGACAAATAACTTCGCCACCGAGGTGTTTCTCTTTGGCTGTTTTCCCGGTCATTAAACCGGAGGAGGTGGAGATAATCGTAGTACCGGCGCCGGAGAGAACTTTGGGGATCTCTTTGTGACCGGAATAGATCCTGACACTCGGCTTACTGACTTTTCTAATACCGGTAACGGCGGGCATCCCCTTTTCAAAATATCTAAGAGTAATAACCAGTTTATTGACAGGTTTGTCTTCTTCGATGGAGTAGTCCTCGATAAAGGCTTCGGATTTCAAGATCTTGACGAGCTGTTCCCTGATCTTGGAGAAATCGGCAACAACGTTATCTTTTTTGGCCAGATAGCCGTTTCTGATGATGGTAAGAAAGTCTGCGGTAGTATCCATATTATTTTGACATTTTGAAAACGCCCGGTAGTTCACCCCGATGAGCCATCTCTCGGAAGCAAAGACGGCAAAGACCGAAGATGCGGATGACACCACGGGGCCGGCCACAGAGCTGGCAACGGCGGTGATCACGGGTCGAGTGACCGGCGAGTTTTAATGATTTAGCGATTTTGCTTTTTTTAGCCATTATTGTTTACGGTTAGGCTTCTTTGGTAAAAGGCATGCCTAAAGCCAAGAGAAGCATTAACGAAGTTTTGGGATCCTTTGCGCTTGTGGAAATGGTAATCTCCAGCCCTTGAATCCTCCCGATTTTATCATATTCCACCTCGGGAAACACTATCTGCTCGGGAAAACCGATGGTGTAGTTGCCGCTTCTGTCGAAGGTTTTACGGGAAATGCCCTGAAAATCTTTCAAACGAGGAAGAACAACGGAGATCAGCTTCTGAAGAAAGTCGTACATTCGATTGCCTCTCAAAGTTACTTTGAGCCCGACGACCTCGCCTTCACGGAGATTAAAAGCGGCAATACTGGAACGGGACTTGGTCTCGAGTGGGGACTGCCCCGTGATCTTGGCCATCCAATCCTTGGTTTTGGTCAAAAGTTCTTTGTCGGTTTTGAAGTCTTTGGAACCGGTGTTGACCGTGATCTTGACTATTTTGGGAACAGCTTCAACAGAAGAAATACCCAGCTCTTTTTGAAGAGAGGGGCGGATTTCTTTGAGATATTTTTCTTTTAGAGTTTGGGTCATTTTTTGGTTTCGGAACTGATAATCTGACGACATTTGTGACAGACTCTAACCTTGGGGGTTTGTGAAGCGTCAAAGCCGACACGGGTTGGTTTCCCACAGCTGGGGCAGATCAAAGCGACCGAGGCCACCGAAATGGCTCTGGGAAGAGAAAGGATGGTTCCGGCTTCGTTACCTTTGGGTTTGATGTGTTTTTTGTAGATGTTGATGCCCTCCACCAAGACTTTTTGATCGGCGGGTAAAACCTTGATGATTTTGCCTGAGCGACCTTTGTCTTTGCCGGCGGTGATCTGAACTTTATCGTTGATTTTAAATTTGAACATAGGCTTTAGACGACTTCGGGAGCGAGGGAGGCAATCTTGGCAAATCCGGCATCTTTGACCTCACGGGCGATGGGGCCAAAAATACGAGTTCCCAAGGGGAGCTTACTCGCGATCGAGTCAATAATAACGACGGCGTTGTCATCAAATCGGACGTAAGTACCATCCGGTCGGCGGGTTTCTTTGCGGGTGCGGACGATGACGGCTTTGACAACCTGCTTGTCCTTGACCGTACCACCGGTATCGGCGCCTTCGACGGCGGCGGTAACGATATCCCCGATGTAGCCAAAGCGGCGGCGGGATCCGCCGTGAACTAGGATCACCTTGACCTGTTTGGCCCCGGAGTTATCGGCTACTTTGAGAACGGATCTTAGTTGAATCATATAATTTTAGTGATTTTCCAGTGTTTGGTTTTGCTAATGGGCCGGGTTTCTTCGATACGGACCCGGTTGCCAACCTTGGCATCCAAGTCGTTCTGAGCGGCATAAGACTTATTCACCTTGATGCGCTTGAGGTACTTGGGGTGAACTTTAAAACGGGTGACGTCGACGATAGCGGTTTTTGGATTTTTGGCGCTTTTGACCAAGCCTAGTAAGTGTTTCATATTATTTTGATTTGGTTAAAAATTGAGCAATTTGAACCTTGGTTTTCTTGTGAGCATTGGTATTCTTTTCTTGTCCGGCACGGATATTGAGCTTGATATTGGACAACTTGATCTTTAACTCTTCAAGAGACATGGTGTTTTCGGATTTATTTTTAGGCATTTTCTTTTTCGACAAATTTTGTTTTAACGGAGAGTTTGTGACCGGCAAGGCGGATGGCTTCGGCGGCAACTTCTCTCGTGACTCCGGAGAGTTCCATGAGGATTTGGCCGGGCTTGGCTACGGCTACGTAACCACTAACGTCGGATTTTCCCGAACCCATACGAGCACCCGGTGTTTTGTGACCGATCGGTTTGTGGGGGAAAACTCGAAGAAAGAACTTTCCGACACGCTTGGTGTGGTGAGTAATGGTACGACGGGCGGACTCAATTTCATTGGCGGAAAGCCAACCGCTTTCAAGGGTTTTTATCCCGAAATCTCCATAGGAGAGTTCGTTGGCACGGGTAGCCACGCCACCCATACTGCCTCTGAACTCTTTTCTATATTTGCGTCTGGCCGGTTGTAACATGTTAGTTCTTGGTTGTTAGTTGTTAGTTAGCTGATGATGTCGCCTGAATAAATCCAAACTTTGATGCCGACGTAACCCGAACGGGTGAGGGCTCTTTTCTCGACGTAATCAATGTTGGCACGCAAGGTTTGGGTAGGGATCCGGCCCTGTTTGAATTTTTCGACACGGGCAATTTCGGCACCGTCGATACGACCGGCGAAAACCAGCTTGACCCCTTTGGCTCCGGCGGCCATGACTTTTTCGATAGCCTGATTGGCGGCACGGCGGAAAGGATAACGGTGTTCGAGCTGGCCAATAAGACGGTCGGCTATAATGGCCGAGTTCATGTCCGGATTTTTGATCTCCAACGGGTGAAGATTAATCTTGACGGCGTTCTTGGCTTTGGGATCGATACGGAGCAACTTTTCCAGGTCTTTCTTGAGGATTTCGAGAGAAGAACCGCCACGTCCGATAACGACACCGGGGCGGGAAACATTCATAAAGATGTCAACGGAGTTGATCGAGCGTTTGATCTCGATACTGGTAATACCGGCCAGTTTCAATTTTTCTTCCAAGAAGCGTCTGATCTTGTTGTCTTCGAGGACAAATTTGGCATAGTTCCGGAAATTAGCGAACCAAACCGATTTGGTCGGAAAGATGTAGCCGGTTCTGAAAGCGATTGGATTAACTTTTTTTCCCATGGTTATTTAGATTTTTTGGTAGATTTGACAATTTTCTTAGCTTCCGGCTTGGGTGCGGTGACAACCGGAGCGGAAGGAATCCGAACGGTAAGGGTCAGATGAGAGGTAATTCTTTCGTAAGGTTTGGTGCGGCCCCGTCCACCGATGTGAGCGCGTTTGAGAGTGCGGCCTTTGGTGGCGAAAGCCGAGTCAATGATCAGTTTGTCCGGGGAAGCTTGGAACTGAGAAACGGCGTTACCGACCGCCTGTTGGATCAGCTGAATGATCGGTTTCCCGGCCCTTTTGGTGTTTACAGTGAGCTGTTTAATAGCGAGAAGTGCGGGGCGACCAACAATAGCCTTCAAGACAAGATTAGTCTTTCTCGGAGAAGAGAGAACGTGACTGGATTTGGCGATAACAAGTTGTTTTGATGGTTTAGTGGCCATAGAGCTTTAAGTTTTGGATAGGACTCTCTTAACAATGCGGCCGTGTCCACGGAAGTTTCTGGTGAGAGAAAATTCTCCCAGCCGGTGGCCGACCATGTCTTCGGTAATGAATACTTCCTTAAAAATCTTACCGTTGTGAACGGCAAAAGTGTAGCCGACAAACTCCGGAGGAATTTGACTGTTTCGAGCCCAAGTCTTGATGGGTTCTTTTTTTCCGGCCACTTTAAGACGCTCAATTTTTTCAATGAGTTTCTCGCTGACGAATGGTCCTTTGATCGAACTTCTAGACATGTTAGTTAATTTATTTTATTTGACGATACGACGTCTGATAATGTGTTTATTACTATATTTCTTACGGTCCCGAGTCCTCTTACCAAGAGTTCTTTTACCCCAGGGAGATTTGGGGGACTTCATACCGATACCGGAACGGCCTTCTCCACCACCATGCGGGTGGGAACGGGGGTCCTGAGCCACACCTCGAACGGTGGGTCTCACGCCCGTATGGCGCTTACGGCCGGCTTTACCAAGGATCTCTTCTTTGTGGTGAGGATTGCTGAGACTGCCTATGGTCGCCCGACAGTTGCCGTCGAATTGACGGATCTCGCCTGAAGGAAGCTTGACCACGACATTGTTGCCTTCCTTACTTTGGACGGTAGCGGCGTTGCCGGCACTGCGGACCATTTGGGCACCTTTGCCGGGAGTGATCTCCAGATTATGAATTTCAATACCGATAGGAATGTTTTTGAGGCTGAGGCAGTTACCCACCTTAATTTCGGCTGTTTCGGAATAGATGACGGACTCTCCAACCTTAAGACCTTGAGGAGCAAGGATGTAATCCTTGACTCCGTTAGCATAAACTAAAAGAGCAATATCGGCGGTACGATTGGGATCGTAACTGATAGCTTCAACTTTTGCAGGCAGGGCGAGCGACCTCTTCCAGTCGATGTGACGGAGAAAGCGTTTCTGACGACCACCTTGATGTCGAACAGTTATTTTACCAGAAGAATTGCGTCCGGAGGACTTGGGATTTAGGGAAACGAGTCTTTTGGGGGTAGTTTTCATAGGATTTAGGACTTTTTGACGTTAAATATTTCAATAGTTTGGCCTTTTTTGATCCTGACGATCGCCTTTTTGTCGACAGGCAGGGAAATATGGCGGCCGGTTTTGCCTGAACGAATGGTTCTGGCGGCGTGTTTGACCGTGTTAATCCCGAGGACATTGACCTTAAAGAGATCTTCGATGGCTTTTTTGATCTGATACTTACTGGCGGCCGGATCGACACTAAAAACATATTTATCCATAGCGGCGAGCGAGTAACTTTTCTCGGTAACTACAGGCTTGATAATGGTGTTTTGGTGAACCAGTGGAGTAGACATGTTAGATTAGTTTTAAACGAGTAACCAGATGATCGTAAGCGGAGAAGGTAAGAAAAAGCTTGGGAGAACTGGCCACACTAAAAGCGTTCAGGCGTCTGGCACTAAGCAAGATGATATTTTCCAGATTACTGACAGCCTTAAGGAGGGCCGGTTTTTCATCGAAGTAGACAAAGGCGGCCTCATCTTTGCCCAATACTTTGAGGGCCGATTTGGTGGATAGATCTTTGATGTCGAGAGAGTCAATCAGGGAAAGACGGTTTTCTTTTTGGTAGAGGGATAAGGTTCCAATCAGAGCCTTGACCTTCATCTTTTTGTTCAAGGATATGGGGGCGGACTTGATACCTGTAGGACCGAAGGGAACACCACCACCGACGAAAATCGGGGCTGACTTGGCGCCATGACGGGCATTACCGGTGCCTTTTTGTTTGTAAACCTTTTTCTTGGTAGCGTTTATTTCTCCACGGGTTTTCGTCTTGGAAACACCGCGGTGGCTATTTTCCTGATAGACATGCATGGCCTGAGCCAAGAGAGAGGGTTTTACCTCAACGGAAAAGACCGAAAGATCGCGAGCAGTAGTAGTTGTTTCTTTTTTAGTTGCCATAGTCGTTATTTGGGTTGCGCAGTGATGGTAATCAGGGTTGAGGCATTCCGACCACCGGGAATACAGCCGGTAATTTGAAGAATGCCGGTCGCCGGGTCGAAAGAATGAATTTTCAGATTCTTGATGTAGGTATTGGTGTTGCCCATGTGGCCGGCCATGTGTTTACCGGGAAGAACTCTACCGGGGGTAGTACCGCGGCCGATAGAACCGGGGGCGCGTCCACGATCCGACTGACCGTGAGTACGGGGACCACCATGCATCCCCCAACGTTTCATCACACCGGAGGTACCCTTACCTTTGGAGGTGGACATGGCATCGACGGTGGCACCGGGAACCAATAGCTCGGTAAGATTAATTTCGGCCTTGGCTTCATGAGTTTCTTCGGAAAGAACTTCATGGGTTTTCTTGGTACCCACGGAGAGAACTACCGAGGAGTAACCATCTTTCTCTACGGTCTTGTTTCTAATAACCACGTGAGGATCTACCGAGAGAACGGTCAAGGGGATCCGCTTGCCTTCAACGAAGGCCTGAGTCATGCTCTTTTTGGTTGCGTATACTTGATTTAACATGTTTAGTAATATTTGTAATTATAGTTTTTTTACTTCATATTTACGTCGCTTGCTCGGAAATGTTTTTTCATTTCTCTCGCTTCGCTAGTAAATAAAAACCTGCCGACCGGCAGGCCAGAAGCTTGCGGTGGGGGCAGTTTTTTTAATAATTTAAGGTTATCGGCATATAACTTACATCTTAATTTCGATGCCGACACCGGCAGGAAGATCCAGATGCTGAAGAGAGTCGATGGTTTTGTTAGTTGGACTGACAATGTCGATCAACCTCTTGTGAGTGAGGATGGCAAACTGTTCGCGACTGTCTTTATCGGTGTGAGGTGAGGCAGTAACGACGATAACCTTCTTCTTAGTGGGCAGGGGGACGGGACCAACCACCTGGGCGCCGGAAACTAAAGCGGCCTGAATAATTTTCTTGGCGGCTTCATCAATGACCCGATGGTCAAATGACTTGAGTTTGACGCGAATGCGCGGTTGGTCTGTCATAACTAAGAAGAATAAAGGTGCTAATTAAACTTTTTGTCTTTAGGCGATGACTTTGGTAATGGCCCCGGCGCCGACAGTCAGGCCACCCTCGCGAATAGCGAAGCGTTGTCCGTCCGTCATAGCGATAGGCTGAATGAGTTCAATAGTCATTTTGGCGTTGTCACCAGGCATGATCATTTCGACACCCTCGGCAAGTTTGACCTCACCGGTAACGTCGGTGGTGCGGATGAAGAACTGGGGTTTGTAGCCACTGAACATGGGGCTGTGGCGACCACCTTCGTCTTTGCCTAAGATATAAACTTCGGCTTCAAACTTGGTGTGAGGCTTGATGGAACCCGGTTTGGCCAAGACTTGACCTCTCTGGACGTCATCTTTTTCGATACCGCGAAGCAAGAGACCTACGTTGTCGCCTGCCTGACCTTGTTCGAGTTGCTGGTGGAACATTTCCACACCGGTAACGACGGACTTGGTAGTGTCTTTGATACCGACAATCTCGATTTCGTCACCAACTTTGATGATGCCGGTTTCAATACGACCGGTAACTACTGTTCCACGGCCTTTGATGGAGAAAACATCTTCAACAGGCATAAGGAAGGGCTTGTCCAGTTCGCGGACAGGATCCGGGATCCACTCATCGACGGTGTCCATGAGTTTCATAATACCGGCTTGAGCATCCTTGTCGCCTTCGAGAGCTTTAAGAGCAGAGACTCTGATAATTGGGGTATCCTCTTCGAAACCGTATTTCTTCAATTTCTCACGAATTTCCATCTCGACCAATTCGAGCAATTCTTCATCGGAAACGGCGTCGCACTTGTTTAAGGCAACAACCAGTCTGGGAACGTTAACCTGTTTGGCCAAGAGCAAGTGCTCGTTGGTTTGAGGCATAGGACCATCGGTGGCGGCGACAACAAGAATGGCACCGTCCATCTGGGCGGCTCCGGTGATCATGTTTTTGATGTAGTCACGGTGACCGGGACAGTCGATGTGAGCGTAGTGACGTTTCTTGGTTTCGTAGGGAACGTGGGAGATCTGAATAGTAACTCCGCGCTCTCTTTCCTCGGGGGATTTGTCAATCTGATCAAAAGGAAGAGCCGTAGCCAGTCCTTGAGAAGCAAGAGTAGTAGTAATAGCGGCGGTTAATGTGGTCTTACCGTGGTCGACGTGACCAATGGTACCAATATTAACGTGGGGCTTGGTTCTTTGAAATGTTGCCATTTTTGTTAATTATTTTTATATTTAGTAATTGCTGTTTTTCGAGCCTATTTATTTTAGCAGATTTTACGCTAGTTTGTTGGAGTTTTCAATAACTTCGCGGCCAAACTGTTTGGAAGGTCCTGATAATGGGAGGGTTCCATATAGTACGAGGCACGACCGGCGGTAAGAGAACGGATGGCGGTAGCGTAGGCGGAAAGCTCGGAAAGAGGCACTGTCGCCGTGATAACCCGGGCATTTCCCCGCTGGGCGGTACCGGCGATCTGGGCGCGTCTGCTGGAAAGGTCCCCGATAATGTCACCCATATTGGCTTCGGGAGTAGTCACTTCCACTTTCATAATAGGCTCGAGAATGACCGGAGAAGCACTCTTGACCGCGTCCT
>CAZGSP010000021.1:0-3870 GCA_964528565.1 uncultured Pseudomonadales bacterium | reverse complement strand
AAACCCGCCGGAATGGCGGGTGGGGGGAAAGATCACTTTGAGATTTTGCTCTCAACATCCTGGAAGAAGAGAGTGGACGTGCAGTGAATGGTGATGGCTTCGGCCTTCTCAAAGAGCTGGTTGAAGTTGATCAGCTCAACGTATTTATTGAGGGATGAGTTGAGGTGATTCTGGGTAAAGTTAAACTCGAAGGTGGGGGTGGTGTTCCGGTCGTCAAGATCCCACTTGACCATGAAATAGGGAATGTCGACGACTTGATCCAGTCCGTCGGGAGTGGTCCACATAAATTCGATAAAACTACTTGAATGGACTTCGCCCTTGAACTCACCGCCGCCCAAAATCAAGAAGTACCCGGCACTGCCCGAGAGGCTGCCGGAGATTTGATTTTTGGTAGGATCGATGACGCTGAGTTCGTGAGGTCCGAGGACACCCTTTCCCTTGTAATACTCGGCATGGGTTATCAGATCTTTGGTGATTTCCTCGGAGAAAGACTTGATGCCAAAAAATATAAGTACCCCAAAGCCGATCATGACTGCAAGACCGATCAGTGCGTGTAAAATATCGTCCATAAAGTTCTCCTTTCATTTTCTGTGCGGTTATTGAATGAGAGTACCGATCTTTTCACCCTTGAGAAGACGATCGATGTTTTCCAGGTCCCCGATGTTGAAGACGATGGTGGGGATATTTTGGCTCTGGCAGACGGCAAAAGCGGTGTTGTCCATGACGATAAGGCCTTTTTCAAGAGCTTCCTGGTAGGAAAGCTCGAGAAATTTTACGGCCAGGGGATCCTTTTTGGGATCCTTGTCGTAAACGCCGTCGACGTTACTGCCCTTCAGGAGGATGTCGCAGTTTAGTTCGGCCGCTTTTAGAGCCGCGGTGGTGTCGGTGGTGAAGAATGGGGCTCCGGAACCTCCGGCCAAAATGATGATAATGCCCCGGTCGAGATGGGCGAGAGCTTTACGGCGGAAGTATGGTTCACAAGCTTGTTTTACCTCCAGAGAAGACATCACCCGAGTCTCTACTCCAAGTGCTTCGAGCTCTCCTTGAAGGATCAGAGCGTTCATAATGGTGCCCAGCATACCGGCATAATCGGCTTGAGCCCGATCAACCTTGGAATCACGGACATTGCGGCCACGAAATAGATTGCCGCCGCCCAGAACAATGGCGATCTCGACTTCGAAGTTTTTCTTCAGGTGTTTTAGGTGGTTAGCAACCCGCTGAACCCGCGCAAAATCGATACCCAGACCGTTTTCCGGGCCAAAAAGCTCCCCGGTCAGCTTCAAAAGGATTCGTTTGTACTTGGTTTGAGCCATGGGACCTCCAAAAGTTAAAGTACGAGAAATTCTGGGGTGATTATACAGACTAAAGTACAATATAGAGAATGTCTATCGAAGAATTAGTGCGAAGAGATGCGGAAAAACTGACCCCCGAAAATTTGGAGGATTATCGGCGTGTGTGGGCAAAAACGCTGGGAAGGATGCCGAAGAATTCGGAGATCTGGCCCTATATTACCGACGAGGAGATCAAGGAACTCTACAAAACGAGAAGCGTGAGAACCGAGTCCGGAGTTGCGCCATTTGCGGTAATGATGAAGCCCCATTACTGTCCGGGCAACTGTGTGTACTGTCCGCTGGAAGCCGGCATGCCAAAGTCATACCTTTCGGATGAGCCGGCGGCCCAGAGAGCCAAGAAACTGAAGTTTGATAGCCGGCTGCAAGTAGAGATGAGGCTGAAACAGCTGGAAGAGACGGGACACATTACCAACAAAATTGACTTGATCGTGATCGGGGGCACTTTTTCGGCCTACCCCGATGAATATAAGAAAGATTTTTTCAAGGGAATGTTTGACGGAGTAAATAGGTTTACTGCCGGCAGTTTGGAGGAAGCGCAAACGTACAATGAGACCGGCAAGAGACGGATCGTCGGTATTTCGGTGGAGACCAGACCGGACTGGGTGACCGAGGAAGAGATAATCCTTTGGAGAAAAATGGGAGTGACCAAGGTCCAGCTCGGGGTTCAAGCTTTTGATGAACAAATATTACAAAAAATAAATAGGGGACACTCACTTTCCGAGGTGGCCGAAGCCACCAGACTGTGTAGAAATGCCGGTATCAAGATTTGTTATCACTTTATGCCAAATCTGCCGGGAAGTAGTCCGGAAAAAGATATCGAGATGGCGAAAATAATGTTTACCGACCCGCGGTTTGGGCCGGACTATCTGAAAGTGTATCCGGCGATGGTGATCCCCGGGACGGAACTATTCAATATGTGGCAACGTGGAGAGTATCAAAGCTATACCGATAGCGACTTGAAGAAAGTTTTGCTGGAAGTGAAGAAGATGACCCCCCGCCGGTGCCGGATAGACCGGTTGGTGAGAGATATCAGCAAGCAGTGGGTTAGTTCGGGAACTCTGAGAACCAATCTAAGGCAGTTACTCCAAGCAGAGCTAAAAAAAGAAGGTAAAACGTGTGAGTGTATCCGTTGCCGTGAGGTACGCGGAGGAGTTTATGACGCAAAAGTTCAGCTACTGATCGATGAAAGAGAGACTTTGGGGGGCGCGGAACTGTTTTTGTCATTTGAGTCGGAAGGTAATTTGTTTTCGATGCTTCGTTTGAGGTTACCGAATAAAGGCGAAAAAGTATTATTCCCGGAGCTGAAAGGGGCGGCGATTATTCGTGAAGTTCATACTTATGGCCAGGTTAAGGGGATTGACGATGACGCAATAGGAGAAAAGAGCCAGCACCGGGGATTGGGGAAGAGACTGATGTCCGAGGCGGAGGAGATCGCGGGGAAGCGGGGATACAAGAAGCTCGCCGTTATCTCGGCGATCGGCACGAGAGACTACTACCGGAAGCTGGGATATGATCTTGAGGGTGAGTATATGGTGAAGGCTTTGGTGTAAAATCCCTTATCCGCAACTTAAAAAGGAGAAGAGATGGAGTTAACCCGTGTACAGAGAATTCGTTTTTTGGAGTGTATTTCAGATCTAGAAAAACTAATCGCCTTGATTGCCAAAGAGCACATGCTTCCGGCGAGATCAAATCAGCGCTTGTTCAAAGCTAGGGTTGTGCACGCGTTGATGAAGGCCACCTCTGATAAATATGTTCTGACCGGTCTGCGTCGGAAGGGCATGGGCTTAGTTCTGAGGGTCAATGAATTGGGTAAGATCATGGGCTATGTTTCTTTGGACTATAAGGGGAAGGCACTGGTGGATCCGGAGAAAAACAAGGTCCAGCTGATATTCAACAATTTTATTGAGAGATCATCCCTACTTGATCCTTGTGTCGAGTACTATCCGGATTAGCCTGTAGGCACAGACGGAATCATCAGAAATGGTCAAGAACATCCTGTAGTGTATAATCAGCCAAGAAAGTACACTAAATCAAATGGAGGATTCGGATGAAATTGAAAACAGAGAGTGGGCAAAGTCTCGCTGAGTATGTGTTGATATTGGTGCTTCTGGCAATAATCGTCATTTTGGTGTTGGGGTTGATAGCCGGTTACCAGACTGAAAAAAATTTTGAGAAAGCTATCGACAATGGGGACATTGTTTTGGTAGGAAACCCGATCCTGCCCGGTCAGGTAGGAAATCCCCTCCACACCGAGATTGATTCTGCCGATGTCCCGTCGCGAGGCATTGAAATAGATTCATATCCGGGGAAATTTCTCGTGACCGGATGTGAAAATTTCCTCATTCTGGGGACACAGGCGACCTCGGTGTATGTGGCGACTCCTGTCCCCACCGAAGTGGCAAACATGATAGTAATGTCGGTGCCCCTTCGGCCGGGAGGATATGTCCAGGTTTGTGTGCCGGACGAACTTTCGGATGTTCCGATCTTTTTATGGTCAAAGTAAGCCAAAGCCCCCCCC
>CAZGSP010000020.1:0-3147 GCA_964528565.1 uncultured Pseudomonadales bacterium | reverse complement strand
GGGGGGGCCGGGCCCCGAAGCCCCCGCTATGGCGGGGTACTGAGGGGAACCCTTCTCTCGGCACAAATAATACCCGCCCATAAGGCGGGTATGTTGTTTAGTCATCACTTTCGTCGAGATGGAACGTACTTCCCCAAAATGGATAGCGTGCTTTGGGACTTTTCTGATCACTGGGTATGTCCATCACGATTATCTTTGGCTCGTGTTGTTCATCAACGACGTATTCGATGTATGCAGGAAGATTGATAGCTTCGTAAAGTTCTTTGTCCTCGGGACAGGTAGGATCAGGGGAAAGGATTTGACCTTTGCTGACCTTTTTCCACGCGTAAAAGGCTTCTAACGTATTTACCCGACTGTCTTCAACAGTAATGGGTGGTTCCAAACCACCCTGCCTGTCTTGAATGATATATACGATCACATCAAGTTCGTTTTCTTTTAGGTTGACTTTTCCCGCAATAAAACGAGGAATAGCGATGACTGTGGAATAGTACACGTAACCTCCTTTTGAATGTTCGGTTTCGTTGTAGATTATACAACCACTCCTGGAGAGATTTTTGTTTTTGCTATTATGGAAGTATGATCAAAAAAAATGAGGCGGTGATGGGGTTGTTGGTCTTCGGTCTGTTACTGGGTGGGTGCAGTTTGGTTGCCCAGCCGGCGGATGTGCAAACCGAAAGTCCGGTTCAGACAATTACCGGGAAGATATTGGTGGCTGGTGATATGGTAAGTATTAGTTCGAGTGGGAAAGTAATAGAAATAGCTAGTCGTAAAATCGATTTGAAAACATACAACGGGAAGGACGTGACGGTTTCGGGTGAGTACAGCGGAACGACTCTCTATGTCGACCAGGTGAAAGAAGTTACGCCTTAAAAGCCGGGGGACTTGAAGAGAATCGCTTTTGTTTGAGCGTTTAGCTGAAGCACTAAAGTATCTTTGGTGGTGTCGGCGGGAGCGAAGCTAAGTTGCCAGATAACATTTTCTTCGGACTTAATGTATTGAGCTTTGACGACCGCATCTTTACACAGACCTCCGGTACAGAGATCGTAAGCGATCTTTACGGCTTCATTTAAGTCGATCCCCAAAGTATTACCCAAGACCAGATCGTTTAGGGAAGGAATGTTGTTGTCCGGAGTAACATAAATGGATTTATCCACGACTTCCGGATCGGCAATGCCCGTGATCATGACATAGAAGTATTTTTTGGTGGTCAGATCTTGACGAAAAAAGTATTTGGTGGAAGCAGTTCTGGGAGTGGTCGCGTTCTCTGTTTTGATAAGAATAAGCTGGGCATTCGGCTGATGATTGATCGCTACTCTCAGAGCTTTGGAGGCGTTGAATAGTGGCAGGGCTGTTTCGGCCGAGATGGTGGACACGGGAGTAGGAAAGACCGTTGGAGTGGCGCTAATGGTAGATTCCGGAGTAGGGGTGGGGGTGGTGAACTCAAAAATAGTCGGGGTCGGGGTGGGTGTAATCGTGGTTTTTTGTTTCTCAAGAGTTTGGGTAATTTCCTGAATCTGTTGCTTGAGCTGTTTGGACTGAGAGAACAAAAAGACAGCCGCGGCAATGGCAACGCCGGCGATCAGAAGAATAATGATGGTGATAAGAGAACCAAAAGAAGAACCACCTTTGGGGACGATGACGGCCGGTATTTCCTGAGGCGGGGGAGAGGCGGGGATGGGTTCTTGCGGTGGGGGAGAAACGGGAACTGGTTCTTGTGGCGGAGGAGAGGCGGGAATTGGCTCTTCCTGTGGGGCCGGTTGGATTTCCGGCTCGGTGGGGGTTTCGGGAAAAGACGCAGGGGTAGCCGGTACGGAAGGGATTTCGTCGGGTGTTTGTTCGAAGGCAGGACTTTGCTCGGGAACAGGAGCGGTGGCGGGGATGCCGGTTGGCTGATCCGTCACAGGGGTGGGATCTGCTGAAGTAGGTGATGGAAACTGGCCAAGATCGTCGTTGGGCATTAATTTAGTATGGCAAATATCATCGTCCGTGTCAACAATTGTGAAGGAGATAGTTCCGTGAAGTTTTTTCGACTATCAGATCGAGTCCGGCTTCCCGCAGTAGTCCTTCCAGATATGGTTTGGTGTGAGCAAAATGGAAACGGGGTTTGCCCTGAAAGGGGATATACACATAGTGATGATTTTGAATCTTGGTTTTTAGGTTTAGGTGGTGTCTGAGGAGTTTTGGTTGCCAGAGATTCCAGGCCGTGATGAGACACTTGCCCGTCGGTTTGAGATGAGCCTTGATCTGTTTGAGGACAAAGAGCTGATCTTTGCGGGTGGATAAGTGATGGATCACGGCGATGCAAAAAATATAGTCAAAGAGGGGCAGAGTCTTCCAGACATCCGGCTTGGTGATATCGGTTTCCAAAAAACGGGCGAGGGGATGATTTTCGACGGCTTTTTCCAGAAGAGTGGTTGAGAAGTCGATGCCGGTATAGTGAACTTTCTCGGGTAGACCCAGCAGGAGCCGCCCGTTGCCGCAACCCACGTCAAGAACCGAGGAATTTTCTTTGACGTCGGCCAAAAAAGGTTTGAGATCCGGCCAGATATAGCCGCGGGAAGCCGAGAAGTTCACCCCGATTTCGTTGTAAGTGTCTTTCAGGGTTTGTCCGATGTCTTGATCCTGAGGCATAAATTTATTCTACACCAGGCCGGTAGCCTTGCTCATTCATGGCAATTGAACTAAAATTGGGAAAATCGTACTTTAAAAAATAGAAGAGGAGACAGTAATGGCCGCAAAAATAAAAAAGCCTGTTCGAAAGGCGGAGAATGCCCCGAAAAGGGTATGGATGGTGGATGTCATTGGCGGGTACATCGAAGTATCCAATCTGTATATTTGGATCAAGTTGAGCCGGACCGATAAGGTGATGCAGTACAAGGTCGACGGCAAGACTCTTTATCGGGCACTACAAAATATTGATCGCCGGCAACCGGTTGGTCCGCTCGATTTTTGGAGCCTGACCGTTGACGGAGAAAAATTGGTGGTCATTGAACCCTCGGAGGGCGACGCGGAAGATGATTTCTTGTTCCAGTTTGAAGTCAATCTCCGGGAGTTGTCGGAAGCTCTCTTCTATTTTATAAACTGATCTTTTCCCCGCCTCAAGCGGGGATTTTGCTACGAAAAACCCGCCCGAATAGATCGGGAGAG
>CAZGSP010000019.1:0-4278 GCA_964528565.1 uncultured Pseudomonadales bacterium | reverse complement strand
TATTCTCATTCATTTTAAAGAATTTTAGGATATTTTTAATACGTTTTTCCGTACTCTGTCCTTTTTTCATACCTCAATCTTATATAAACTTTTATCAATGTCAATAGCAAATAAAAACCGCCCTTCTAAGGGCGGTCAATAAGAAAAAGCAAATTACTTAAACTCACTATAAATCGAAATTCCCTCTATCTTCGCAGGATAAGAATATGAAGGAAGTTTATAAATGATCTCCAGGCTGACAATCCTGCGGTTCGGATTAGACTGTTCCCACTGAAGAATGGCGTTGCCAATTTCCTTGGTGAAATCACCCGGAGTCCCGTAAAGATCAAGCCTGATATACGTCCAGTTGTCCGAAACGGCGATCACCGGAGTTTCAACGATACCCGACGCGTCGGGATACTTGACATAACAAGCGGTTAATACCAGCGCCACCGCAAAGACAAAGATTAGGACAAGGGCTACTTTTCGCATACATCTCCTTCAATTACTCCATATCCGATCGTCGGCACCAGCACCCCACCTTCCATCTTGATGCCGGTCAGTCCGGCAAAGAAGCGCATGGGGAATCGTTTTTCGATCACTTGCCAAATGAAAGGTACGACCGACAATCCTGAAGGAAATGCGTTCAAACTATATCCGTACTCGTCTTTCTTGGTCTTCAAAACGGCACCGTTCTGGGTATAAGTATGAGCGTAAAGGTCGGCGATCCAACCGGTCACCCGATCGCCACCGCTTTGCTGATGATACTTGAACATCGACATCCAAAACTCGACATCGGGCTGATTAACCTTCACCTGACGGCCGATCCGATCGATCAACTTCTTCAGGCCGTCGAAGTACTCACATTTTCCGAAAGTGAACTCCAGCCAAAGGATGCGCCCGTAAAGTTTACTCCAATCTTCGAGCGTTCCTTCCAGTTGGATTTCCGGAATACCACAACGGGTGTGAACTTCGTACTTGAAGAAGGGGGAAGCGGCATCCATAGCGGAGACCAAATAAGCCAGTTCCCGTGTTTCATCGTCGGACGAAAAATTCGGGAAGAAGCCTTCCACCAAAGCCGGCCCTGTTTCTTTGGCGAGCTCTGTCCGGAAACGGCCGATGGCCAAAGGCCAGGCCTCATCATTGCCGTACAGCTCGTCGCAGATCACTTTTACCAGCCGTTTATCATTGGGATCACCATGGAAAACGGAGGCGAACCGGGTCGGGTTCTGCTTGACCATGGTGGCCACTTCCTGGATGATAGTCGTCCAGAAAAATGCCGGTTCGATCTTGATCGGAAAGTGTTGCGAGAAAGCGTAGAAAAGAGCTTGGATCAGGGGGGAGGCCGGCATGTCAAAGCCGGTGTTGATCATTTCCGTGCCGACCTGGTAACGCACATTGCCTTTTCCCAGGACACCGGAAAGAAAATTCTCGCCACTCATTGGCGAATCATAATGGTAGCCACGGCTTCCCTTTGTGCCTAAAACAATTTTCATGCTGACTCCTTTTGAGATCATTTCTAGGGTTTGGTAAAGAGCTTCAAACAGCCCATATAATACCATATTCCGGCAGTTCGCTCAAGAACGGGTACGTGCTAGAATATCCAAGATCCAATTTGCCCTTTCATATTTGATTAATTCTTCTTCAACAAAGGAGAGAGTCGTGAAAATCACAAAAGTGACAGTTGAGCATTATGATCGTGGAATCCCGCTCAAAGGTTGGGATAGTGTGAAATCTGCCCTCAACCTGTATGCAAGCGGAGCCGTTAAAGGATCGCACGCTACCGAGAACGAGCAGGCAAAGGCCGTTGGCCAAAGTTTTGGAGCTTTGGGGCTCGGACTATACCTTGTTGCTTCCCCGCATATGCAGGGTGTGCGCAATAGTTTTGTCGAACGGATGACCGATGAAGCCCATGAGACCCTGCAAGAGCGTGATCATTGGTCACGTCACTACGATTATGACGGGCAGGGTGTCTTCTTCAAGACCAGCGTAGAAATTACGGTTCTGGACCGAAAAGAAGAATTGTATATGCTCGAAATCAACGCCGCCTATGTCGGTAGTGCTCCGGAAAGTGAATTGGCCGAAGAGCTTGGAATACCTCGGGCTCTCCGCTACTACATGGTAACAGCCGAGATCAAGTCGGAAGACGGACTGCACTTCGCGTTTGATTTCGAAGAGGCTCTTCGTGCCGTTGATGGGGTTCTGAAGACAGACTCACT
Source organism: uncultured Pseudomonadales bacterium (assembly GCA_964528565.1). Taxonomy (GTDB): domain Bacteria; phylum Patescibacteriota; class Microgenomatia; order UBA1400; family MFAQ01; genus UBA10133. Next base: position 2,080 of record CAZGSP010000019.1, on the reverse strand, counting down.
CAAAGGTGTCGAGATCGCCAACACGTTCATGGCCGGTGATCGTTTTGCCGGAATTAAACCCGTTCAAATCTTCTTCGGCACCGGCATCTCTGTCACTGTCGCTCCTGGTCGCGTTGAAAGACGCTATGTCTACAACAAGACTAGCGAAGCACATCAAGATACCTGGACCATTGAAGGGCCTGTGCTTTACGGCCTTCTCGACTCTTCCTATGTAGACGAATCCAGGAAAGAGCCGCCGACAATCATTTTTACCGTAACCAATGCTCAAAGGGATCATTTTGGTTACAGCCTGCCCATCTGGGATGCAGATCAAAAAGATCGGATTGACATTCTGTCGCATCAAATCGCCGAAGCACTGAATGAAATCTGATCCACAATGAAACACAAACCCGCCTCTTTCGAGACGGGTTTTTACTGGCAAAAATGCTTTGCGAGGCTGGGTAGACGATGCTCGAACCTATTTAGCCTAAAGTAATGGAACCCTACCTTAATCAATCTAGGCACAAATTAAACCCTATAACTTGACAGTGTGCCTGTTCCATGATACTATTTACGGGTACATTACCTCAATCGCATATACAAGGAACAAGGAAAAGGAGATTCCTATGACTAAATGGAAAATTGTTCGGATCGAGCACAATCCTTTTGACAATGACCATTCACCAACCGATCAACAAGCATACTATTGTTGGGAATTGAGTCAAGAAGGTTCATCCTGGAAAACTGGATCGGGTTTCAACTACGCAGATGTCATGCAACTCATGAAACACTTCAAGGTTCAGACTGCCGCCGAACTTGTCGGCTTGACCTTTGAAAGCGAAAAGAATGAAGCCTCGTCCGCCCTCGACTTTCTTCTCGTCCAGATTCGCCATGGTGGAAGCTATACGCCTCCGTCCGGACAGATCGTTCGCAATCGTGTTCTCGCCTCATTGGCCAATTTGGAACAACCTGACCTCAGCGACCTTGATGGTGAGACCATCGCCAATGCCTTTCGTGAAGTTTGGGGGGATTGGGAAGCTGACGAAACTTGGCTATCCAAACTCATGGATGATATCTGTTATTTTAGTACCGGACAGGTCCATTTGCGCAAAGCTGATAGCAACACCTTCTCCGTGCACATCAAAGGGCCCGCCTCTTACCTTGAACTCGTCAAGGGTGGAACGGTTCAAAAGATCATCATCGGACCGTATTCCACACCTGTTTCCTTTGTGAAACAATAACAAACTTTCAACGCAAACCCGCCTCTTTAGAGACGGGTTTTTACTGTCAAAAAAACTTTGCGAGGCAGGGGGGACTCCCCTCAGTCCCCGCCTGGGCGGGGCTTCGGGACCTGTCTCGCCAAAACCGTTACGGGTTTGGCTCCGACTTTCGAGTCCCTCCATCGATACATTGCACAAAAAATCCTCCACAAGGGAGGATCTTTTCTGCGAGGCTGGGGGGACTCGAACCCCCGACCTTCTCCGTGACAGGGAGACGCGCTAACCAACTGCGCTACAGCCCCAACAGGGTATATTTTACGACGTTTGTGCCAATTTCTCCATAGCCTCGTGCCTCTAGCTTCGCCAATAATGGCTTTTCCATTATAGTCTTGATATAATGTCCTAGTTAAATCATCTTAACCTTTACAGACAGTCTTGTGGTGATGATGGCCACGGGGAAAGTAGAAAGGAGCCAGAAATGGCTGTTCGTTTGTACGTAGGGAACCTACCCTACAATATTACTCAAACCAGACTCCAGGAGATCTTTTCTCCCTTTGGTGCTCTCGGTGAGGTAACAGTTATATCAGATAAGTTCTCCGGCAGGAGTAAGGGATTCGGATTCGTTGAATTCGAAGACGCTGAAGCTGCTAAGAGTGCTATCGAAAAAATGAATGGTGCCGACCTTGACGGTCGCAACATTATTGTTAATGAAGCTCGTCCCAAAGAAGACCGCCCTGCGAGATCCTTCGGAGGCCGCTAAATTAGCTCTTAATTCGTAAGAATTACGTATAATGGTCGTATGACCATTAACCGAGAAACCGCCCAGCTCCTTGAAAGAGTTGCGGCGGCTTTTTGTGTTGAAAAAAGGGCACCTTTTTTGG
>CAZGSP010000018.1:0-3549 GCA_964528565.1 uncultured Pseudomonadales bacterium | reverse complement strand
CGGGGGGGCGGGGCCCGTGTTTTTTGGTCCGGAGCATTGACTTTCACACCTCATTCTGGTATTATAGGACTTACACTTTCACATTCAAACACACATAAGGAGCCTCATGGATTTCATAGATAGAATCCTCGTTTGGGTTAGTCTTGCTATATCGGTGGTCGCCCTAGTCGTGGCCATTCTGGTACATAACAGTGTCATAAACCTCCCGGCGAATTCTGAAATCGAGGAGTGGCCGGCCGGATATTTCGCCATCATTGGCAACGGGGAACAAGAAAACGCGTATATCCCCGAGGGAACTTTGGTCGCCAACAAGAGCTCGTTCACTATCGATGGTCTGGCATATGAGACGACCGAGTTCCTTGTTCTGATGACTCGCTACAACACTCGGATCTCTCTCCGGCTGGATGAAAACAAGCCCATCAAAGTCAATCAGATCATCTTATTCCTGAACGGAAGCCTACCTGAAGTTTGTTGGGTCGTAAACGTCGACGACGACTGGAACTGTGTTCGCTTCGGTTCCGGCCTCAAACAAGTCACAATCACCCCCTGATCGATTTTTACCGACAACCTTCCCTCCGGAAGGTTGTTTTTTTATTTCTCAAAACTCCAAAGAATCACCGGAAAGTGTTAAAATGGAACTGTGATCATCGAGTTTTCCAATGCCGTCCCTCCCAAGGGACATTCGGCCATATCGGTCGCTATTGTGGTGGCTTCTTGCGCTTTCTTTTTTATTCCTACGACCCTGATCATTCTTGGCTACTTATCCTCCCAACCCACCGGCTCTCTCATCTCTCCCCTTCCTCAGGGAATCTTGAGTGAAGTTACCGTCACTCCCACAACCACCCCGATAGTTACTCCTTCACCCACCCAAGTTCTCCCCCTCATCGCCGCTCCCAACGAAGCCACGGCTCCGGCCCAAACAAATGTCGTTCCCGAAATCGCCGGCAATATAACCGACAAAACCGCCTCTGTCTCTGCGGGACAGGTAGAAGTGTCCGTCAGTGATCCGGACATCAGGGCCGCCAGCCAGATCTATCTTACTGCCCGTCCGGGAGATAGCTCCATCTACTCGGTCAAGACCAAGCAAGAGGGGCAAATGGTTATCTCGGTTAATACACCGTCTGAGTCTGTTCGATACATTGACTACCACATAGTAAATCCCTAAAATGTCTGTATGCGGGGAAAGCTAGACAGACTCTCAACTCAAATATTACGGTTCGTTCCTCTCGTTTTGGCTTTTCTGATGCCGCTTTTCTTTTTGCCCTCCACCATGGATTTTTTCGGCTTCAACAAGCTCTATCTGGTTAGTTTTCTCGCCAGTCTATCTCTTGCGGCCTGGTGTATCCGCAGTCTCACGAGAGGGAAACTCATCTTCACCCTCTCTCCTTCCCTTCTTCCTCTAATTGTTTTATCTATTGCCGGAATTGTTTCATCGGTCTGGATCAGTCAGACCAAACATGTCTCCCTTTTTGGCCAAACTACTCTGTTTGCTTCTCTTACCATTATCTTTATTACCGCGACTTCTTCTCAAAAAAACCGCGTTCTGGTGAACTCGATTATTTTTGGTCTGATCTCGTCTGCCACCATTCTCAGCCTGTTCACCATTTTGCATCGATTTGATCTACTTTCCAAAATTATCACCTCCGATCTCTTGACCGACAAATCTTTTAATCCCACCGGAAACATTTTTTCCGCGCTGACCCTTACTCTACCCGTCCTCATTGCCACCATCGGCTACCTAATTGTCGGTAAGAACCGGTTGACCAAATCACTCTTATTCGCCTCAGCCATCTTTATGATCGTGGCCTCCATAATAAATCTGACCCTCCTTCTTCCCCAAGATGGCAAGCGGGTCCTCGTCTTACTTCCCTACCGCGCCAGTTGGTATATCGCCGTGGACACTTTCAAAAACTGGCAGACTTCGCTTCTCGGCTTCGGACCGGAAACATACTTCACCACCTTCACCCGTCTCAAACCGGTGTATCTAAACCGCGACAATGCTCTTTGGCTTTACCGGTTCCCCGAGTCGGGAAGTTTTTTCCTCACTCTAATTTCCACCATCGGGATCATTGGAGCCCTATCGTTTATTGTTTCTTTTATAAGACCGGCTATCATTTCCATCAAGCACCGTTCTGCCCATCTCGACAACCCCTCTTTCGTATTTCTGTCACTTTCACTTATCACCTCCCTGCTGGCTTACTTTTTTGTCCCCGTCGGACCGGTGATCCTTGTTCTCGGTTTCGTTTCTCTGATAGCGTTGACGGTCGAGTTTAAGTTACTGGGTCTCAAAGACGTTAGAGACCTGAATCTGAGCATCTCGGCCAAATCGGACTCCGCCAATATTTATCACGAAATTACCAAAGACGAGAAGTACTCCCCCTCCGCTTTTGTTCTTCCTTGGATACTCACACTCGTTTCCTTTATCTTGCTTGCCACCTATTGGTACTATGCCATACCGGCCTATCGTGCTTCCGTTTCGGCCAAGCAAGCAGAACAGATGGTCAAAACAAACTCGGTTGGTGCTTACCTCAAGACTGTCAACTCCGCCAAGCTGGATCCGTTTAACACAACTTACCCCCTGACCCTCTCCCGGTTTTACAAAGCGATAGCCGTATCCCTGCTTAACAAAAAAGACGCCACCGAAGAAGATAAGAAAAACGCTACCGATTATATACAGAGAGCTATTGATAGCGGCAGAATGGCCGCCAAGCTCGATCCTTTAAACACCGGCTCTTATGAAAACCTGGCCAACATTTATTCGGCTCTCATTGGTAGCGCCCGCGGTGCCGAGGACTTCGCTGTCTCTCACTTCAACCAGGCTATCATTCTGGACCCCACCAATCCCGGTCTGCGACTCCAGCTCGGAGCCCTCTACTTTAATCTCGGGGATACGGATCAGGCTCTAAAACTTCTCAATCAAGCCCTCGAATTAAAAACCGACTGGGATATTCCCTACTACAACTTGTCCGCCATATACAAATATAAAAAAGACTATCCCCGCGCCCTCCAGTACGCCAAAGCCGGCCTGCAGTACACCAGTCAAACCTCGGCGGATTATCCAACGATCATGGCGGAAATCAAAACACTCGAAAAATTGGTTCCCCTTGGTAATGCAGCTACCCCTTCCGCCACTACAAAGTAAGATACAATATCCCATATCCTCTTTGAAAGGTGGTCGCTCCTTTGATAAAACCAAAAACAGACTCCATTCTTCACAAAAAGTACCTTGTCCCCGCTCAAAGACTGGCTGTCTACGAGTTTCCGGAAGAACTGGCCTTCTGGGCGCTCCATATGGCCGGCGTCAAAGCTCATTCAAATATTCGTCACCCCACCAAACAAACCGGTATTGTCATCTTGGATCCCAACGCCAGACTGTTTGGCAACATCTCCTTTGAATCGGCCAAGTCTCAAAACATGGTTTGGGTGATCGTCAACGACATGACCAGAACCGCCTTTTTTGTGAAAGCTATCGAGACCTATCTGACCGAAGTTTTGGGGGTAGTCATTCCCCCCGCCACCGCCTAACTTCCCCACCCCGACTTCTGGTCG
>CAZGSP010000017.1:0-10635 GCA_964528565.1 uncultured Pseudomonadales bacterium | reverse complement strand
ACTCCACTGTTTTAATTCAACGATTATGGCCACCTTTTTCTTTTCGTTATCGTTACCTGTTAGGATAAAATCAATCCTTTTTGATGTCTGCGGTATTTTGTATTCAATCGCAACCCCAGCGTCATCAGGAATTTCTACATCCTGCATTACATCTTTCATATATTGCATGGAGTTTCGCCACGACTCCTGTTCATGAAGACTTGTTGAATGTCCCGTCTCCCTCACGTATGACGTTAGTATTTTTGAATCAGCGTATCCTTCTAATACATCTCTAACGAATCCTTTCTTTGTGGACTGATAGATAATCATTTATTCAAGTTCGGTATATTTTTTATGATTACCTTTTGCTTTTTCAACAGAATATCGCAATTCATTTTCATCCATTTTTCTATTTAATGCTTCTAGAACATCGATTCCTAAATCATTACCCAAAAGAAGAACCCAGTATAAAACATCAGCAAGTTCAGCGCCAATTTCATCCCTATGTTCCTTGACACATTGCTCCATCTCCTCAGCGTTTTTCCATTGGAAGTGTTCCATTACCTCCCCTGCTTCAAGGACCAATGAAAGCGATACGTCTTTGGGGTTATGAAACTGTTTCCAGTCTCTAGCATCTCTAAACTTTATTATTCTTTCAGTGAGGTTTGATACTGAATCCTTTTCTTCTTTTCCCATATGCCAATTCTAGCACTGGAATACTCCAAATCATCATAGATTATTCGATTTTGGCGGACTTACTTAGGTTGTGTTTTAGACACAATATTCGAATGTTTTTAGCGGTTAAGCTTGTACCGCCTTTTGAAAAAGGTAACTCGTGATCAAAATGAAGATTTTTATTTGATCCGCAAATAACACAGGCACCCTTATCTCTCTTCCACACTTCCAATTTAACTGATGAGGGGATTAGCCTGTTGTGACTATCATCTATATTCCCCAAGTTCCGTTCCGATTCCTGCTGATCAGATAGTTTTAGTTTAAAAGAAACAACGTCTCTTTTTCCGTCATTACTGAACTGATAATCCATGAGATCAAACATGCCTTTCAGTGACCATACTCCCGGTAACACCTTTTCGTACACCTTAACCTTCTCTGATGATCTGGCTCCTGATTTATATTCGTCAACTGCTTTTACGAATAAACCATTTTGCATTAACCTCCCATATTTTGAACGTAACGGTTGGTCCAATAGTTTTGGATTCAAGTTTCCTATACTTTTAGGCTCATCATGACCTTCGTACAAAATACTCACACCATCCTCTAGAATTTGATCGTTGTAGGGAGCGTTACTCCTACGTGACATCAGGATAACCGAATAATTAGGATTGAGACGAAAATTCATTCCTCTCTGTAAACTAGAGTTTTCCTGGTCACACATTTCTCTGTATGAAAATATTTGATCAACCATGTTTCATATTATCGCACGCGTCTAAAGAGTAAGATATGAAGGAGAGGATGGAAAAATTAAAGAAGTATTTCTACCGGGGGGTATATTGGCTGGTAAATCAGTATTACCGGGTGAAGAGCTATGTTTTCTGGGGAGAATTTGAAAGGAAGCACTTTTTGTTCCAAAAAGAAGGAAGTAAGATAAGGATCCTTCTCCAAGATCACGAAGGTTTTGTGGAAGACACTCAAAAAGCGATCGATGGGTATAAACACAAGAAGGATGAAAGAAAATATATTGAGTATGCTCTGGGGCAAGCACTAAAGGGATGCACCTATATCGTGATTTCTAAAGGAAAGAAATTTGTCCAGTACTGGACCAGTCGCGGGAGGCTGGACTTTGACTTCCCTATCCGGAAGGGAAACGGCAACGGAAAGTACTACTACCAAGTGATCGGGCTTCTGGCGACTATGGATTTTGTGAGCGATTCGTTGGTCACATCCAATTTGTTTTCTTATAACGGAAGTAAACCAAATAAGACATACAAAATTGAGACTGCCGGCAACACGGTAACCATTACCGGATATTTTAACAAGATGAGTCCGGAAGCCGGTGTCTTTACGATGAAGATGTTTGAGGAGATATATAAGGAGAAGAGGGGGAAGTTGGAGATCAGGGTGGGGTGATCGCTTTGGATAAATATTGGGCTAATTTTTCCCAAACCTTGCCGCTATTCCAGAATTCCGTCATTTGTTCTTCCGGAAATTCCGATTGGGCTCTATCGAAGCCTTCGGGAGTAAAAACTTGATCAAACGTAAAATCGAAGTACTGAGGCTTGCCGGCTGAGTCGGCAATTTTCAAATTACGTCTAGAATTAGGTTTTTGAATCCACGAACGGTTTCTTCTTTGTATTTAAATGGGGATTCATATATTAAATTACGAGATTCATTGTTGGTTGTATTTAGGTGAAGTTTGTTGTGGCCTGTGCGTTTGCATATGTCGACCGCACCAGCCAAAAGTAATTGGCCAAGGCCTTGGTGGGTGTGTTGAAAATCTTCAAGTTTCTCCTTGTCACCACCTGATTTTATTGCCCGGGGGTCTTTAATCATTTCTTCTAGGGCAAGACCGTCATCCCTTCTCCCAACCTGACTCAATTTGGATATTACTTGGCCACGTCTGTTCTCGTATGTTGTATCGGATCCAATGCTGATTGCCGCAAGTGGTACGTGTTTAGATTTTACTAACTTAGAAAATAAAGGGTCCTCTATCTCCGTGCCGTTATCGCTAACGATCGTTGAAATTGGTTTCCCCATAGTAAACGTATCACTACAAACCATTTGGGTTTGGTCGTATTCAATTTCTTGGAGATAAATATATCCTATGGGCACAAGATTTTTGGACTTACATCCTAATGTCCGATCTTCGAATAAACCTAAACAAAAAACTCTTTTTCGTTTGCCCCCATCCCTATCTTTGTAGTAATCGTCAAAACGCTCCAGAAACAGGCTTGATTCCTTTAATGCAATCACTAGAGGTAAGCCGTAACCCGATTTCCATTCGACGGGAAGCACAGTCCCTTCGGCCGGTTTTGAATTTGTTCCACGTTTTGACCATACTTCATCGAAAATGATTTCCTTTGTTTCTCTTTCTGGACCGTTCTCCAACATATGTAAAAGTATACTATCATCATCTTGTCGGCTTTTGTTCGACAATCCCGGAGCTTTTTGTTGGTTTGAGAGGCCAACGAGTGGCTGTTTTTGTTCTAATACTTATTATGAAGAAGGGGGAAGTTGGAGATCAGGGTTGGGTGATCGCCAAGGCTACACAAAAATTCCAATTATAGGATTTAATCGTGTATTTTGTCCGATCTCACGATTATGTGTTTGAAAAACTTTTCCTGGAACTGAGTTAAGCTCTCGATTTCCTCATCGGTGACATTTTCGCCTTCAGGGATGACAACAATCTTATCGTCATCGTTGTCCGTCCGATGGACAATCGCAACAACTATTCCCTCGAATTCTTCAACAGGACGGTCTACTTTCAATAGATAGGCATCAAGCTCTTCTCCATCCGGAGCGATAATACCCTCAATGTATCCATAATTAACGTCGTAATTGAATCCCCACTTTGGGTGTTTGCTACCAAGCTGACGGTCAATTTTTATTTTGACTTTCTTACCTAACAGTCCTTTTGCTAAGGATAACGATTTTGAGTCCATAATATATTTTATGCTGAGGAGTTCTTCCTCATTTCTTTAATTATATTATTTTAAATATCTGGTTTTAGTTACCCCTCTTTCAATAGTGATCGGTATTCTTACACCTCGAACGACTTTGTGCCTACTAAGCGGGTAGTTTGGCCGTCATAAAAGAAAAACCCACCGGAGGGTGGGTTTAAAGGTAACTATTTCTTGACGGAGACGGGCTCGCACAGAACAAGAGAGCGGTACTCCGGCCCTTGGGTGGAAGAGTATCTCAGGATAGATTTGATCGACTGGTGACGAAGACCCCGGTAGAATTTTTCGGTCGAGGGATCAACCGTCTTTACAGCCTTGAGCTCCTTGGCAGAGAAAATCCCAAGATGGCCGGTGAGAAAATCATGCCACTTGCCGACGGTCAGGATTGTCCCCTCGTCTTGGTTTTTGAGGATCGCCCACCAAAGAAATGTAGGCATGAAGAAGCCGCGGAATTGGGGCAGGCACACGGCACGATTCAAATCGGTCCGTAACAATTCTGCCTGCAGTTCCTGGCTGAGATAGGAACTGAAATGACTCCAGGCGGCGAAGCCAAGTCCAAGCATGGGGGTCTTCACGGTCACTTTATCGTACCCCGGGTACTGTTTCAAATCCCTGGCGGCTTCGCGGGCGCTCATGTAGCCATCGAGCATCAGTTCGGCGGGTGAATAGTCCTGAAGAGGCTTAACTTGACGGTTGTAGATCACACCGAGATGCTTCTCAGTTCCATCGTAGCGGAGGAGGATCTTTTCGCCCGATTTATGGTCTGCGTATTTTGGGGTATCCAGGCGCAGAGTCAGCAGTTTGATGTTGTTAGCCAACAGCCAAGAAACATTGCCATAGATAGCCAAATCGAGTAATTTGCCCATGGTGCTCCTTTTTCCGTGTCTAATTTAAACGAGCATTAGATACGGGAGTATTCTAGCATAGAACAACAGGGCCTTTGGATCGCCTTACTCGGTCTGGTTGATGTTTACATCAATCTGGCTGGGGATATTGATTTGGGGCGTTCCCACTTGCATATTCCTTATCGCCGGAAGGCCGTAGACCCAAAATAAATAGCCAATCACCAATAAGATTACCAGTCCGACTATCATTCCTATTCCTCCGCCGGAATCTCCGGTGGATGGATTGTTGATTATGGTTGTTGACTTTTCGCTGCTTTTATTTGGCATATTTTATTAACTTAATAATCGAACTACTAACACAATCAGGGCTATTACCAGCAATAAATGTATCAACCCTCCTCCAACCCTTAAAGAAAACCCTCCTACCCAGGAAATAATCAAGATCAGGAGAATGATATCCAATATACTCATAGAACTATTCCTTTCTGATACAAATTGTTAATTATCTTACTCTTTCAGTATAGCATTGACAGATCTATTCCGTGGGGGCGAGAAATTGCTTCTCCACTTCGTGTTTTTCCTTTTCCTGCGTATCCGGATATTCTTTTTGGGGAATTTTATTCAATATCAATTTATCAAGAGTAAAGGGTGAGAAGAGCGAGATCACTTCCAGAGTAAAAATGGAAAGTTCAAAGGCGCACGGGATCTGATTCGTAATGAAGTACGCACCCATGCCGATGAAAGTGGCGTTCGTTATTTTGCCTTTGAATAAGGACATTTGGGTTCTGTCGATCCGCCTTTGAGGGATCCCCATGCTCTTGGCTATCTTGCCCTTCTTAAGAATATCGTTGACTCCAAACCACATTAACGTAAAAAAGGTGGCCAGGGCGGTAACGGTATTGAAGGTTCTGTTTGGCCTTGCCACATCTCCGGTGAAGATCCTTAGTTCTCCGGCAATCGGGAAATTGCGAACTAAAAAGTAGGAAAAAATAAAAAGAATCACTCCGTAGACAACCATGTGACGACCGGACGCCCTTCCGGCTTTATGTGTCTCGGGCTGCCCCGAATCTTTCTCGACTTTATTTTTCCTCATTATCATGGAGCGGATCATGGAGATGATCAGCTGGGCGATGATGATCATCAACCAGACATAAACAACGGTCTCTATTCCAAGATCGATCGTTTTGGTGACTGCCGGGTAAGGAATTTTGAAAAACCGGTCTCTGAGAGGGTAATTGGGGTAGTTGACGAAGGAATAAAGGATGTTTGGGTTAAGAGCTTTGGTGTAAAAATCGGTGAGAAACAACTTTCCGATAGTGATATATGTCGTCAGCTGGACCGAAAAATCCAATAAATAGAGAGTCAGTGTCCAGTTCCCCCGCCTGAACTGACGTCTCAAAAAGCTTTCCTGGCGACCGGTGTCTTCATGTTCGACAGTTTCGGTTTGAAAATCTCTGATATTCCTAAAATCCAGAAGGCGGATGATACGGAAAGGAATGAGGAGCAAGGTTTGAAAAACTCCCAAAAGAACCACGGAAATCCACATGCTATGCGTCCATGAATAGAAAAGGAAGACCATGCTGGCATAAAAGCCGTACATTTCCCCCGAGAAAAACCAATAAAACAGGACGATTAGACAAACAATGGCAATGATACTGGACAACGGCAATCGCCTATTTTCTTTTTTTTCTTCCACGATATTAATTATATAATTCTAACGGTAGTTAAAAACAGAGTAGCGAAGAGAGCCACGCCGGAAAGTTGAAACTCTATTTAAGGAAATATCTGAAGAGCCAACCAAACATGCTAGCGGTTTTTTCTTCGGAGGCAACTTTTTCTTGTAGAAGAACGTTTTGCTCCGTCATGAGATCGATGGCTTCGTCAACCATGGCGATGTCTGTTTTTAGGGTTAGCGTTGCCTTCATCTCTTCCAGTTGTTGAATACGCAGTTCATTTTGAACGATTTGCTCCTGCATGTTTTTCAACGCTTTGTAATCGGGACCCAATAAAGCCTTGAGAATACTGCCCCTACCAATGATTTTTCTCAGCTCGGTTTCGATCCTACTCTGTGCTTGTTTTTGATCCCGGGCAACCTGTCTCACCTCTTCTCCGATACCTCCCTTAGTGGTTCTGGCCATAAGTAAGATCTCTACTTGTTTGGCGACTTCACTCATGTGTTCCAAAGCCCTTTCGCTGCGGGGTGAGGCTTCTTTGGTGGCTACCTTTTCGCTACCATCCTCCAGCTCGTTGCCATCTTCCTGTTCATTGTTGCTCGTTTCTATCTGATTGTCCTCTCCACGATTCTGCACCTGTATTTGATTTTCGTTACCATTCAAACTCTGCTGACCGGCGCCTCTTTGGGCATAAACCGAAGAAACTGAAGCCAGGACAATTAATACCATTACAGGAACAAGGGTGTATTTTTTCATATAATTTAATACTAACTCCTTAAACCCGTTTGTCAAATTGGATCCGGCGGCAACCCTTATCTTGCCGGCATGGTGGGCACGGATCTCAGCATATCCGCAAAATCGGTGAACTCAACATCGGCGGGGGGAGTAAACTCCGAGTCCGAAACGTTTCCCCGGGTACAGTCCATCTTGTACTTGGTGGTATCCTCGTAGTCGGCGGTTTGTTGGTTGGTATCAAACTGTTCCGGTTGGGCCGGGGTGCCGGTGGGCTCTTCGGGTGTTTCCGCTTCCACTTTCATCTTGTAGCCCACCTTTTCGCCTTCGGACCAGATATAGGTATAGAGGGTATCGTTGATCATTGTCCCCTGCTTGCCTTCTCCCATGTCCGAGCCGACGATCTTCATCTTCTTGCCGGAGACAATAATTTGAGTACCGGTACCATCCGACAGGTTAGTAACTTTACAGTTGGCTTGACCGCCGCTACTAATAATTTGGGCGAGTTTTTCGGCCTTTTGTTCCTCGGTACCGGTGATCGGGGCAGAAGGAAATAGGGTACAACCGGAAAGGAAAAGAGCGACCGGAAGAATGAAGATGAGCTTTTTCATACTAAAAAGTAATTAATATAGATCTATTATATATAATTGGATTTGTAAATGAAAATTAGAGTTGGTTGGCAAATTTTTCTCTTGATTTTTTTACTGTTGGGGATACTGGGTTTTTTGGCCGTCAGGAATGAGAAGTTTGTTAAACAGCTTCCACCTCCAACACAGTTGGAAGAGGAAATTCCTTCTATTTCACAAACCGAGCTATCCCGCGGTTGGTACTTCGGCACCGATCTCCAAAAAAAGCCGGGTACTCCAGCTAACTGGATCTATACCGAAGCCGGAAGAAGTTCTTGCTGGCACGAGCCCGAACTTCAATGCCGTTTCTAACTAACGTCTCCCCTTCCGTATATGGTTGACAATAAACAGGATGGTGCAAAGGATAAGATTGACGGCTACGCTGATAAGAAGAGTAGTGGTGATGGTATCCGAAAGAGAAATTATCCGGGAGTCCGGACCGAGAAAAATCTGAAAACCAAGTATCCAGGCAAGAATAGCGGCCACAAGGACGATGATCACCACGGGTAAGGTTTGTTTGATGTCCGACCAGCTGGGGAAAAAAGAGTTGGCGATAGTAAAAAATAAATATCCCTGAAGGACCAGAATAGCCGTCCAGCCGGAGTCGAACCCGGTTCGCAGTAAGGAAGCCAGTGAGACCAAAAGAACCGTGCCGACAATAAACGGAGCCGTGCCGACAAAAAAGCCTTGTAGCGGATTGAGTCTTTGGGTCTGGACATAACCCAGGGCAACCGTCCCTCCTTTGCTTTCATTTTCCCATTCGTCTTCAAGATATTCGGGAATGACCTCGATCTTCCCTGTCCGGGCACCGGTGATAATGGCAAAAAAGAAATGAGATAACTCGTGGATCACGGTGCCGGGTAAAAATATGAGGCTCCAAATGACAATCAGGGTATGGCGTCCTCCGCCGAACCGGTGAATGAGCCTCCCAAGTTCTAGAGTCAACCATTTTTTGGAAAGGAATAGAAGAAATAAACTAAGGGGAACTAAAACGACGGATATGGCGGACATTAAGATTAGTATAAGACCAAAAAATTGTGTAATATAGAAGTATGTTCAACAATTACCAAAATATGATGCAACCGGAGGCAAGGCCGTTTCTTTTTGTGCTCCTTATCGTGGACCTGATTCTTCGGGGCATCGCCCTTTATAAAAGTGCCGGAAGAAAACAAACTCTCTGGTTCGTAGCCCTGCTCGTGATAAACAGTGTGGGAATACTGCCAATTGTTTACCTTTTCATCCAAAAGGATATTGCCCTCACATCCAAGGCAAAAGCGGCACCCAAAAAGGCTGTCAAAAGAAGTAGAAGATAAGAAAAAGCCCCGTGGATACGGGGCGTAAGTGATTACTCTGTTTGTAAGGAGACCATCCGGGCGTAAAGTCCGTCTTGGTCAACCAGTTCTTTGTGCGTGCCTTCTTCGACTTTTTCCCCGTTGTCCATAACGACAATTTTATCCGCCAATCCCCAAACGGTAGAAAGACGGTGGGCGATGATGATGGCGGTTTTGCCGGTGAGAATGGTGCGCATATTGGTTTGAATTTCACTCTCGGTGATAGCGTCAACGGCACTGGTGGCTTCATCCAGGATGAGGATGGGACGGTCGGCCAGAATGGCTCTGGACAAGGCAACTCGCTGTTTTTGTCCCCCCGACAAGCGGATTCCCCTCTCTCCAACCTGAGTATCGTAACCCTCCTTAAGGTTCAAGATAAAATCATGGATTCCGGCTAACTTGGCGGCCTGTATTACCTCTTCGTCGCCAGCCTCAGGCCGGGGAAAAGCGATGTTGTATCGAATACTCTCGTCAAAAATATAGACATCGTCTCCTTGAGGAACATAGGAGAACTGCTCCAGAAGTTGATGCCCATCCCAGTCCTTGATATCGACTCCCCCTACCAGCACGGTTCCTTTTTGACAATCTACCAACCGGGTAACAATTTTTCGGATCGTAGTTTTCCCGGCTCCGGAAGGACCAACCAAGGCAATTTTCTTTCCGGGTTCAATTTCCAAACTAAAATTGTGTAGGGCACCATCTTCTTTGGAGTAATCCCCTTCGTAGGCGAAGCAAACGTTCTGAATACTGATACCCATCGGTCCGCTCCGGATCTCTCTCACCATCCCGGTTTCGACAGGTTCTTTTTCATCGAGAAGATCAGCGAGCCTTTTGGCACCTTCGCTATTTTGAGCCGCACGGTCCAAGAGTCTCGCAAAACGCCAAAAACTGGAAAATAGCCGCTCAACCAGGACGCTAACAAATATTAGGCCGGCGATGGTAAGAGTCCCCTGCGTCAACTGAAGAATCCAAATTACGAGAATAATCCTACGAGCCATGGTAAGGAGGCGAATTCGCCAACGATTGTACTTAAACACCCCGAGCCGATGTTCCTTGAGAGCTTCACCGATGATACCATCATGGATATTGGCTTGATCTTGCAATAACCGATCTTGCTGGCCAAACATCAGATTGGTTTCTACCGACTGAACTGAAGCGATCGACTTATTCCACTCTTCTTCGTAGAAATCTTGACGTTTGGCCCGGAATGGCTCTTTTTCTCGATTTCCCCTGACAGTAAGCCAAGCGAAGAGAAAGAAGGTGAGCAAGGCTATCAGAGCCACCCACGGACTAATAATAAACAACGGTATCAGGCTAATAATGGTTTGGACTACAGTCGGAACAAATTCCCAACTCATCACATCCACAATGTCCAGAGTTTTCCAGACGCCGTCGCCGACTTTACCCACTAGTGTGCCTGAGTTGTGCTTATGATGCCAGGGTATGTTCATCTTGAGAAACTTGGAGATCGCCGATAGCTTCAAGTAGCGAAATATCGGATGGCTTTGCTTGGCGATGATGTGCCAGTCAAAAGCGTTGTCTAGCCTCATGTTTAGCTCGTCGAAGAGGATCAGACCGACGATCAGGTAGACCCACACCATTGGGTTCACACCGCTTCCAAAAAGGGTTACGACGAGGCTAATGACATAGCTACTTCCCAACTGAACGGTCTCGTAGAGGACCGCCAGGCAAACGAAAACAAGAAAAGTCCGGTGGAAGGGTTTTAGAAGTAACCAGAGTTTGCGAAACATATTACCTCCTTTATTAATTTAATGTGCGCACAAAAAACCCCGCGTATAGCGCGGCGTTTG
>CAZGSP010000016.1:0-2600 GCA_964528565.1 uncultured Pseudomonadales bacterium | reverse complement strand
GCAAGCCCCGCCGTGGTGATTCCGGTAGCCGGAAATCCGGGGCTTGGCTGAGAAACAATAGTCAGGGATCCGTCCCCCAAGTCCTGCTTCACCTGGAAGAAAGAGGCTATCCTTCCCAAGTCAAGAGGGATACCAACCGCCGTTGGAGCAACGTCGTCGGTAGTGGCCGCCAGCACCCGGCTGTCGGACTTTCCCTCCATACTTACCGAAAGTTTCAAAATCTCTTTTCCAATAAGAGTCGTCATCGCATCGGGCTCCTTCAGAACGTTTTCCACCCTCGCACTCGTCAATTTTCCACGGGTATCAAATGTACCCAAAATCTTTTTATTTGTCGTCAAAGTTTGCAGTTCAAAGTCCCCGGCCAGTTTTCCCCGGACAATTTTTCCGCTGACAATTTTTACCGGTAAGAAAGTATTGTCCGGAAGAGTAACCGAGGTGACTCCCCTTTCGACCAGCTTGGCAGTTTCTTTGGCGCCTTTTTTGGAGATAAAGATGTCCACGTTTCCATTGACTTCGGTAATTAGTCCCGAGTCTCCGTTTTGATACGTCAACTCTACCTCATTTTGAAATTTCTCATTGGAGATCTCTCCGTTTTCAATCTTGGCAAACGAAAACGATCCGTTCGTCCGTAACACGGCCATCAAAAATGGCCGTTCAAAAACACTTCCCATCAACACCTCAGGGGTAACATCCGTCACTTCGGCGGGAACTGACGGTTGTATAGGTACCGGAATGGCAGGTTTGTATCCACCGACCACCACCACAAAAGAAACGGCGGTAAAAACCAGGAAAGTCACCAAAATCCCTTTGATAGCGCGGTTGTACTTACTTCCTGTGACCGGTAAATATAATTCCATTTAAATTTTCATGCTAATTACTCCATCCTTTTTTTTGAAAATACAAATGAAAATGACACAGTTAGGACCGCTACCGACAAGAGGAAAAGAACGATCATCAGCCCGGACCGGCTCACATCCAGGATGGAGAAAACCGGCTCGGAAATGACTACCGTCCAGTTCAAGTCCTTCGCTTTACTCGATCTGAACAAGGAATACTTACCTTCCGAGTCGTAACCAATTTCCGCCCCTGTGGGTCTGGACCACATCAAATTTGTCGTATCGGACTCGGCAATTTTTTCTCCGGCCACTCCCACTTGAGGAGCAGAGAGCCACCGGCCACCACCGTCTATCAGCACCATCCTTTGGTCCAGAGCCGTAGTAGCTATTTCATCCATCCTGTCTCCCAACGCGTCGAGTTTGATGGTCGCGACCATCGCCCCGATCACCGCCCCTTTTTCCGTGATCGGCGTTCCGATGATGATCGCCGACTTCGACACTCCTTCCAAGGGTTCGAGGGTTCGGGAAAAATACATATTCTCATTAATGATGTATCGGAAAAAAGCGTCAACTGTATAACTCCTGCCGACAATGTAAGAAGAAAATGGGTAGGTGGAGATGGCTTTACCGGTACTGTCAAGGACGAGCACTATCCCCAAGTCGGTATTGTTCTTAAAAATGGCTTTGGTAAAGCTGTCCATCCCCTCCAGGTCACCGGCCTTGAACGCTTTTTGAAATAGAGGATTTTGGGCAATACCTTCCAAGGCGGAAAAGCCACCCAAGATCGTATTCTCTGCCGTCAGACGGCCGAAGTCGGCCTTCTCGGCCAGATTAACGTTGGCATCTTTCATCAATATGGACTGAACAATAGATATTAGGACTATCACTAAAGAGAAAAACATCATCACGGTTCCAAACATCCGGAAAACCATTGGCCTGTCTGTCTTAAACTTACTTTTGAATGTATCCCAAAAGGGCATGATCATGCCGATCATGCCGGCGATCAAAACGAAAAATGCTCTGTCCCAATAATTGTTATTGGCAAAGTACAAAGCCAAAAAGATCAGCAGTATCCCGCAAAACGCGGAAAAGGTCTTGAGTACTTTTTTATCCCAAAAGAAGCCATAAAGAGTCACCATCACAAGCGACACCACCACGAGAAACCAGACCCACTTAAATCCATCCAACATCGCGAGGAGTCCTCCGGCTATCGGAGACAGCGAAGGATCCGCCGGATAGAAAAAGAAGATCAGGGCTGTAGCGATGAGCAATCCTTGAATATATAGCATGTAGGCGGTAGATGATCTGACGGCAAAGACCGCTTCGATCAAGATCGCCACCGCGAAAAGGCCGTAGATGGCCAGTCCATCCGCATCATTTCCCAGTAGAAGTATCCAGGACAGTCCCGCGTAGGTAGCAAACAGGACTACTCTGAAGTAATTACTGAGGTTCCGGTAACGGATATACTCCTCTTGGATCATGTCGGAGACGATCAAGCCGATTCCCGATAGGATCAAAGACACCCTGATAGGCGTAAACCACATCGAGAACCGGCCTATTTGCAGGGCGTCTACCTGCTTGGTATGCAAGAACATGGAAACACCCAAGATAATCGAGCTCAAACCGATGAACCAATCAAACAATCTCGGGATGGTGACCCGCTCTTCGAACCACAGTCTTAAGGTGTTAATAAACGGCTCTCCGCTGATCTCTTCCAGACTTTTTCCGGGGCGGGGTGCCGGCAGGACCAAAGGACCCGGTTCT
>CAZGSP010000015.1:0-9915 GCA_964528565.1 uncultured Pseudomonadales bacterium | reverse complement strand
TGTTGGCCCGGCCGGACCGACAGGAGCCAAGGGCGATAAGGGAGACAAAGGAGATCAGGGAATTGCCGGAGCGCTGGGACCGGCGGGAGCAGATGGAGCCACCGGCCCGGCAGGAGCGGATGGAACTACAGGCACTGCAGGAGTTTCCTCATTAAATTTGCTGACAGGAGCCTTAAATATTGCCGGTGGAGGAATAAACTCCATTACTACCAATGGGACCGATACAATTACAGTTACAGGAACTCTGCCGAGTCTTGATCCGACTTACTTTACGACGGCGAACATTTCCCAATGGACAAATAACTCAGGTTATATTACTTCCTCCGGAACCGCCACCAACTTTTCCGGTTCATTATCCGGTGATGTTTCCGGAACACAGGGAGCAACATCGGTAGACAAGATTAATGGCGTAACTCTGGGACTTACAACAGCAACAGCAGGCAACTTATTAATTGGAAGCGGCACACAATGGGTTACTCAAGGGTTGTCCGGTGACGCTACCGTTGCAAGTACAGGAGTAATTACCTTAAAGAATACCGGGGCGGCTAATACATATGGTTCGGCTTTAAATATTCCCGTGTTTACCACGGATGCACAGGGGAGAGTAACAGCCGTCACCAATACGGCCATTTCTGGATTAACCACGTCAAACCTTTCGGCGACTGCCGGAATTCTCAACACACAACTGGCCAATTCATCCATAACAGTCACTCCGACTGCGGGAACGGGGATTTCGGTATCCGGTTCCCCTGTTTCTTTGGGAGGGACACTCACTATCGCAGGAATCGATGCCACTACGGCAGTGAAAGGTGTTGCCTCGTATAATTCAACGAACTTTACCGTGACTTTGGGAACAGTAGATACTATTCAAGGAATTTCTTCAGCGGCTTCCCCAACATTTACAGGATTAACACTTTCCGGACTAACAGCTTCATCGGGAGTATATACCAATGGTTCAAGCGCGCTGACATCTACTCCACCAACATCGGGAGTACTTGGATACTGGAGTAGAACCGGTACCACATTATCTCCAAGCAATGCTGGTGACGCTGTAACAACATCAGGGAATATCTCAACGACCGGTGGTGGAACTATTACTTCAAATGGTTTATCTACCGCTACAAATGGATTGACTCTTTCTGCGGGAGCCTTAAATATGACATCCACATCCGGAGCTTTATCAATTACAGGTTTAGGTTCATCAACTATCTCTACGACATCAAATGGATTGACATTATCTACTGTTACTTCCGGAACTCTTACCTTAACTTCTGCAGGAGCGCTAAATATGTCGGCAGGAGCCGCGTCGACCTTTACATTGGCAAATGTAGCCAATGCGCTGAATTTTGACTCCAATACATTATCAATTGATGCATTGAATAACCGGCTAGGAATTGGAACAAATGCTCCAAGTTACGGTTTGTCTGTGGTGGGTACCCAAGCGAGTGGAAATATTGCATCTATCTCTAACTTTGATACCAGTAGTTCCGCGACAAAATCCGTAATTAGGATAAATATTGGAACTCCTACCGGAACTAATCTAACAAGATTTATGCAGTTCTATGCTGGAGTTACCACAGAAGCTGGGGCGGGGACTGGTGTAGGAGCTATAAGACTAAACAATGCCGGCGTTACTTACGTGTCTGGGTCCGCGGATTTAGCTGAAGTATTAGATGTGGCGGGATCTCCAACAGTTGGAGATATTATCGGTGTAGATAGTTCGGGAAATCTGAAAGCTACAACAGGAAATCTTTTGGTAGGAGTAGTGTCAGACAATCCGGCATTTTTGGGAAATTCAGCATCTGGAGATCCTGGACCGGGTCAAGCCATAGTAGGGTATTTAGGTCTTGTAACTACAAAAGTAAACAACAGCAATGGGAGCATCGCAGTAGGAGACCCAATTACAGTTAGTTCGACTGCCGGTGTAGGAATGAAAGCAACCAAGGAAGGTCCAATCATTGGGCGGGCAACACAAGTTTTTTCATCAGGAACACCGGGAACTATTACAGTACAAGTAAATCCGGGTTGGTATAACCCCGATCCTCTGATCCCTGCGTCATCGACGGCGTTTACGATAGCGGGCAATAGCGATATTATTGATTCTTTTGGAGGGGTTGTAACTAAAATTGGTGGGTTTCGAGGATTGATAAGTAGAGATGCAACCATATCGGGAACTTTTAAATCCAATGGTAGTACAACAATTGGAGATGCATCCGGCGATGGTTTAACCATAAATTCTGGATCATGGACGCTTCCCAATTCTACGACTGTGGGACTAAATGGTGCCGTCAATTCACTAAACTTTGATTCAAATACTTTTTCAATCGACGCTTTGAATAACCGTATTGGGATGGGGACTGCAGCGCCTAGTTATGGTCTATCGATTGTTGGAAATTCATCTACTACTCCAATTGCTTCAATCTCGAACTTCAATACCACCGATGTTTCTACAAACTCCGTAATGAGGTTTACTACGGGAACAGCAGTTGGAAGTGCGACAGGGACAAGGTTTATCCAGTTTCTTGGTGGAGTTACTTCTGAAGGCGGTGCTGGTACTGGGGTAGGAAATATTAAGATGCAAAATTCCGGCGTACAGTTTGTCTCCGGAAATGCCGATTTAGCCGAATGGACGGAAGTTGCTGAGAGTGTTGCCGACGGAGATATAATTTCATCAAAATCCACCGGGAATACGAAAGCAGTTGTTGGTGACCTTCTTTTAGGTGTAGTTACCGATACTGCTGCTTTTGTAGGTAATGATTCCAATGACAATTCGGGTAAGGCAATCGTAGGAATGCTTGGTCGTGTAAATACCAAGGTAGATACGACAAATGGCAATATTGCGATTGGTGATCCGATCGCTCCCAGTTCTGTTGCGGGTGTGGGTATGAAACAAACTAAAGCAGGACCAACTATTGGCAAAGCTTTGGCGACCAAGACAACTTCTGGGGTAGAAAGAATTGCGGTTCAGGTGATACCGGGTTGGTACGACCCGGACGCATTACTGACTACACCGGCTGTGTTTACGGTAACCGGATCAGGAGATATTCTGGATCAATATGATGATGTTGTCACTCGCATTGGTGGATTTGAGGGTTTGTTTGTAAGGGATGCCAGCATTTCCGGGACATTTTCTCTGCACACCGAAAACTTTACAGATTTAACCGGAGACGGATTAAATAATTTGTCCGGAGCGTTGGGAATTAATTTGAATTTAGGTTCCGGTTTGGAGGTTTCCGGTTCCGGTTTGTCATTACTTAGGACTTGTTCTGACACACAAGTCCTAAAATGGGACGCCGGATCAAGTGCTTGGGTTTGTTCATCATCTACAGCAGCATCTGCCGCTTTGGATTCCCTAACCCCTGCGACGGGAGCACATTCTATAAGTAATGGTAATAATGCTCAGACGTGGAACTGGTCTTTGAGTAGCACCAACAATGGAATGAACTTTTCGGAAAATATTGCCTCGACAGGGACGGGATATATTGTTAGTGTTGGTACGCTAGCAACATCTACAGCCAAACCGTTTCGAATAATCGCTCAGGGGAGTACGATTTTTGATACCACCAATACCGGCGGTATAACGATTGGAAATACAACCGTCAATACTCCGATTACGATACAATCCGGAACAGGAGCAATAAATATTGGAGTCTCAACAGCCAAGACAATTACATTAGGAAATACTACCGGTGCTACGGCGGTAAATATTAATTCCGGAACAGGAAATGTAAATTTTACCGTTGGACCAACTTCCTCGAGTGGTAGAGTTCAAATCGGAAACAGTGCCTCAGCTACACCTGATTTATTAGTTCTTGACAATGGTACAGCAGACCCGACAGGAGTTCTGGGTGGGATGTATTACAACACTTCAACCGGTACATATCGTTGTTACTCTGATAGTGCTTGGAGAAATTGTGGAAATAATCAAACAAGAAGTTTCGTGGATACGACCAGCGATGCTGTGGTGGACGCCAACACTACCAGTTACTGGGATATAGCGACAGAAAATAACAGTTCCTTTCCAAATATCACGTTGTCTTCAACTTCAAAATCGGTATATGGAATCGTGACGATGGAAACAACATCGAGCGGAAATGGAGATGTTGAGATTACGGCGCGAGCTGAAGCGAACATTGGTTCTGTTGCTGCCTGTAACTCAGGAACAGCGGTTGGGGGATCGCCAGGAACATTTTCCAGTAATACCGGTGGTCAGAAGACAAGCACATCATCGTTTATCTATTCACCAGGCTCGACATCGGCGATATTCTTTAATATTTGTTCGGATGTAGCCACGGTGAATACGACGGGGAATGTGACTCGCTTGAGAGTAACACTCTTTGAAGTCGATAATTCCAATGCCGACCTAGCTGAGGTATATCCGACAAATGATAATACTTTGGTAGCAGGTGAAGTGGTCAGTTTGGACACGGAAATGAGATATGGAGTGAAAAGAAGTTTGGGGGCTTATGACAGTAACGTCTTAGGAATTATCTCGACCGAACCGGCTCTGATGATTGGAGGAAAGGGTGATGAGGGGGTGACCGGGGTAGCGGTAGCTTTGTCAGGAAGAGTACCGGTGCGGGTGAGTAACGAAAATGGTGAAATAAAAGCGGGGGATTTGTTGACCAGTTCATCAATTCCAGGAGTTGCCATGAAAGCAACCAAAGCCGGGACGGTGATAGGAACAGCCATGAACGGATTTATTGGAGATACAGTTGGAACAGTTCTTGCTTTTGTTAAAAGTGGTCAGAGTAATGGTGGAAAATTGGCTGAGGTAATGTCTGGAGTTGATGTCTCCAACGGTGGAAATGTACTTGCAAGTCTAATAGAAAACAAAAATCAGATTTCAACAGCGTCGGCTAATGTTTCGGAAATCTTAAGTGACAGAATTGTAGCCGGTGTGGAAATAATTACACCGAAGGTGATCACTCAGGATATTTTGGCTACCGGAATGTTTGTAATGCAGGATAAAGACGGAAATGAAAATGTCAGGATCAGTTCAGACGGCAATGCCATCTTTATGGGAACCATCAAGGCGGACAAGATAGAGGCGAACGAAATAAAGGGCTTTAAGCTACTCACGGACAGTATCTCCACTTTATCGGATAAAGTGGCGGGACTGGCTACATCAAGTGCCACGCCGACAGCTTCGCAGTCAGGCGGGCAGGCCGAGAATAAAACGCTGTCTATGGCGGACATCGTTAATAACCTATTCCGAAACGTGGCCGAGTTCTTTGACAAAGTCATCTTCCACAGCGATGTCTTCTTCGCCGGCAGACCGACCTTTAACAAAGATACGGCGGGGTTTGCCATCATCAAGAGCGGTGCCAATGAGGTGGAAGTGAAGTTTGAGAGAGAATATACCAATGAACCGGTGGTAAATATCAGTTTGAATATCGCAGGGGATATCAACATCGCGGATATCGGCAGTTATGCCATCGCCAATGTGAACACCAAAGGCTTCAAGATCCGTCTCAGTCAAGTGACCGGCATGGATCTGCGGTTCTCATGGATGGCACTGGCCGTCAAGGATGCCAGGTCGAGTCAGTCACAAGGGACGGTGGACCTGCAAGGATCATCCTCGCAGGGGACGCCGGAGGTGACACCGGAATCGACGCCGACGGTAACACCTACGGTAGAAGTAACACCAACTCCGACTTCGACAATGGAGATTACGCCCACACCGACGGTTTCCGTAACACCAACCCCTGAAGTTACTCCGATAATTACTCCGGAGGCGTCTACCAGTGCTCAACTGTGAAAAGTCTTGTAAATTTATTAAATATTTGTTAAATTTAGTACAAATGATCAAACTAAGCAGAAGTCAGATGTTAGTAATCGGAGTGGCGGTATTAATTGTAGGTTTGTCGGTTAATTCATATCGATTGTCGAAACAAAACAGAAAGTTGGGAATAGAGATAGAGACCCTAAGAAAGGATCCAAACAGTGTGGCGAAAGAAGAAATTAAAGAGCTGGTAGCGAAACTCAGTAAGTTAGTGGTGTTACCGGAAGGTGAAGAGCCGGTAGTGGCGACGGTGACGGACAAAGAAAAGTTGAAAGATCAGCCGGTATTTGCCAAGGCCGAGAACGGTGACAAGATACTTATTTATGCTAAAGCCCAAAAGGCATATATCTACCGGCCGGCGACAAATCTCTTGGTGGATGTGGTGCCGGTGAATATTGGTAACCAACAGATCACCATAACCGGAGTGGACGAAAAGAATCCTTTGAGGGTGGCGCTTGTGAACGGCTCAAAAAGTACGGGAATATCGAACGAGCTGGAGAAAAGAATCGATGAAAAAAATATTCCCGGTGTTTTGGTAGTTTCCAAGGCCACGGCGAAGTCCGATGCTTATGAAAAGACTTTAGTCCTCGACATCACGGGGAAGATGGGCAAACAGGCGGCCGAGATGGCGCTGTTGGTGGGCGGTGAGGTCGCTACGCAGTCTGCAGAGACCTTTCCGAAGGCAGACCTGATGATCATTATCGGGGCAGACTTTAAGTAAAAAATTGTCTCATCAGACGGCAATGAATCGATTGAAGTAGTAGTGAATAGCCATGGTGGAGGCCAGAACCGTCAATCTGATTATCGACTTGTGCCGGCAGCCGTAAAAAAGCATAAGGAAGGTCGCGACGTGCATGGGTACCGTAAGAAGTAGTCTTTGAAGGAATGAAGAGAGACTCCCGGATATGGCGCCCAGGGATAGGTAGAGAAAACTTTCCGAGAGAGCAAAAGAGATGGCAGTCAGGAAGGCGAGCCGGGCTTTGTTTATGGTCTTTGAGCGATTTACCTGAAGGCTAAAGAAATACTTTAACAGTTCTTCGATAAACCAGGGATACGGCAAGATCTGTTCAATGAGCCAAAGGGGGAGTATTGAAAAGGCCGCAAAGAGAGGGAGAAGAGAAAGATGGTTCATTATTCTATGTTACACGATGAAGAGACTCAAGATAATTGGGAATATTGATAGTCTTATATTATTATTTTGTTATCTATATGCATTAGGAAATATGGTTGAAGAGGTGCGTATATTATAGGAATTACATAAATAATTTATATATATTGTGTATTTTTGTTGCTCATTAGATTTTAGATAAATATCGATAAATTAGCTTTGATTTTTATGTTTTTGAATAAACTACGGAAATAGTGTCATATTAATGACAGTTAAATTCTGTTTTTGACGGACTCCTATAAAAATATTTTGAGGCTTTTTGAAATGATTTTATCAATTTCCTATAGATTGTATAACAAGGGTTATTGAGATAATGTTTTACGAAGGTCGTTGCTTTGGATCCCGGGATACGGCAAAAAAACCTTTGGCTCTCATTACCAACGAGTCACAATGTTTACAACCTTACCAATTATCACTATAACTACAGATTCGCTGTTTGGCAGATTCCTTGGCCGACGAAAGACTCATTTCTCCTATAGGGTATGGGGAATAGTGGGGAGAGATCATAGATTTTGGGTGATGATCTCCGGGTCCGCCCACACCGGCCAAGCGGTATCCAGTGATGTGTCCGGACGGGGTAGGTGAAAGATAGATAGAGGGAGGGGGTATCCGGAGTGAAAAAGATGAGGGTAGAGAGACTGCCGGAAAGGTTAAAAGGTTATAGAGTTTTTCCCCGGCTCCATTTATTTCCGCATAATATAAATCGTTTATTTCGGTTACGAATCTTATTGTTCCAATGAGGCAATCGGAGACCATCTTAACCCGGTGTGACGGAGACTCGGAAATGGCCATAAATAATTTGGAGGGAAAAAGGCCGACAATTCGGAGAGTGCGTTAAGTCCTATAAAAGATAGGGTGAGGGCTGAGAAACTTTTGGTGGTGTTTACCGTTATTTACCACCTAACCTATTTTTTGAGGTATGTTTCATTGATCCACCAGTCTTTGGCATTGTCTGTCTCATTCAGACCGATCTTAACCCAGCCGTCAAACCGCTTGAAGATGAAGACGGTTTGTTCTTTCTTGATGGAGTTCACTTCGGGTGAAGTGAGTGTGGGAGACATTCTGATCGGTATTTTGCCTGAGGCGGGCAGTTGAAGGGTAACCTCTTTAGGTAATTTTTCTTCGATAACTTTGGATGCACCCAGAACGGCGGGAGACTTTTGTTGAATAGATGTCATGGCGATAGAGGTGATTAGCGATCCGCCTCCGGTGGCCAGTACGGCCATTGCCAGCAGGGTGATTATTTTGCGGGCTGTCCGACTACCTGTTTCACGGTGACGATGGCGGATCGGCCGACCTTGATCATCTTCACTTTTTGTGTTTGAGATGATTTCCGATTTTACGGCAACCTCATTTTTTAACGCCTTCATGTAGAGGGTGAGGAAAACAAATCCGGCGACGATAATGATAACGATGCCCCAGAGGGCAACGATCTGGACTCCTCCAATATAACCGAAGATGCTATTTTGAGAACTTGCTTGGACAGCCAGTTGTTTGAGAGAGTTTATCTTTTCGTTGACACCGACCATCTCCAAGTTTGATTCCCGGTAAGTCCGGATGTGGCTCTCGGGAGAGACGGCTTGGCTTTGACGGAGTAAAATTTTCTCGAGGGAGACGTTGATATCACTTTTGACGGAGAGAGCCTGAGTATAGTAGGAGGTCCGTTTGAGCAGTTCGGCGAGTTCGGCTGTTTGGTTGTTCAGAATATCGATTTCTTCCTGAGAATAGTGCCAGATATCTTCTGCTTCGATGGACAAGGTTCGAGTTTCCTCCGGATTAAGAATTATACGACCGTAAGCAAAAAGGGCATTTTCGGTGGGATCGAACTCGATCGACAGTTCAGGATCGTGCTTGATGATCTGTTCTTTGTTCAGTTCCGTCGGTAAATAAAATTTGACCTCGACTGTCTGGCTAATGATCTCACTGGGGTTGCTGGCGACGGTTCTGAAGATCAAGCTACCTTCTTCGAGCCAAACATTGCGGACAGTATCACCCGTGTCCCTGGCTAAGAGTAGTTTATTAGTGTCGATAAGGGCCAGGAGTCCCAGAATTTTATTTTTGATAATGATGTAGTTCTTAGTAGTTTGATTGTCTTTGAGGAAGCCGGGGGTTTTCAAGAGACTGTAAGGGTCCGGAAGACGATTAAGCGTCAGAATATCGTTTTCCAACCGGTTTGTTTGACTGATGGTGTCTTGAGTGTTTTCCGGGGTAAGCTCGGTTAAGAGCCGGATGGCTTGACCCGTGTATTTATCCAGGTCGGCAATCTGGTTGGTGATTGTTTTGAGATAGCCGAAAAGATTCAGGTCGCCCGGTTCGGCCAGGGAACTGCCGGTAAATGCATCCAGTAGGTCAATGTGAGTGGTAATGGCGGCCAGGGAAGTAGAGAATTTTTGTTTGCCATAGATTTGGATATCATCAATGAGATTTTTGATCTTGCTCTGAGCGGCCTCGGTCTGTTCGGAGAGGGTAAGGAGAGTAAGGCTGTTCCAGGATTTTTTGAGCCAATCGGTCTGCGAGATCATACTGCCATCTTTTTTGTCGGCATTGTCCGAGAGGATGTTTTGGAGAGATTTAAGTTCCGAGAGGGCTTCATCTTTAGAAATATTCTCCCATTTACTCGAAAGGATGTCGGCGCGGCTCTTCAAATTTTGAACATTGGCATAAAGTTCGTCCGCGGTATTTTGGGTAGCTTTGAGTTTGGTAATGAGGTTTGGAGTCTCAACGCCCTCGTCGATAAAGGTTTTGACGATGGGTTTGTTGATGATCTGTTCAATAGTTTTCCGGGTGTCGGCGGTGACCTTTTGAATTTCCTTGATATCATCTTTGGTAATGATGGTAACGGTGACACCGGCCGTATTGGTTAGCTGACGGCTACTATGGCTCCAGATGTCGGAGACCAGAGAACCAAAAGAAGAAAGAGATCTGTCCGAGTAATTCCAGACATCGGCGGCCGTAATAGATG
>CAZGSP010000014.1:0-2990 GCA_964528565.1 uncultured Pseudomonadales bacterium | reverse complement strand
CAGTTGGCAGACCGAGCCGATCTTGGACGTTAAGTCCGAGGACATTGACAAGCTCACCAGCATTTCGGGTTGGCTGTTCACCGACAAACACGAAGCCGAAGTGGTTAAAAACGCTCTCCTCAACAGCTACAACACCGATGAAAAAGAGCTGGCCAATCTCTTTGCCCGAATCCTCGACATCCTCGAACGCCAACTCGAACAGTCTCGCACGATTCTGAGCAATATCGAGAAGGACTTCAAACTCTACAATGGTTGTCTCGTGGCCGCCCTTGATCTCCAAGGTATGTTGGTAAAGATAGGTGAGTTCTATGGGTTCACCGTTGGAGCCAAGGTCCAGTCGCCAAAGAGTCCCAAATCCCGCTAACGGAGGCAGTAAATATGGGCAAAATCGTCAGTTTGGCCCTGGTTGTGCGAGCGGGAAAACTCGACTCACGCACCATTTATGCGGGCTGGACCGACGCAGGTCTGCCCGTTGTTTCCCTTGATACCGAAGATCTGACTCCTGAATCGCTCGAAGAGGCAGAGACATTTATTCGGTCAGGGTACCCCATCCCCTCAATCACTTTGCGTCGGCAACTCAGCGTTGTCGTCGTCGAGTTCGCCGGCCCGGTAAAAGACATGGAAGACCCCAGTCCGCGATCCCTTGTTCAGGACTCCATCCAAGTAACCGTCACCGACACCCGTGGGAGATCAATAGATCTAACTCTGGGTGAACTCGAAGTATTGGAAATGATCGGTAATAACATGATCACTTTCCAAAAATTTGGTAGTGTCCTCGATACTCAGGACCGCCAAGTAGCTGTTTCCTACTACAGCTTTTTCCTGCCGGGAAACTCTCAAGAAGATCGTGAAGACCTGATCGTCTTGATGAAGCCTACAAATAGAAACGTCGGCAACATTATCGACGCTGTCTTGTTCATTCAGGACGTCATCAAGAAGCTTCTGCAAAACGACCAGAAACAACCGCCTGAGTATCGTAAACGGTACCTGGATGCGGGTCGAGAAGCCGAAGTGGAAATCGCCCAAGCACTCAGAAAGCAGGGTGGACTCTTTAGCTTTCTCATGGCAGATGATCCAACTGTTCCCAAACCCCCGGGTTTGGCGGACACTCTTGGAGAGATGCTTAAAGATATGCTCTCAGTCACGCCGGACGGAAAAGGAAAAAATCCCTTTCTGAAAAGTAACCGTTCTGGCTCTGATCCCCTGCCTGACCGCAAAATTCTCGACCGTATAAGACTTACTGCGGTCAAGATGTACGGCTACGCCAAAAGCCGAATCCGTAGGTAAGTTTCACCGTTTCTTTAATTTAGCCCCGAATAATATCGGGGCTTTTTTGTGATTTCTTGGGCGGTTTTTTGTACAAAAAAACCCCCCCCCCCTTTTTTTGGGGGCGGAAATAGAAATTCTTCGGAGAGCGTTACCGCAACCCGCCGGTATTGATGACCTTGATGAGCACCACCATAAAGTTGGGAAGCTCAGCGTCAGTCAAAACATGGTCGGGGGCGATCACGTTGGGGTCGATCACGATACGCGCGATCGGGATCCCCATCATGTCACTCAGGACATCGCGGATGTAAAGAGCCCGGCGGAAAGCAAACTTCCGTTGGTTCTCCATCACGTCGGGGTTGGTCGAGAAGTAGCCGTGACCACCCTGAAGAACAATCACCGCATCGGGAGACTCGGCCATCAAGTTGGCGATCGGTTGAACAAGCGCCATGAGCTTATCTAGTTCACCGGGGATCAGCATTCGAGCTTGTCCCTCTATGAACTGGATGTTCTTGTACTTGAGGGTCAGCAGTTCGGGCAGGGTGAAGAGAGTGTTCTCGTCGACGTCCGGCAGTTCCTGATTGATGTCGGTGATGTAGTCGTTGTTGAAGGGGCGGGAAACGCTTTTGGCACCACCCTTCTTCAAGATGTCAACGTACTTGTTGGAGATGAAGACCTTCGCATCGTAGAGACTCCCCTTTGTCCCGTCGGCATTGTCAAAAACGCCGCCGTACTGCCACGTAGCGTGCGTCTTATCAAATTGATCCTTGATCAGCGACCAGCCGGTGAGGTCCTGCTCAAACATATTCACGTTGTCGTTCAGTGTGGCAATCGCTACACCATCCAACAGACTGTTGAGCGATCCGTAAGGATCATTGACGTCCATCCAGAGCCAGTCGGCCATGTTCTGGCCGTTGAACTGGAAGGTGATCAGTAGTTTAGCCGTTTCCTGAAGACGGTCGGCCGTGAAGGCCTCCGTCGCAATATTGTAATCGGCCAGGAAGTAGACCAGCGCATCCTGCTTGCCGGCATCAGCCTGGCGGCTGACGACGATGTAATCGGAAATAGTGCGCCAATCTTTCGTGGTGATGATCACCGTATTGCCTGGGACGTCCGCATCACGGATGATGGGGTCCCAGTAGGTCACAAATTCTCCCTGACCGGTCATAAAATCTTTAACGGGCGAGTCGGTGAACTGAATGTTCACATCACCGGGCAAAAAGCCGACTGCCTGGAAGGCTTTCAGCAAGAAGTAGTGATCCGCCGAGCCCTTCGAGGTCAGGACAGTGCGTCCCAAAGCGTCGTTGAAGTTCGGATGACCGGTGAGAGAAACGCTGTTCCTGGCCACGATCCAATCGGCGCCGGAGGACTGATCGGTTGACCAGATAACGATACCACTCATCGAGTCCCAGAGAGCCAACGCGCCGTTGGAGGCAAAATACATATCTGCCTCGCCTGAGCGTAGCTTCGCTTCCATCTCAGCTTCCGACAAACCATTCTGATCAAAGTTCGGGCCGCTCCACTTCGGCATCAAATTGATGCAGTAGTGGTCACTGGCCGGCATGGCCATCACTCGATAGACCAGCGGATAGAAACCTGCATAGTCATCGAAATAGATGGTGAGTTGGGTCAGATTGGTGCCCGGTTGGCACAACACCGGATAGCCTACAACAGGCTGGCCGGGTTGGGCCGGCTGTCCGGGGTTGACCGGAGCCACAGTCGGG
>CAZGSP010000013.1:0-8345 GCA_964528565.1 uncultured Pseudomonadales bacterium | reverse complement strand
CGAGCTGAGCCGAAATAGCGGCCGCGGAACCACCCGATGAACCACCGGGGAGTCTTCCGGTGTCCCATGGGTTGAGTGTTGGCCCAAAGTCGGAGGTCTCGGTACTACTTCCATGTGCAAAAGAGTCCATATTCGTCTTGCCAAGGATGACCGCACCGGCGGAGAGGATCCTTTGGGTGGTGGTCGACTCGTACTGTGGCAGATAACCTTTTAGAATATTTGAACTGGCAGTAGTCGTAATGCCAACGGTCAGAAAATTGTCTTTGACAGCAAAGGGTATACCCAAGAGAGGTCTGTGGATCCCCTTTTCTCTAATTTCCTCATCGACACGGGCCGCGTCTTCTAAAGCATTCTCATTGACGCTCAAATATACATTTAATTTCGGGTTGTATTTTTCAATACGGTTCAAAAAATGTTTGACCAGGTCGACGCAGGTAAATTCACGCTTTGCGTACCCCTCGTGGACTTCCTCAATAGTCAGCTCGTGTAGCTTTCTCATATGACTTCTTCGGTAGTATCGGTGTCGATGATCCGGGGAACAACAAAAAAACCATTACTGACCAGTTTGGCTTCCCGGAGGGCAATGTGCTGGGGCAAGACCCTGGCCGGGTCAACCACATCCTCCCGGGTAATATTCGAAAGACCGGTGACCTGATAGGTGGTCGGGATGTCGGAGGTATCGATCTCGTTCAATTGATTGATCACATCGACGGTTTGGGTAAATTGACCCGCAAAAAGATCCACCTGGTTGTTTTCCAGCTTTAGATTCGCCAGTTTGGCGATTTTTTTTACCTCGTCCGCAGAAACCGTTACTTTGTGCACAAATACAATTTTAGCAGGAATTTTTGTGCTTAGGTGGTAAAATATCTCGTATTTTGAAAATTTTGGTTTTGGAGGCAAAATGCGGAAGTTCGTCGGAATATTTTCGTTACTTTCCTGGCTGATCTTTGTGGTTTCAAGTTTCTTTGTGCCTGCCATTCCCGCCAGCACGGTAGTGCTATCTATGAGAGTTGCCGAGGTTGTTTTTGGCTATGTGTTCTTTCTCGCCTCTCTGCTGGTTTTCATCGGAATGTCTGGAGAAAACCGTCTGTCTCACACATCACTGCCAAACGTCGTAGCTTTGCTTGCTTGGGCAATGACAATGATGCTCGCTATCAGCCTGGCTTTCGGGACCATCCACCTAATAACCGTTATCGTCTATCCATGGCCATGGTATTTTAACTT
Source organism: uncultured Pseudomonadales bacterium (assembly GCA_964528565.1). Lineage (GTDB taxonomy): Bacteria > Patescibacteriota > Microgenomatia > UBA1400 > MFAQ01 > UBA10133. Next base: position 7,121 of record CAZGSP010000013.1, on the reverse strand, counting down.
ACTGGGAATCTACCTTGTTATAGGATGGCCGGTAATTACTATCTATGATTGGATGTTTAAGTATGATGTATTTAAATAATATGGTCAGTCGGCGAACCCGGAGAAATTCCGGGTTTTTTGTGGCTAGCGGCTGGGGTATCGATCTCGTTGAGTAACTTCCATGCGCGGAAGTCAAATGTTATAATATCCCATAAGTACATTGATTTGGAGGCATGCATGAGGGACCTTTATGTAATATTGTTCGGGCTTTCATTTTTTATATTACCCATTTGGGCGTGGGGGTGGTATGGAATACCCGTGAGTTTATGTCATTATTTCATAGTCATTTTAAGGAAGCGGGGTAAGATTTCAGCCTTTACCGCAACCATACCAATGGCCTTGGTTTGCGTTTTTGCATTAAAAGCCTTGATCGGATCATACTTTGTAGTCTCTTCTTGGCTAGTTTGGTTTGTCCCGGTATGTTACCTGATAATTATTCTAATCTTGATGATACCGACAAAAAAGTTTAATTGAGCATATTTCTGCCGAAGGAGTGCTGTAAATGGCCATAACCCAAGATGATATTGTCAAATGGTATGAAAATGGAAAACTGAAAGGTGCCACGCACATGATCATTGTGTGTGACACTTTTGACTACGGCGAGTTCCCTGTCTACGTAATGCCTCAAGAAGACGCTCGGGAAAAAGCACAGGTTGAACGCGAAAAGCCTATGCAAAAAGTGATGGAGGTTTACTCCCTCTCTCTACCGGTTCTCGACCAATTCCACGAACCACGCGCTTTCCATTACGACTAGAGGAATCTCAATTTCAGGCACCCAAAAGGGTGCCTTTTTGTGACTAGTTTTCGCTCAGAAAGTTGGGGCTAAGAACTATCCTTTTGTTTTTGACCTCGTATGCAATATCACAGACATTGTTGAGTAGATCGTGATCGTGGGATATCAGGAGGATAGTCCCTTCGTAATCGACCAAAAATTCTTCCAAGGCGGCGACCGATTTTAGATCCAAGTGATTGGTGGGCTCATCGAGGATAAGAATGTCGGGATTGGTGTACAAAAATAGCGCCAATTGGAGACGGGCTTTTTGGCCACCGGAAAGAGTCCAGATCTTTGATTTGATCGTATGTTTACTAAAATAGAACTTGCGCAGAACGGCGGCGGCTTCGTAATCGGCTATCGGGAACCTTTCGGTAAAACAGCCGATCGGGGTGGAGTCATTGGCCAAAGTTTCCAGATGTTCCTGGGAATAATAGCCCACCTTAAGATTTTCGCCGGTCCGGGCTGTACCTTCGGACGGCTCCAGCTGACCCAGGATGAGCTTTATCAAAGTTGATTTTCCGGTCCCGTTCGGAGAGACCAGGGCGACCTTTTCACCGACTTCGATAAAGAGTTCGGCGTTCTCGAAGACCGGATTATCCGGATAATCAAATGACATTTCCCGGACCATAATGGCAATTTTGTGCTTGATTTGTTTACCGGAAACAGAGGTACTAAGCTGAATGTGGACGTCGTGCTTTTTGGGGTCTTTGACCATCTCGGCCTCGAAACGGGCCAACCTTTTTTCCAAAGCGTGATAATAACGGGCCATTTTGGGACCACTTGAGGCTCTGGCTTTGAAAACATTCACGAGCTCCTTTAATCGCTTATGTTCTTTTTCCTGAACATGAAAGAGGTGCTCCATGCTTTCTCTTTCTTTTTCGTATTCATTGACAAATTTTTCATAACCAAAAGGGTAGGTTCTGATCTCCCGGTCCTCAACCAACCAGGTGTGAGTGGTGATCTGCTTTAATAAATGCCTGTCGTGGGAAATCATGATTACCAAACCGTCGAAAGACTCTATGGCGCTCGCAAGCCACCGCTTGTTCTCGATATCCAGATGGTTATCAGGCTCATCCAGAAGAAGCACATCGTAAAGGTTGGAGTAGATTAGATCCGCCAAGAGAGCGATTTTCTTTTGACCTCCCGACAATGTGGGAAGTGAGTCAATTTCCTGTTGAAGGTAACCGATCCGGACGTCGCTGTTCCATTCGATCTTACCGCTATCCTGCTCATCCAGTCCCATGAGGATTTTTAGGAGAGTTGATTTGCCCGAACCATTGTCTCCGATCAAAGCCACGACGCCGTTACCCGTATGACTGAGGGTGACGTTGTCGAGTAAGGGTTGGTTATAACTTTTCTCGAGTTTGGTGATTTTGAGATTGATCATGGGAAGAGCTCACTCTTCAGGAAACTTTTCAGATCTTCGGCCAGATCTTCTCTCTGCATAGCATATTTGAAGGAAGCTTTGAGGAATCTTAAGGGATCTCCGGTGGTTAAAAATTCACCTTGTATCTTTTTGGCATACAACGGTTTGTTGACCAGCAGTTGTTCTATTGAATCACTAAGCCAGAGCTCGCCGCCCTTACCGGTATTGGTCTCCACCAAGTATTTAAAGATCTCCGGAGAAAGCACCATTCGTCCGAACTCGGCCAAGTTACTGGTTACTTCTTCCGGCTTGGGCTTTTCCACGATCCTTTTTATCCGCCCCTCATCACCGCCACCGACCAGCTCCACCATACCGTATCTCACGATCTCCTCCTTACTTACTTCCGTGGTTCCAATTATGCCGAAAGCATCTTCGTGAGCCACATAGGCATCGACCACTTGTTTCACGCCTCCTTCTCCCCGGGGATTCAAAAGCAGATCATCGCCCCAACAAACGACGAACGGCTCGTCCTTAATTAAGCTTTTTACGGTAAGTATCGGGCTACCGTTTCCATATGGAAGATCCGGTTTTTGATGAACAAAAATAAAATTTGCTTCATTGACGACTTCCAGATAGTTCTTAAGTTGTTTTTCTTTGCCTACTTCCGCAAGCGACTTTTCCAGCTGTTTATTGGGGGTAAAGTAGTTCATCACTGCTTCATTTCCCGGACGGATCACAATAATGATATCCTCGATCCCCGCCTCCACACACTCGGCCACCACATAATGAATGATAGGCGTATCGACGATCGGAAGCATTTCTTTCGGAAGATTTTTGGTAGCCGGCAAAAACCTTGTTCCCAGACCGGCCGCCGTGATCACCGCACGTCTTACTTTTCTTTGCATGCGTATATTTTAACAAATGAACGGAATTACCCCTATTTACTTTATCGTCAACTTGCCTGAGACAAAGGAAATCCTGATTTTGGTGTTCGGTTTTAGCTTACCTTCGATGATTTGAAGCGCCAGCTCATCTTCTATTTTGTTTTGAATGACTCTTTTTACCGGACGGGCTCCGTAAATTTTGTCAAAACCAAACAGGGCAACGTAGTCACCAACAGATTTGTCAAAAGAAATTCCATAGCCTTTTAACGCCATTCTGTTTGAGAGTTCCCGGAGTTGGATATCGACAATTTTAGCGACCTCATCTTTACCTAGCCGCTTGAAGGTGATGATCTGATCAATGCGGTTTAAAAATTCGGGCCGGAAATTTTGTCTCAAAGTTTCAAACATTTTGGCCTCGATATCGGCCTCGTCCAGCTTGTCGTCGACCACAAAACTGCTACCAAGATTGCTCGTCATGATGATCACCGTATTCTTGAAGTTGACGGTGTGACCCTTTCCGTCCGTGAGGCGTCCGTCATCCAATATCTGCAAGAAGACACTGAATATCTGGGGGTGGGCTTTCTCGATCTCGTCAAAAAGAATGACCGAGTAGGGTTTGCGGCGAACGGCTTCGGTCAGTTGACCACCTTCTTCAAAACCGACATAACCCGGAGGAGCTCCAATGAGACGAGCGATCGAGTGACTTTCGGTGTACTCGGTCATGTCGATACGAATAAGAGACTTTTCATCATTAAAAAGCTCTTTGGCCAGGGCTTTGGCCGTTTCGGTCTTACCGACACCGGTAGGGCCAAGAAATAGAAACGAGGCGATCGGCCGGTTTTCGTCGGAGATGCCCGCTCTGGATCTTCTGATCGCGTTGGCGACCGCTTTGAGTGCCTCATCCTGTCCGACCACCCTTTTTGATATTTCCTTTTCAAGATTGACCAGTTTAACCGATTCGGAGTCCAGGAGCCGAGTAACCGGAATGCCGGCCCAACGGGAAATAACCTTGGCGATGTCTTCGGTGTCCACTTCCAGCTGGAGTACCCGGTCTTCGGGCTTGATACCTCCCCACTCTTTTTGTTTTTCGTTAAGTTTTTCCTGAAGTTTGGGAAGAGTACCGTACTTGAGTTCGGCCGCTTCTTCGAGACGGACTTCTTTTTCGGCCATTTCCAGCTTAATTCTTTTTTGATCAATTTCGGATTGAATTTGGTTTATTTCTTCAATGAGCCCTTTTTGTTTCTTCCAGGCCAGCTCGATTTTCCCCGCCTGAACTTTTTTATCTTCCCGTTCTTTTTCCAAAATGACGCGTCTTTCTTTCGCGGACTCCGAACTTTCTTTCTTCAGGGCGGCCAGTTCGATCTCGATTTGGGTAATTTTGCGTTTTAGTAGGTCCAGCTCGGCCGGCATTGATTCGATCTCGATCTTCAATGAAGAGGCGGCTTCGTCGATCAAGTCGATAGCTTTGTCCGGAAGAAAGCGGTCCGGCAGATAGCGAACCGAAAGGTTAACCGCCGAAATTAAGGCGTCATCACTAATTCTCAGTTTGTGGTGTATCTCGTACTTTTCTTTGATCCCTCTCAGGATGGCAATGGTATCCTCTTGACTTGGTTCTTCCACCAGAACCGGTTGGAACCGACGTTCCAGGGCGGCATCTTTTTCGATATGTTTACGGTATTCGTCAATGGTAGTGGCACCAATGAGGTGAAGTTCTCCCCGGGCCAGGGCGGGTTTTAGGATATTGGCGGCGTCCACGGCACCTTCGGCCGCTCCGGCACCAACTAAAGTATGTAACTCATCGATAAACAGAATGTATTGACCTTCGCCCTTTTTTACCTCATCTACGATCCCCTTCATTCTTTTTTCAAATTCCCCGCGAAAAGCGGATCCGGCCAGAACGCTCGCCATATCGAGCACCAAGAGATCTTTATCCTTGATAGAGTCCGGCACGTCTCCGTCGGCGATACGGTTTGCCAGTCCTTCAACTAAGGCAGTTTTACCAACTCCAGGATCCCCGATCAAAACCGGATTATTTTTGGTCCGGCGCGAGAGAACCTGCATGACACGACGGATCTCCATGTCCCGGCCGATCACGGGATCGAGCTTGTGCGACCTGGCCTTGTCGGTGAGATTGACCGTATATTTTTCCAGAAGTTTTCCCTCCTCCTGTGTTTGAAATGGGTTTTCCATGTTTCCAGAATATCACTTTTCTGGCACTCAGTCAAGTCGAGTGCTAAGTGTGCTTTTGGCCGGAATGTTAAACTAGGGATAATGAAGAAGTTACTATTAATAAAACTGGGAGGAAGCTTGATCACCGATAAAAGCCAAGACCGGACCGCCAGACCGGAGGTAATTGAGCGACTGGGAAAAGAACTTCGATCCATCGGAAAAGAATTTGACGGAAATATTATCGTGGCCCATGGGGCGGGATCTTTTGCTCACCGGCCGGCGGTAGAATATCAAGTTCAAGACGGGATCAAGGGGGCGCTCCAACTAAAGGGATTCCCGATCATCGCCGACCGTGCTATCGAACTTAATCGAGTCGTCATAAGCCACTTTCTCAAGTTAGAGATCCCCGCGATCTCCTTTTCTCCCGAAAGTCTGATCTTGTCAAATGGCAGGCAAGCCGAAGGAGTTTTTACGGGACCAATCGAGAAAGCTCTGGATCTTCGGTATTTACCGGTGCTGTACGGCGATGTAATTTTTGATATCAAGATAGGCGCCTGCATCTTCTCCACCGAAAAGGTCCTGGGGGCTTTGGCCGAGGTACTGAATAAAAAATATGCGATCGGTTTTGTTTACTGTACCGATACCGATGGGGTTTATGACTCAACCGGCAAGACCATCGGAGAAATAAATCATCAAAATATTGCGGCGGTCGAAAAATTCATTACGGGATCGGGGAAGGTGGACATCACCGGAGGGATGGTCCACAAAGTTAGAGAGAGTCTGGTGATGGCGGGAAAAGGTTTTGAGACTATGATTGTCAACGGAAATAGACAAGACGAGCTTAAAAACGCAGTCCTTAGCGGGAAGCATCACGGTACGGTAATACGGAATTAGAACATATCGGTATCCACGCAGATCAAGGTATACCAAGTCATTTCCAGTTTGGTCAGGTCATCTCCTTTACGAGCTCTCGAGATTACTTCCCGGCGCATTTGTTGAACAATTTCCGGCGGTTTTTTCCCCCAAATGAACTCCCAGCCGATACCGTACAAAGTCGCGAAATCATAATCATCCGGGAAGTCCTTATTGGGATCGATCAGAGCAAGCACTGTTTCCAGTGTGATAGGTGAAGCGGATCCCCAGGGGATGTAGACTTCTTCTTGTTTAACATGCCAAAAATCGAGCTTTCCGCTAAGTTTTTCCAATTCACCTGAGATAGCGGACGCCAGAAGCATTTCTTTGGAGTTCATGAATGACACGGTGGAATTTTATCAGCTTTTCTGAAGGACAAACCCCTTGGAGAGACCGAACTGAATAAAACCTTCAAGGTCCAGGGTAGTGTGAGAGATCCGGCAGTTCTGAAAAGATACACCGGTGGTGACCGAACCGGAAAAGTCCGTATTTGTGAGCTTGCAGAAGTCAAATATGGCCTTTTCAAGATTGATATCCGTCAGTTTCAAACTCGAAAGATCGCAGTTTGCAAAATAGCAGGACGATAGATTTGACCTGGGAAAGGAACAGCCGGGGAGTTTTTGTTTTTCAAAACTACAGCCTTCCATAAGACAGTCCCGAAATGTGCAGGAGGACAAGGAAGCCTCTTTGAAATCGATCCAGTTCAACTTACAACCTTCAAAGCGGCACTTGGTAAAAGACGAAGAGGTCAATAGAGCATTGCTGAAGTCGCAATTATTGAAAATACAGTCCGCAAAACCGGTGAACTTGAACTGAGACTTGGAAAACTTACAGTCGGTGAACTTGGTTTCCTCAAAATCAGCCCCCTTCAATTCCTCGTCGGAAAATGCTTTATCCTTGATATTATTCACCTCTTAAAACTTTAATTCTTTCTCTAACGGGCGGATGGGTGTCGAAAAGTCCGGCGAACCAGCCG
>CAZGSP010000012.1:0-16474 GCA_964528565.1 uncultured Pseudomonadales bacterium | reverse complement strand
TCTACGCACCGCCCCCGCCCACACCCCCCCCGGGGGGGGGGGGGGGGGGGGGGTTTTTTGTTTTTGAATAATATAGCTTGGTATAATTAGCCATGGCTAAAACTGCTGATTTTGTCACTCTCGAAGGAAGAAACATGGTACACGATGCTCTGACTTCCGGTCAGAAAATCAGTGCCGTCCTCATTTCCTCCGCCTCCATGGGAGACCCTAAGATAAAAGAGATCGAAAAGCTCGCGAACAGTAAAGGGGTGAAGACTCAAATCTTGCCTGCGGACGAACTCCTTAAGATGGCGGAGTCCAGGAATCCTCAAGGGGTAATTGCCCTGATGGACGTTCCCGAGATAGTTTCTCTTAAACAGATACTTTTGGCCAAAAGAAATTCCTTTATCTTACTGCTCAACCATATTGATTATGAACAAAATCTCGGCGCCATTTTGAGAACCGCGTGGGCGGCCGGAGTTGACGCCGTCGTGGTCTCGCCGAACGGAGTCCACGAAATAACCCCGGTGGTGGCGAAGGTTTCTATGGGAGGGGCGGCTTATGTACCACTTATCCCCATGAGTCTTTTCCAGGCCATGAAAATGCTTCACGAATATGCCGTACCGATCATCGGAGTGGAGGTCGATATGGGAAAGACAATGTACGAAGCAAAACTTACCGGACCGGTGGCCTTTTTGATGGGTGGTGAGTCGGAGGGCCTGTCGGAACCTTTGCAAAAAGAGTGCGACTTCTTTATAAATATCCCCATGAACCGACAGGTGGCTTCTCTCAATGTAAGTGTAGCCACCGCTCTCGTTTTGTACGAAAAAAATAGACAGGAGATGGGTTGAAAGTTTGTGCGATTTGATGCTAATATGGGTGTATGGAAGTAGAATATAAAAAAGCGGGAACCAACGAAGAAATTAGAAATTGGGTGGTGTTGAACGGGGGCAAACCGGCGCTCATAAACGACCCGGAGGTGACCCAGGATAAGATCGGTTTGAGGATCGACTGGCCGGGAAGCAAAGATGAAGGGATGCTTAGTAAGGAAAGAGCGGTTAACAAGGATGTCTCTTGGGAGGAGTTCTTTGCCGTGATGGAGCGAATGAACCTGGATTTTATGTACTCCGATCAGGCAGGCGTGGATCCCTCGTGGAGGTACAAGTTCGTGCCTAAGAATGCCTCCGAAGACGAAGGCTAGTCTTGCTTTTGTACTATGGGCTTGGTAAAATTCCCCTGTTCTTGAAAAATCATTTCTAATAGGAGTAATTATGAAACAGGTGACAGTGAGTTTCCCAATAATGTATGATGCGACCAAGGTCCGGATCACAAGACTTATTAAGTCAACTGTCGAAGAAAGAACCGGTTCCGAAACTGTGTCGGTCGAAGAAAGTGGGACTTCGTCCAACAGTATCGAAATAATCTTCTTTGACTTCAACCTGGATTCCAAGGAGGCCGATCTCCTACTGGAAGATGTTGGTTTGGCGGTAAGGTCGGTGTTAACCGACTCGAACCTGAAAATCAATATGACCATGCACAACACCGTCACCAAAAGGGCCTAGACACGATACCCCCAGAAATGGGGGTTTTATTTTCCCTTCGCAAAGATACCGGTTTGTGCTCAGACTCTTACCTGAAGAGGTGGTAAAATGAGGCGTTCTTGAAAATATTGTTCCCGGAGGCAGAAATGACGCACCATGTAGTAGTTCATCTACCCAAAAACCCGACGCTGTTTATTGGCGAAGCTCGATTGCTGAGGGTGATCAGATCAACCATCGAGGAAACAACCGGTATCGATACCCAGGTGAGGATCAGCGAAAAGTATTCAACTGCGGTGAATGTTAATTTTTTTGATTTTCATCTGGACGTTGATACATTTCGGCTGATGTTTGATGATGTCGGTTCCGCCGTTCGCAGATTTTTCGAAAATTATTTTTTTGAAATGAATGTGGAGATCAATCTGAACTGGTATAGCGGATCGATTACCGATACTACCTAGTAAACTACCCCCAGAAATGGGGGTTTTATTTTTCTTTTGCCCGACGCGAGCCTTCCGGGCAAAATCCAAGTTCGGAGATCAGATAGTACTCGACCGCCTCAAGCAGATGTTTTTTGGAATCCTCATTCTCGATAACGATGTCCGCCAGCTCCAAACACCGGCCCACTTGTTGGCCCAGATTGTTTTCGCCCTGTCCCAAGTCCCTTCCGTTGGCGCGATTAAAGTCTTCCTCCGTCAGCCCGTCTTCACCCCTGATAAATGCCCGGCGGAGATACCAGTCAAGCCTGGTTTCCGGTGAAGCGGTGATCCCGATGACAGTAATTCCCAAAGCTTCCCGGAGAAATTCGATTTCGGAGGGATTTCTGATGGAGTCGATAACCACCGGATCTTCCGTATCGCTTAACATAGATAGAGTTCTTTCGGCCAAGACTTGCCCTCCAAAAACTTCTCTGAGTTCGTTCCCGACATTTTGGAGATTTTCCCGGGATATCGGCAAACCACGGGCCAGGACTTCTTCACGAACACGGTCCGAGAGACTAAAGACGGTAAAGCCGATCTTTTGTAAATACTTGACCACCTCTCCCTTTCCCGAAGCAATGGGTCCCACCAAACCGATGACTGTCCTTTTCATAAACTAAGTGTACATTTTTTTGCAGAGTTTTGATAACATAGTTTCCATGGCTGCAAAATTTAAGGAAATTTTTGAAGAGATGGTAACAAAATACGAGAAAGAATTTGACGCTTTCCAGGAACTGCACGATAAATACGAAAATGATCCGAGAAGGTGGCAAGAGGATTTTAATGAGGAAGGGGCAAAGATAATGGAGATCGTCCGGGTCTATGAAGACAGACTCTGCGGACATATGGAAAATACTCAGAACGCTACCTACTCGGCGAATCTCGCTGAGAAGTTTAGAAACGAGATAAAGAGGTATTTACCGAAATTGGATATGATCGGGGTAACGATAGGATAAAGGACTCAGGGAATCAAGAGAAAGTTCTTCATTGGCCGCATTCCGTCTTTATCTTTTCGAGGAGGGAGGAACAAAATTGATCGGAGACGGCTTTGGTGGATTCTTTGAGGAGGGTAGCGGCCACGCTGGCGGCTTGTTTACTTATCTCATCGGTGATCGCTTTTATGGGTGACTGGGCTGTGTATTCTGTGGAGACACCCATGATGCCGGGGGTAGGGATTTGTATTTTTTCCGGCAGGGCTTTGTTCGCCAGATCAACCGCCGGTTTGATAACCGACGTTTGAAATCGGGGATTTTTTACGTAGTAATCCACCGGACCGGAAATTTGAGGAAACATTTTGTACACTCCAAATAAAGCGAGGGTAATAATGAGCACTCGTATAAATATATTGTTCATTGTGTTTTGCAAAGTGTCTTGATGTCCTGTAGAGATCTTGTAATTTCTTCTTGGTTTAAAAGATCGGCCACCGACCGATCCTCAATGGCCGCTTTCAGTCTCGCGCAAGTAACCACTCCCCGTTCGAGAAGCTGATTGAGTTTGTGTCTCGGTAAGTGATATATCAGAGTAACCGGATGCAGGCCGGAAGCTATGATCAGATCCGCCATGCCATGATTTTTGGGGAAAAGCCAGGAGGTAAGCTCCAACCCCACACAACCCGCATAATCCAAAACTTCGGAGGTAACCTTGGTATTGGTGACCAACCAAGGGTGGTACGCGATATCCGTGCCATGACTCTGCTCCATGGCGGACTTGATATCCAGGTATCTCGCGTAGGTATACAAAGCGACCTGGACATCGGTTTTGACTCCGGGGCTATTATGGAATTTGCATTCGATAAAAAATTGCTTGTTTTCTTTTTTGGCCACCACATCGATCTCGTGGGTGACACACTTTCCCAGAACGATGACTCCCACTTCGGTTTTGTAGCCATAGCCGGTTAAAACGTCGGAGACGATGGTCTCGAAAGGGTGGCCGGAAGGGCCGAGGTCCATGATGGCGCGCTTGAGACCGTAGTTATAGTAGTTATTGACCGGAGCGTTTTCTTTTAGAAAGCTCGAAACATGTTCGTGAATATCTTTGGTGGTGATACCGGTTCTCAGATGGCGTTTGAGATAATCGACAGTTTGTGATGCAACGTCGACGGAAACGCCGGAGGTAGCCAGGGATTTTGCCAGTTTTGATTCGTCGAAATGCTGTTGTTCACCGGAAGCTTTGGTAACGGTAATGGGACTGAGAGTGATCACTACTTTAATATATCAGGTCAGGAAGACCAAAGATGCTAAAATTAGGCTATGAAAATGTCCGGAATGAGTGCTAAACCCATTAAAATGGTTTCGAAAGAAGCCGATTCGGTAAATTATCAGCTTCTGGTCCAGGCCGGATATGTCCGTCAACTGATGGCCGGTGTTTACACTTATCTCCCTTTGGGTCTTAAAGTTTTGAGAAAGATTAGTCAAATAGTAAGAGAAGAAATGGATGCCGTAGGCGGTGAAGAAATTTTGATGCCTATGCTCCACCCTTCGGAAATATGGAAAAAATCAGGAGGATGGGACTCGATCGATGTGCTTTTTAAACTGCAAAGCAGAACGGAAAAAGAGTATGCGCTGGGCCAGTCACAAGAAGAGGTGGTAACTCCTCTGATGAAGGAGTTTATCCATTCTCCCAAGGATCTACCGAGAGCTACCTATCACATACAATGGAAGTTTCGGGATGAGCTACGGGTGAAGTCGGGAATCCTGAGAGGAAGAGAGTTTTTGATGAAAGATATGTATTCCTGGCATGAAACTCAAGAAGATTTTGATATCTATTACGAGAAAGTCAAAAAGGCATACTTAAAGATATTTCAAAGACTGGGACTAGTCGCCAAAGTGACCGAAGCTTCCGGAGGAGCATTTACCAAAAAAGTTTCTTATGAATTTGAAGTACTGACGGAGGCCGGAGAGGCTCGTATTTTGTATTGTGATAACTGCGACTACTGTGTGAATATTGACGACATCTCAACTTTTAAAGAGGGAGAGACGTGTCCGAAATGCAAAAAGGAACAGCTGAAGTCGGCTAAAGCGGCGGAGGTCGGAAACGTGTTTGATCTGGGTAAAAAATATTCCGAGGCTTTTGAAATGAGTGTTCCCGGAAAAAATGGAGAGAACTTTTTCCCGATCATGGGGTGTTACGGGATCGGCATCAGCCGGACCATGGGGGTGATCGTAGAGAAATTTCACGACGATAAGGGTATTATCTGGCCCTCGAGTGTGGCCCCATTCCAAACTCACCTGGTCGATCTAAGACAGCCGGAAAAGGCCGGCGAAATCTATGAAACTCTAACCAGTAAAGGATTTGAGGTATTGTGGGATGACCGGGAAGACGTCACGGCGGGGGAAAAATTCGCCGACGCCGACCTGATCGGATGTCCGGTGCGAATGGTGATTTCGCAAAGAAGTCTGGATCAGGGCGGAGTGGAAGTTAAACTGAGACAGGAGTCCGAAGGGAAAATAATTTCGATAGAACAAATTCCGGATTTTCTGAAAAATGTTTAGTTTGTTTGGATTAACCTTTCATTTTTATGGAGTACTACTGGGTCTTGGGGTGTGGGTAGGACTGGAAACCGCTTTGATAGCCAGACCGAAAATGAAGAAGGAAATTGAGGAGGCATTTGTCTGGGCCTTGGGATTCGGAATCGCCGGAGCCAGACTTTACCACGTAGTGGATTTTTGGGATCGTTATTACCGGGATAATTTTGGGAAAGTATGGGCTGTTTGGGAAGGGGGGCTTGGGATCTGGGGAGCGATCATGGGTGCAGGACTGGGGATCTTTCTTTATAGCCTGTTGAGAAAAAGAAACCTGTGGGGACTTTTGGAGGCTTACGCGATAGGCGCTCCGATAGCCCAAGCCATCGGCAGGCTGGGAAACTTTGTAAACGGAGAACTTTACGGAAAAAACGGGGAGCCTCTTTTTGCTTATGAAGCGGGGCTGAATCTCTTTCTCTTTGCATTGCTATGGAGGATCCACAAGAATAAAAAATTTGCCGGAAAACTCTTCGGAATTTATCTGATCGGTTATGGAGTGATCCGTATCCTGCTCGAAAGACTGAGGCCGGACGAAGTGATCTGGACAATTGGAGGATTTCCCACCGCCATAATTTTCGGTTTGGTGGCAGTGATATTTGGATTCTTGATCAGCCGAAAACGATCTTGACGACGTCGTCCATACTCCTCGCGAAGAAAAATTTGAGATCTTTTTTGACTTTGTCGGGTAGATCCACCATGTTCTTTTCGTTTTCTTTGGGAAGGATCACTTGCTTGATCCCGGCACGATGGGCGGCGACCACCTTTTCTCTGACTCCGCCGATTTCCAGGGCCCGGCCACGAAGAGTAACCTCGCCCGTCATCGCCAGATCTTTGGGAACCGGTTTCTTGGTGAAGGCGGAGATGATTGCGGTAGTGATAGCCAGCCCCGCACTGGGACCGTCTTTGGGAACCGCGCCTTCCGGCACATGGATATGAATATCGGACTTGGCAATTTTTTCGGCTTTGATCCCGAGCTCCTGACAGTGAGAGCGGACATAGGAGTAGGCGGCTTTGGCCGATTCTTTCATAACATCCCCGAGCTGACCGGTAAGAGTCACCTTCCCCTGACCCGGCATGAGAGCCACTTCGATAAAGAGGATATCTCCACCGACTTTGGTATAGGCGAGGCCGGTAACCAGACCAACCTGGTCGGTATCTTCGGCCAGAGTGTGGCTAAACATAATGGGACCGAGATATTTATGAATCAGCTCCTTTGTGACGACTATCGGGAGATCTTTGCCATACGCCTTTACTTTGGCAACTTTGCGCATGATCGAAGCGATCTGTCGTTCCAGATTTCTGACACCGGCTTCCCGGGTATAGTAACGGACGATGTAGCGAAGCATAGGGGAACTTAGATCGATATCTTTTGAGTCCAAAGCGTTTACCTCCGCCTGCTTCTTGAGTAAGTATTTTTTGGCGATATGAAACTTCTCCTCTTCGGTGTAGCCGGAAAACTCGATAACTTCCAGACGATCCCTAAGCGCCGGTGGAATGGTGTCCAATACATTGGCCGTAGTAATGAAGAGAACTTGGGACAGATCGTAAGGAATATCCAGATAATGATCCTGGAAAGCATAGTTTTGCTCCGGATCCAAGGCTTCAAGAAGCGCCGAGCTGGGGTCACCACGAAAATCGGCCCCGATCTTATCTATTTCATCCAGCATGAAGACCGGATTGTTGACTCCGCTATCCTTGATAGACTGGACGATACGACCGGGCATGGCTCCTACATAAGTCCGGCGATGGCCACGAATTTCCGCTTCATCCTTGACTCCACCCAAAGACATCTTGACGAATTTGCGGCCAATCGCCTTCGCGATAGACCGACCGACGGAGGTTTTCCCGACACCCGGAGGTCCGACAAAACAAAGAATAGTCGGCGGGACGGAGGAGTGCTTCTTGGTAGCTTTTACCTGATCGGACTTCAACTTTAGAACTGCGATGTATTCCAGGATTCTTTCTTTGACTTTTTCCAGACCATAGTGATCCTGATTTAAGATTTTTTCGGCTTTGGATAGGGAGTAACTGCTTTTGGTAAACTCTCCCCAAGGAAGTTCCAGAACGGTTTCGACCCAGGTTCTAAGATAGGAAGTTTCCGGATTGTGGATCGATAGCTTGGCCAGACGGTCGAGTTCTTTGGCTACTTTGGCATTGATTTCCTTTGGAAGCTTGGCTTTTTTGAGCTTGCCTTTTAGTTCGCCTATTTCCTCTTCTTCACCGCCCTCACCCAACTCTTTTTGAATAGCCCTCATCCTCTCTCTCAAGACCGCTTCTTTCATGCTTTCGTCAAAACGTTTCTGGGTCTTGTTTTCGATCTTCTTTTCAAGCTCCAGTATTTTGATCTCTTCGTTGAGACGTTTACAGATAAAGTTCAAGCGGCTCTCGGTAGAATTGTCCTCCAAGAGTCTTTGTTTTTCGTCGTTTTTTATTTCGAGGACGGCGGAAATCTGATTCGCTATAAGAGAGGGATCGGCACTGCCGAGGATCTTGGATAGAATGCCGGGATCAATATTGGTCTTCCCCAAGTCCTGCGCTCTTTTTATTTCCGCCACGGCTCGATTACCCAAGGCGATGACTTCCGGTGAGACTTCTACGGACTCCTCAATGTTTTCGACGACGGCCCACATGCGACCTTCACGGCTTTCCAGCTCACTAATGTTGACTCGAAAGAGACCCTTGACGATGGCATGAAGCTCATCGTTTACCGGAAGTGTCTTGGTGATCCTGCAGACGGTACCGATAGCGTAATAATCTTCACGGCTCTCGGCTGTGGCTTTGGGGTCTTTCTGAGAGGCGAAACAGACTTCCTGATCGTTAGCAAAAGCTTCGCTAATACCGGAGATCGAGGCGGGACGCCCGAAAGTGAGGACTGCTTCGGTATCGGGAAAAATAACTCCCTCCCGGAGTCCGATAAAGGGCACTAGGCTGGTTTGGGATAAGTCGTTTTTTACTACGTTTTCGGCCATAGTTAAAGATTTTAGCAGATAGAACGATAAATTGCTAACTCATCAATTGGCGAGAAATCTAAGCCCCATTAGAATGGTCGCCAGTATGGTGAGACCGGTGATAATGAAAAAAAACGAGATCGAAAATTTTTGCTTTGGCGACATATTATTTGACTACTTCAAAACTCCTTTCTTCCGACCAAAGATGATCGTCTCCTACCTTGGCATATGCCCGGAAGAATATCCGACCAAGTTTATCAAAGCTGATCCTCAAATCAAAGTCGTTCGGGAGGCCGTATCTTCCATTGGTAAAATCCGACTGAAAACGAGGGTAACCGACGGCTTGGGGTGAGTCTATTTTTGTCAAAGCACCGGAGCTGGACTCTATACCCCAGTAGATGGTGGAAAATGAAGTTGACAGATCGGGACTGGATTGAACGTGCCAGAAGAAAGACCCCCGGCCTCCGACAGTAATAGACTCGGGGTAAGAAACCAGCTCGACCGAAAGCGGAGAGGGTCGAGTCTCTTTCAGGGCCAGTTGTGCTTTTTGATAGTTGTAGTACACCAACAGAAAAAATACGGCTACAGTAAGAAAAGCATAATAAAACATCTTTGGTTTCATGGGTATGAGCAATTATAATGTCTTGTGAGAAAAAATAGTATTAATGTTCTGGAAATGATCGTGGGGCTAATGCTGATCATGGTGTTTTTCGGATATATAGGAAAGGCCTTTTTTACATATACGAAACCGGTACCGGAGGAAATAGTCCCGGAAGCCGTGCCGACAGCCAGCCCCAGCGCTACTCCGACGCCTTCCCCTACCCCAAGACCACTTACTTTCTCCGAGATGAACAAACTCTACGGTCCGTGTACGAATTTACCGGTTTTGATGTATCACCATGTGGAGTCTTCGGAAAGTGCGAGTCTGTATAAGAGAACGGGGCTCAACGTACCACCGGAGACGTTTAAGGAACAAATGGCTTATTTGAAGGAAAAAGGCTATACGACGGTCTCCCCCACCGACCTGATCGAGTTCTTTGACTCCGGAAAGGCTTTACCCGCCAAGCCGGTCATGATCACCTTTGACGACGGATATGTAGATATTGGAGACGAGGCGTTCCCGATCATGAGAGAGATGGAGATAAAAGCCACAATATATATTCCCACCGGTTTAATGGAGAACTTTGGGTACCTGACATGGGCAAAGATAGACGAGATGAAGTCTTCCGGTCTCATTACCTTTGGGAATCATACCTGGTCACACAAAAACGTGGGGGCGAGCCGGGACGCGGTCATGTACGAGATCTCGACGGCCGACGGACAGCTCGCCGAAAAAGGATTGGGTGAACCAAAAACCTTTGTCTATCCTTACGGGATAGACACAACTTTTGCCGAAAAAATTCTGATCGAGTCGGGATACAAACTGGCCTTTACGACGGTACGCGGAAGAATTATGTGTGAAAAACAGAGACTATCACTGCCCAGAATCAGAATTGGCAGTGCACCGCTATCGGTCTTTGGGCTTTAGTTATTTAAGAGACATAATCACGTAACCAAATTTTTCAACTTCTTCCGGTTTAAAAAATTTCCATTCTTTTGTCTTGCCCACAAAAGTGATCGTCTTCCGAAGAGTTCTGCCCGTATATGATTTCTTTTCGGGATCGTATTCTTTGAAAACAATTACATCTCCCGGATGAACTTCAAAATCGGCGATGCGGCAGTCGAAGGTTTTCTCCCCGGAAAGGAGTTTCTCAAATAACTCGGGCCAGGTTTTCTTGGTGATGATCATGGTTGTTTAGCTTGCTTATTAATGATGGAGATTAATTCCGGCTCAAGGCCGACGATCGGTTCTATTCGATGATATTCAATACCATAGTTTTGTATTTTGTTTCCTTTATCCTCACTGTCATCTATCAATAGACAATCCCGAGGACTAATATCGACCGAGTGTAAGTAATCCGAAAAAAATAGGCTGGTTCCTTCTGCATCAAAATCGCGTTTTAAGACTTTTAACGTATAGGAGTCCAGAATATCATCGAATATTTTTTCCAATCCAAGTGCGGGAACTGTCCATCTCGGGAAGGAGTCCATGTTGTCGGTTGCGATCACCACTCTTATCCCTAAATGACGAATTTGAGCAATCAGCTTGATAAATCTATCGGTAGAATATTTCATCTTTTTACAACTATTAACGAATTCTTCGAGAAGAACATCAAAGGATATTTCCGTATCCTCAGCAATCTTATTCAATATATTCTCAGAGGTTACCAACCCTCTCATCCAAGGATCCAATAAATGTCGATTTTCTTCAAAGAGGAATTTTTGGGTCTTGGAATATATTTCGTGGTTGGGGTGTTTTGGATCCTCAAGATGTCCCCAAAATTTGGATCCGGAAATGGTACCGCTCCAGTCAAGAAATAATATCTTTAGACGTTTCATGGACTATTTTTTGAGGTATTTTTTGCCTTTGAGTCTATCCGGAAGCAGGTCTTCCCGGGAATATTTTTCGTAACCGGCACCATAACCGAGATTTTTCATTAGTTTTGTCGGAGCGTTCCTGAGATTCATGGGTATTGGTAAATTCCCATACTGGGCAACATCCGCCTGGGCGGCACGAAGGGCGTCGTAGGCCGAACGGTTTTTGGCACAGCCGGCAAGATAGGCAACTCCGTGAGCCAAGTTGATAGCACATTCCGGATAGCCGATCTGCTGACAGGCCTGGAAAACAGCGTTGGCCACCACCAGAGCCGTGGGCTGAGCGATACCGATATCCTCACTGGCAAAGATGACCATGCGCCGGGCAATAAAAAGAGGGTCTTCCCCGCTATCCACCATACGGGCCAAATAATAGATGGCGGCATCCGGGTTACTCGCCCTCATCGATTTGATGAAAGCAGAAATAACGTTGTAATGCTCTTCCCCCTTTTTATCAAATCTTAAAAATTTATTTTGGATGGCGTTTTTGAAGTTTTCGATAGTGAGGACCTTGTAAAGATTGAAGGTGGACTCGATAAGGCCGATGGCTTGACGGGCATCACCGTTGGCGAACTCCGAAAGCCACTCCCGGACATCGTTGTCCATTTTGGTTTTTAGAGCTTTGGTGGCACGATCGATTATCTTGGCAATGTCCTCGGGAGAGTGTTCCTTCAAGACAAAGACCCGGCACCGGGAAAGCAAAGGGGGGATAATTTCAAAACTGGGATTTTCGGTAGTGGCGCCGATAAGAGTGATCTTGCCCGACTCGACGAAGGGTAGTAGATAGTCCTGCTGGGCTTTGTTGAAGCGGTGAATTTCGTCTAAGAAAACGACAATCGGTTTGGTGGCTTTGTTCTTCTCCCCCGCTATCTGGCGGATATCGTCTTTGCCGGCCGACACCGCGGATAGTTCGTGAAAATCGGCGTCGATAGCATCCGCGTAGATCCTCGCGATGGTGGTTTTCCCTGTACCGGGTGAACCCCAAAGAATGAAAGAAAAAATCAGTTTGTTTTTGATAGCGAGGCGAAGAGGTTTTCCCTCTCCGGTCAGATGATCCTGGCCGATAAATTCTTCCAGGTTGCCGGGGCGAATACGGGAAGCCAGTGGCTCGATAGATTTGGACATGTTCGGTTTTTGTTTGGGTTAAAGTTAGTTTATCAGAAGTATGAGAAAATAGCTAAATGGCAGAAGGCAAAAATACATCGTGGGAAAAAGTGAGTAAATGGTATGGGTCAATCGTGGGTGAGAAGGGTCACTTTTACCACCAGACGTTAATTATTCCGCAATCACTGAAACTATTGGGGATAAAACCCGGAGACCGTTTGATCGACGTCGCCTGCGGACAGGGAGTGCTGTCCAGAAGACTCCCCGAGACGGTGAAGTATGTCGGAATTGATGCCTCCAAAAAATTGATCGACGAAGCCAAAAGCCTGGATAACAACAAAGCACATAAATACTTGGTAGCCGACGCAACCAAAAGTTTCGGCTTGAAAGAGACATTTAATAAGGCGGCGATCATCCTGGCACTTCAAAATATTAAAGAACCGGAAAAAACAATTCAGCATATCGGTGAGGTGACGGAGAAAAACGGAAAATTATTGATCGTCTTGAATCATCCCTGTTTCCGGATCCCCCGCCAGAGCAGTTGGGAAGAAGATAAATTGAATAAATTGCAGTACCGGAGGATTAACCGTTACATGAGTCCTCTGGAGATACCTATTAATACCCACCCGGGTGAAGAAAACTCCCCCGTAACCTGGTCCTTCCATCATCCGCTTGAAGATTATGTGAATTATTTATTTGGCAATGGATTCTTGATCGAGAAAATCGAAGAGTGGACATCGGAAAAGAAAAGCGAGGGGAAGGCGGCCAAAAAGGAAAACCGCGCCCGGGAAGAGTTCCCCATGTTTATGGCTATACTGGCGGTGAAAAAGTAGAGGTTAGTCTTTCAATCTCCTTGACCGCAAGTGACAGTCTTTTTTCCCTGTCACCGGAAACTACAATATATTGGAGATTATTTCGTTTTAATTCTTCCATGAAACGATGGTGCATCCACGTACGAAGATGTTCCCCGTCCCGGGTACCGTCCTGAACAAACGGGATGTCAATATCGGTGAGAATATAGAGCTGGGGCTTTTCTTTTTTAACCAGTTTATTTAATTTTTCACTTTTCTTATTCAGATACCTTTCGTGCCAAAGAGTGGTGGCGAAAGCGTCCGTGTCACAGATAAGTATCCGGTTGGCTTTTTTTTGCAAGGCGTCTTCGAGACTGTTTTGGGACCGGGCAATATGAATAAACTCATCCGTAGTCCAAACGTTTGAGCCGGCCGAAAACATTTTGCCTTCGTAGTAGAGACGGCCATATTCCGGAACCCAAACGGTTTGGTAATAACCCGCCAGATCTTTGGCGAGAGTAGTAGTACCGGTGGACTCGGCACCCAAAACAACGACTTTGGACAGGAAGTATTTCCGGGTAGCCGGGGGTAAATAATCCCAGTACTTGTGAACATCGGACCTGACCAGGGTAGCGCTGATAGGAATATGAGACCGCTTTAGGTCAACCAGGAAATGGTGACTGCCCATAAAAGATGAGTAAGCCTCACCGTAGTTTTCCGAAGAAAAAACCACGTCCGGGGCAAACCCCAGAAACTTCACTGTTAATTCGGCCCAGATCTTGGAAAGTTTGGTGGAGCCGGAGTCGAGGGCGGCATCATGATGCAGTATGCGGATATCTATTCCCGGAAAAGTTTCGCTGATCCAGCCGGCTCTTATGGCAACCGGGATTCGGTAGCGATCCGTCTGGCAGATAATAACCGTCAAAGACTTCGTGTGTTTGAGGGCAGTCTCGATAAGAAACTTATGTCCGTTGTGGAAGGGATAGAACTTGCCGATAACTAACCCACGGTTATATTTCTTTTCCATATTTTCCAAGTATTTTTTGCCACTTAGAAAGACCGAACAAAGCATTGATCAAGAAGGCCAGATAAAGGAGGGAGAGAAAGGCCACTCCTTTTTGGTAATAGAGCCAGATGCCGATGATGTCGACCACGATCCACAAGTACCAGTTTTCGATCTTCCTCTTGGCGAGAAAGATAGTGGCGACAAAACTCATGACGGTCGTAAAACTATCAAGATAAGGTAAGGAGGCGGCTTCGGGAAAATAGGCGGGTAAGAATAAATGGATACGGGACATAAACAGACCGAGACCGAAAGTAAAGACTTGAATGGCAAAAGCGGCGATCAGTCTTTCATTCTTATCGGAAATGCCGACCTTAAGCTCCATGCTTCCGACATCCCTGTCTTTTTCCAATCTTGGTCTTGTCCAGAGATACCAACCCCAGAAGGTGGTGATGAAATAATAGACTTGTTCGAGAAGGTCGGAGTACAGGTGTATCTGATAAAAGAGAAAGCCGTAAAGAATGATACCCACCAATCCGACCGGCCAGGTGACAACCTTGTTTTTGGCCGCCAAATAGACCGACCAGCCGGTGAAAATGGTACCAAAGAACTCGATATAGCTCATGGGGTAGTTGAGAATAGTGAAGAAGATGGTGTCCACCCCAAAGAAGTTTTGTATGGTCATAGTGTATGTTATACACTCTATTTAGTGTATTGTCAACACTATCTTATGGCATATAATGATCTTATGGATGAAATCGTAAATCCTCAACGCTATCTGGAAAGAATGAGCAAACCTCTTCAGGAAAAGCTGAAGGTCGCCAAGTATATTCCTGCCGGGACTCAAACCCTTTTGGACGTCGGCTGTGCGGATGGGACCATCACTCTGGCTCTGGCCGACTTGTACCCGGAAATAACCTTCGTGGGGATCGACTTAAATGAAGAGTTTATTAATATTGCCAGGAGAAATATCGGCGATAGAAAAAATGTCAGCTTTGAAAATTGTTACTTGAGAGAGAAGCTCGCCCTTCCTCAAAGGTTTGACGTGGTCTTGTTTTGCTCGGTATTGCACGAGTTTTATAGCTACGGAGAAGGGATCTCGTCGGTCGTGAAAGCCCTCTCCGACGCCCATGAAATTTTGAATCGGGGAGGTGTTTTGATCATCCGGGATATGATCCTTTATGACTATGCCGGGGAGTCCCGGCTTTGGGTAAAGGAAATGAAAGAAAAGGTAGTCGCCAGAAGAGGGATGTCTCACCTGCTCACCGACTTTGAAAAAACGTTTGGGACCATCGACACCGTAAAATCTCTCAATCACTTTCTACTGAAGTATATGTACGCCGATAACTGGGAAAGAGAGGGGAAGGAAAATTATGTCCCCGTTTGTTTTGAAGAATACGATCGAATTTTAAAATTATTGGGAATGCAGGTTCTGTTTCAGAGGTCTTCCACCATCCCCTATCTTAAACAGAAGTGGGCCGGTGACTTTGGGTTTTCCGAAGCCCAGCTGGAAAGCTTCAGGTCTACGGGAATCGTGGTCGCAAGGAAATAGAAGGATAAATGAGGTAAAATGTCCGGGTACTCTGACTATCTATTGATCCAAAGGAGGTTATTGTGGATTCTGCCGTTAACAGTCTGTTTTCCGAAGTGCTTCCGGGAAAGAAAAACAGTGAAGTTTTTAACGAAACGTGCGATATTGACTGTCTCCGGGAAGAGGTTGTGGCCCGTTTGGCCAAGATCGAGGAAGACGATTCCTGCCAGTATTGGTGGCAGGATAAACAATTAAGAAACATCTTCGAATCCGTCTACAAAAGCGGATGTATCCTGCTTCCAAGGGACGCGGTCGAAAGACTGCGGTGGATCGCCATCTTGTGCCTGCAGATGAGCAAGATCGAAGGTTTCTCCTGCGGAAACGTGATTATCCCCCCGGATTTCCTACCCGATGACATGATGGAGATGTGGGTGGACGTCTACGGCCTCGATGTAGTCGGACAAATTGCCATGATCCGTATGGATCTCGCTAAACAAGGATGGGAGGCCATCTTTCCAGGTTGGTAACTATTTTGGCCGGAGTGATTCCGGCCTTTTTGTGGCAAAAACAAACTACATCTCTGGTCGACCCGGTCTCCGTTCGGGATAGTCCTCAAGGTGATTAAGAAAGTCTGCAGTACCTTCCATCAGTTCAGCTTTATCCTCCGCAAGCTCCCTCTTGGCTTCGTCTTGCTTAAACCTTTCACTCCCCCAGAGAATGTCTATTCCACCTACAGTCTCGCTCTCCTGAAAGATCTCAAACTTTCTTTTGTCCGCGAAAATGGCATAGTCATAGCAGTTAATTTTGGCCTCTGGATCATAAAGATCAACACCCGGAAGATTATACTTAGTTCGGTTCTGGTATCTAACCAGGCAATATCCCGCAGTACCTTTCTTACATTTACCATTTCCCCTTACGAGCTCCTCAGCTAAAGATTTATTGATGGTCGCCATGGGGCACATAATAGACTAGTCTACTTGGACTGTCAATAGAATTAAACCGGAAATTGAGCTAAAATACAGGCATATTGCCGGATCGTCTAATGGTAGGACGTCGCCCTCTGGAGGCGAATATTCTAGGTTCGAGTCCTAGTCCGGCAACAGAA
>CAZGSP010000011.1:0-6963 GCA_964528565.1 uncultured Pseudomonadales bacterium | reverse complement strand
AGGAGGCAGATCCGCCGATGCCGCGGCTTTGGCCGGTTGGCCACAGCCGGTGATGAGCACCGACAACACCATTAAAAAGAACAGTGATTTTTTCATGCTAGCCTCCTTTGGGGCTGTATGTCAGGGTACAATTACGAGATGTCCTATAATAGCACATTAGGCTTGAAAAGTCAAGGCATTAGCGCTTTTCGGAGAGGTAGACGCCGGAGACGATGATGGCCGTAGCCACGATCGTTACAGGGGTAAAAGGTTCTTTGAGCCAAAGCAGGGAAAGAGGAATCGAGAAAACGGGCTGGAGATAGGTAAAGATAGCCGCTTCGGAAGCCTCGATCCGTTTTTGACCCTCCTGGTAAGCCCAAAAGGCAATGATGGAGCCACCTATAGCCATGTAAAAGATACCTGGCCAGGCCGGTCCGCTGACGGTCAAACCGGTGCGTTCAAAAATAGCCGTCAAGAGGAAGAAGGGAATACTGATAACAAAGGACAGGAAGGTAAGAACAATGGTGTCGATGTGATTTTTCTTGGAGAGGATCAGAAAGGCGGACCAGATGATGTTGCTGACCATGATCAGAACATTCCCACGGAAGGAGAGCGAGTTAAAGCCACCCTGACCGGCAAGTATCGGTTCAATAATGAGCAGGAGAGTTCCGACCAGGGCGATAGAGATACCTTGCCATTCTTTGCGGGTGAGTTTTTCGTTGAGATACAGAATACCGCCGATAATAGTGATGATCGGGCTGGAGGCTACCAGTAGTGAAGCCTCGATGGAGGTGGTCACCTTAAGTCCGTAATAAAGAGGGAGAAGGGTGAGAGGCGTGCCGAGTAGGGCAAGGAGGAGAAGCCTTCCAATATTGTTTTTGGGATGAATCCGAGCCCGATAAACGAGAAAAATAGGGAAAAAGATG
This sequence comes from uncultured Pseudomonadales bacterium, assembly GCA_964528565.1. Classification (GTDB taxonomy): domain Bacteria; phylum Patescibacteriota; class Microgenomatia; order UBA1400; family MFAQ01; genus UBA10133. The sequence continues at coordinate 6,058 of CAZGSP010000011.1, read as the reverse complement.
AGGGAGGCGATGATGTAGCGGTACAGCAGGAAGAGAGTGGGAGAAGTAAAGTCCAGGGAGTATTTAATGATCGGTGAGGAAACACCCCACAGAGCAGTATTCAGTAGCAAGAAAAAATAGGCCTTTGTACGGGTCTTGGAAATAGCAGGCATACAATCATGATAAAGAAAAGAACTCAAGAACTCAAGGAATCAAGTTAAAAATGGGATTAGAGAACCTTGGCGCGGGAGAGGAGATCTTTGCCTTCGAACTTTTTGGTGATGGCGAAGATAGTGGCGTCAACTTTCATAGTATCCATTTTGACGGTGGACTTTTTGGTCAGACCATAAATGACTTCCCGGTTGTTGACCATCAATCCGGTGAGTTTTTTCTTGAGGTCTACGGAAGAGATTTTGGCGACGATCGTACCGGAGATAACCGGATTTGGTTCATCGGGAATTATCAGTATCCGTTTGGCCAGGACGATGTCCGCTTTGAGCAACGTGCCGATGACGATCATTTTGTCCGAGATGGCTAAGGAGCTAAGTTTTACTTTGGTGCCGACTTTATAAATGACGGTGTTGCCGTCGGTGGTAACCTGGAGGATTGTCCCATCTTTGGTGTTAATTGAAATATTTCCGGAGTTGATGGATTGAATCAGACCGACGTAGCCAACCAGAGTTTTCTGATTGATTCTTTCTTTTAAGGTAGATTCGGTGGCGCTGAGATTTTCTTTGACGAGGGCTTTAATTTTCTCTTGAATATCTTGAGTTTGAGACGGGGTAGCCGAAGCGGAGGCGGTAGGGGTGGCGGATGAGGTGGCGGCGAGGACTTTGGAGACCGGCAGAAGTAAGAAACCCGCGATGAGGAATAGAGGAACAAGGAATAAGGCGGTAGTTATTTTTTTCATTCCGGGAGATTGGGTGTTTGAATAACGGTTATGGTTTCAACTTGAGTGGAATAGTCTTTTTTCAATTCGGTCACGGAGATGGTATTTTCTCCACCGATGAGATTTATTTGAGCGGAAAAGGTGCCTTCGGGACTGGCTTCGATGATCAGATCGTCGGATTCGGTAATGATGGCCAGGTTTGAAGCGGGAGTAGCTCTTCCCATGAGGGTTACAACTTTGTCCGAGGTTACGGAGTGATTTTGAGGAGTAATGATAGAGAGAGATTTCTCGGGGACCGTAGGTGTGGGAGTAATTTGAGAGTCGGTAGTGGCTTCGGAAGGAGTACCGGATATAGTCTTGTTGGCCAAGTTTATGCCATACAGGATGACTCCGCCGAGGATGACACCAAATATGATCGCCAGGATGACTTCTTTGCGCATTGCTTCTAGATTATATACCTCCTTGTGCTATATTAAACTCATGGAAATCACTTATCTTGGTCACTCGTGTTTTAAGCTAAAAAGTAAGGAGGGATTGGTCCTATATATGGATCCTTTCAAGAGCGACATGGTAGGACTGCCCCTGGTTAAAGATGTGGCCGATGTGGTGACCATTTCTCACGCTCACGAGGATCATAGTGCTTTGGAGGTAATTACGGGACCGGTCAATCGACCCAGCACCTTTGTAATTGATAGAGAAGGGGAGTATGAAATTGCCGGGGTGCAGATATCGGCTATCAAGACATTTCATGATAAGAACAACGGTACCGAGAGGGGTAAGAATCTTGTCATGCTGGTCGTTATGGACGGACTGCACGTTCTTCATCTGGGTGATATATGCCACAAATTAACGGAATCTCAAATCGAAAAGGTCGGGTCGGTAGATGTTTTGATGGTCCCGGTAGGAGGAACATATACACTGGATGCCGACGGGGCAATGGAGATGGTAAAAGAGGTTCAGCCTTCATACGTGGTACCGATGCACTACAAAACGAGTCTGACCAAAATAGAGGGTCTTTCGACACTGGAAAATTTTATGGAAAAGAATAAGCTTCCGGTGGCCGGTGAATCGGTTCATAAAATTAGATTAGACGAAGGTAGTCTGCCCGACGACACCCAAGTATTATTGATGAATGGCTAACCTTAGGCTTCCGCCTCATGCCGACGATGCCGAAAAATCGATCCTCGGTTCTGTTCTGATAGATAAAGACGCGATTGTAGATATTGCGGTTATCCTGCGTCCGGAAATGTTTTATAACGACAATAACGGTAAGATCTTTGAAGCGATGGTGACCCTGTACGAGAACCGGGATCCTATTGACGTTTTGACGGTTTCCGACTGGCTGAAGAAAAATAAACTGCTGGATAGGGTTGGGGGAAGGTCCTACTTGTCCGAGCTTTCAAATGAAGTTCCGGTCGCGTCGCACGTCCAAAAATATGCTCAAATTGTCCGGGACTGCCACATAAAAAGACTGCTGATATCCGCCGGGGCGCAGATGGGAGAGATGGGTTTTGACGAAAGTAAACCTCTCGGGGAAATCCTTGATAAGGCCGAGCAGTCGATCTACTCTCTTTCACAAACGCATGTAAGAAAGTCGTTTGTGCCGATCAAGGATGCTTTGGCGGAAAGTTTTGACAGACTGGACTCTTTGCACAACTCACCGGATGGTCTGCGCGGGGTGCCGACAGGCTTTTCGGACTTGGATAATATGTTGGCGGGCATGCAGGACAGTAACCTGATCATCCTGGCGGCTCGTCCCGGTATCGGCAAAACTTCTTTTGCCACGAACATTGCCCAGTATGCGGCGGTAGAACGTAAACTACCCGTGGGCTTTTTTGCGCTGGAAATGAGCAACCTCGAAATGGTGGACCGTATGCTTGTCGGACAGGCCAATATTGATGCTTGGAAACTGAAAACGGGGAATCTCAAAGAAGATGACTTCGCCCGACTGTCGGAGGCTATGGGGGTTTTGGCGGACTGCCCTTTGTATATCGATGACACTCCCGGTCAGTCTATTTTGGAACTGCGTACGAAAGCCCGGAAACTGCACTCACAAGTGGGTTTGAGACTGCTGGTGGTTGATTACCTGCAACTGGTGGTGGGAGACAAAAATTACGATAGCCGGGTTCAGGAAGTGGGGGCTATCTCTCAAGGACTCAAGAATCTTGCGCGCGAACTGAAGATACCGGTATTGGCACTCTCACAATTAAATCGGGGCATCGAAAGTCGGACAGAAAAAATTCCCCAACTGGCGGATCTACGTGAGTCCGGAAGTATTGAACAGGACGCAGATGTGGTAATGTTTTTGTATCGGAATGACGAGAGTTCGTTTGAGGATATGAAGCTTTCAATCGCCAAGCACCGTAACGGAAGTCTTGGGACAATAGATTTGAAGTTTAGAGGAGATCGGGTGAAGTTCTACGGGGTGGAAAGAACACACCAGAAGACCGGTTAACGGTTGTAAATATTCCCACATATGTTAGATTGAATTAATATGAATAAAACCTACCCGTTCCTGTTAGATAAGTTGCGCTTTGCTTACGAGGCTCTTGAACCGGTGATCGATAAGGAGACCATGGTGATTCATCATGATAAGCATCACCAGACATACGTTGATAATCTTAATAAGGCGTTGACGGAGAACGAACACCTTCAAGAGAAGACCTTGGACGAGTTGCTGTCGTCCGATCTGCCGACCATAAAAAATAATGCCGGTGGGGTGTGGAATCACAATTTTTATTGGGAAGAGATGACGGCGCCGGGGACCAGACGTCTGGACGGAGCGCTGGCAACAGAGCTGGAAAAATCATTTGAAAGCATTGAAGAGTTTATGAGGCTTTTTGAGGCCACTTCCTTGGGTAGATTTGGAAGCGGTTGGGGGTGGTTGGTCAAAAACAAAGAAGGAGGGCTGGAAATACTGTCCACCGCCAATCAGGACAATCCTTTAGTGGATGGATTTAAGCCGCTTTTAGCGATCGATGTTTGGGAACACGCCTATTACCTAAAATACAAAAACAAAAGAGCTGATTATGTAAAGGCTTTTTGGGAAGTAATCAATTGGGATAAGGTAGAAGAGAGGATGAAATAATGGGGTTGGGTGGAGGTATACTGGACTGATGATAACGGCAAATCCGGAACAGTATATCAAAGTAGGAAGTCAGGCCGGGATGCCGGATGAAACTTCCGGGACCGTTCTTCCCGAACCACCGTCGGAGCCGAATCACTACTTTGGAGTAGCCGAATTATTTACCGAAACACTTTACCTATTTGGCACTAAGTTTGTGAGGGTCTTTTTGGCGCTATTGATTCCTAATATTGTAGTTATGATGTTGGCTGTGGGAGTTGGTTTTGCAACAACGGGAACAGTATCTATGGCGATGAAAAATTCGCCTTTCACCACATTGGCCCTCATTCCGATGATACTTCTTTTTATTCTGACGTTTGTTTTTGGAACGGTGTTACAGCTATGGGGTGGGATGGCGGTGGTAGTTAATCTTTTGGCGGACCAAAAAATGGGTGTGGTGGAGTCGTATAAAAGATCCTGGCAATATGTGGGCCGCTATTGGTGGCTGTGTGTATTGGAAATGCTGATTCTGTCGGCGGGGTTTGTTCTCTTGATAATACCCGGCATTGTTTTTGCAATACTGTTCCTTTTTTCGCAGTTTGTCTTGGTGCAAGAAGAGTATCGGGGTTTAAACGCCCTGATGATTAGCCGGGAATATATTCGGGGATACGCTTGGTCAGTTTTTGGAAGACTATTACTGTTAGGAGCTTTGCTGGCATCTCTGGTGGCAATCTTTGAAGTGATCGTTCTTGTTTTGAAAATTGATAAGAATCCGGTTGTGTCGACCATTGGTTCAATTTCTATGGTTGGTATATCGATATTTGTGCTTTCGTTACTGGTAACCATGTATAAGAACATCAAAGATTTGAAAGGCGGAAGCGTAAGTATTGACGGTAAACCAAAATGGGGTTTTGTCGTGATGGCCGTGTTGGGACTTTTATGCTTCCTGGGAATACCGGCTATTGGGTTATTTGTGGCAATTGATCCGGCGAAACAGATTGAGAAAGCAAATCTACAACGATCATTTATTAACAAGACGGTTATTCTAAATGGCGTCAAGTTATATTACGCAGAAAATGCAAAGTATCCAAAAAAACTTGATGAGCTGACACCAAAATATATAAAAAAAATGCCGGAAAACCCGGACAAAGAGTCGTGCTATCTGGTATCGATAAATAAGATAACGACGGAGATCAAGGTCACAGATACAAAAAAAATCGGAGCAGACTGTAACACGGAGGTATTGGTGAATTAGTTAAAAAAAAGACGCCCGTGGGGGCGTCTTTTGGGGAGTTAAATTTCGACAAGATTGTAGGATACTTCCGAGATTTTGCGGAACATGGTGTTGCCGCCGAGGGAGGGTTGGATCGTGACCTTGACCTGTACACCCTTCCGATCTTCGTGGTTAATTGTGCTGAGGGCATGGGAAATCCACTTGGCCGGTTCGGTGACTGCCGACCGCTTGCTGTTGGTGATTCTTACGACTGTGTGCCCATCTTTTGGAAGGAGGCGGACATGATATTCCGCTTCGAGTCTAACCTCAGGGGCAATGATTAGAGTGATCACGACGGGTTCAGTGTTTTTGTCTGACCACCAATCCCCATCCAAAGTTGGTTCGGCCTGGGAACAGACAGGATGGATAATATCGTCTTCCTCGTTGGCGAACCAGGAAGGAAGCACCTTGTTTTGTTCCTGGGCAAATGCCGCGATGGCGTCGAGGATGTCAATAAATAGACCTTCTTGAACGGACATATGAAACTCCTTGTGTTGTCAAATTTGCTTTCTACGCGTATTCTACGTTATAGGGCGTTATAAGTCAAATAAGGCGAAGTACTCAAGAGGGGATCGACTGCCTGGCTTAGCCGTGCACGTTACGTGCTCGTCTTCGCCTGTTCGATCCCCTCTGAATGTCAAAACAAAATATCCCCCCACAAGGGGAGGATATTTGTTTAGTGCCGGGAGAGGGGATCGAGTTTCGGTCCCCGCCATAGCGGGGCCTTAACCAGCCTCGGAACCGTCGTTCCTGCGGCAGTTCGATCCCCTTAAGACATTAAAAAATGCGCAAAGGGGGATCGACTGCCTGGCTTAGCCGTGCACGTTACGTGCTCGTCTTCGCCTGTTCGATC
>CAZGSP010000010.1:0-8083 GCA_964528565.1 uncultured Pseudomonadales bacterium | reverse complement strand
CCCCCCCCCGCCGTGGGGGGGGGTTTTCCCTTTCTAATCTACGTTCCTTTATTCAAAGCACTGTGCACAAGTTCCTCCTAATCCGGGACATACTGCCGGATTGGCAGTATCTTCAATCACGGTATATGCACCAGCAGTTCCTCCCACAGCATACTTTGACGCTGAATCGTTTCTCGCGGCTTTACCTTCAGGCTGATAACACACAGTCAAGTCAGTTAAATCGTCTGGGTCAGATCCGACATAAATATGAGTTGAACCAATTCCGTCTAAAAATGTATTTTTCAGCTCACCATCGGCAATAACCGAACTTGTTAAGCAAGTCTGTAATAGCTCATCCTGAACCGACAAAGCTTTCGTTCCTATTCCATCTATACCTAAAGTTGCCAAAGCACATCCTGCCGGAGGCGCCGTCATGTTCCACGGAAATGCACCATGATTTGCGTAATAACGAGTTAGCGAAGACAGTAATTCGATCGTGGCGCCTCGGTTGTTTGTGTCACGGGCTTTCTTCAGCTGTTCAAATGGGTCGATAGCGGCCAGAAGACCGGCGGCCAGGATACCCAAAACACCGATGACGATTAACAGCTCCATCAGTGTGAAACCTGCCTGCCGGATGGCACGGCCTTTGTTTGTTCTATTCATTTTTTTATTTATTAACTAATTTAGTTCTTTAACACCTGGATAAACTATGAATCATTAAAACTGACTTGTCAAGTTATAGATAGGCATGATGACGGCGATAACCAGAAATCCCACGCCCACTCCCATAATAATCATAATAAGCGGCTCGATCGCGGTAGTTAGGGCTTTCACCTTTATCTCACTTTCCGATTCGTAATAAACTGCGAGCTTGGCAAGCACCGAATCAAGCTTACCCGTTTCTTCTCCGACAGAGATCATCTGAGACAAAATAGGCGGGAACATATCCAGTCTGGTAATCGACTCGGCCAAACCGACACCCTTTTCTACAAAGACGGCGGCTTGTTTGATCCCGGCCGAATAGATCCGGCTTCCCAGAGTATTTGACACAATATTCAAAGCATCCAAGATCGGTATTCCGGCACCCAATAAGACACTGATAGTACGGGCAAACTCGGTTAAGATAATATCCTTTTTTAGTTTTCCCCAGATCGGAATTTTAAAAGTCAACTGTTCCATAATAAGCGCCCCCACCTCGGTCTTCGACCAGCTGGAGTAAAGGAAAAACGCGCCGATCAATAACCCCAAGACCACAAACCAGTAGTTCACCGCAAAATTACTAACTCCCATCAAAATCTTTGTCGGCCCCGGAAGCTCGGCACCAAAATCCTTGTACATCGCGGTCAATTTCGGCACTACAAAGACCATCATGATCCCGGCAATGACGATCATGGCGACAAAAATGATCACCGGATAAACCATCGCTCCCTTTGTTTTACTCCGGAACTCTCGCTGTTTATCCAAGGCATCGGCCAATTTCCCCATCACCTGATCCAGTACGCCGGCCGACTCTCCCGCCCGCACCATGGCAACATAAACGGTGGAGAATCCGCCTCCGGAACTTTCTACCGCGTCCGCCAAAGTCGACCCTCCTTCAACTTCGGTCAAAATTTTATCAATGATCGGCTTCAAACCCGGACCGGACTGATTTTTTAAAATTCTTAGGGCTTCGACCAGGGGCAAACCGGACCCGATCATGGTGGCCATCTGACGGGTAAAATTGGTTATTTCATCCGGTTTTGGCTTGGAAAATCTTCCCATTAACGCCTCGATATTTAGCTGATCCGCTTCGAACAAAGAGGTGATGAGAAGTCCCTTGCTTCGTAAGATATTTGCCGCCTGCTTTTCATCAACCGCATCCATTACCCCACTGGAAGGGTTTCCTTCTCTATCGGTCACTTTGTATTGAAAGGTTTTCATTTTATCTTCCTCCCAGCATCTTATCTAAGAGTGAGGGCCTGATGGCAAACTCCAGGGCAGTACTTTTATCGATCACGTTTCGGTTAACCAAATCGGCCAAACTATTTTCCATGAGACTCATACCCAGGTTTCCGCTCGTTTGGATCACGTTGTCTATCTGGAAAGTTTTTCCCTCACGGATATTATTTCGGACCGCCGGAGTGACTACCATGATTTCGGTTGCTACCACTCGTTTACCACCGATCGTGGGTAGCAGACGCTGAGAAAGCACGGCCTCGAGAACCATGGAAAGCTGTAACACCACTTGAGCTTGTTGCTCCTCGGGAAAACTATCCACAATTCTTTCCACCGATTGTGCCGCTGTGTTGGTGTGCAGAGTCGCAAACACCAGATGTCCCGTTTCGGCTACGGTCATCGCCGCCTGCATAGTCTCCGGGTCACGCATTTCTCCGATATAAACTACATTGGGGTCTTCACGCAGTACCGACTTAAGGGCGTTTCCCCAGCTCTTGGTGTCTCCACCCAGTTCTCGCTGACTAATAAACGACTTCTTATTCTCATGTACAAACTCGATAGGGTCCTCAATGGTGACAATGTGATCGAAGCGGTTTTCATTGATTTCATCAATAATAGCGGCCAACGTAGTTGATTTTCCCGCTCCCGTCGGGCCGGTAACCAGGATAAATCCCTGCTTCAGTTTGGCAAAGGAGTGGCAGATCTCCGGCAGTCCCAGCTCGCTTATCGTCGGCACTTTTTCGGGAATAAAGCGGAGAGAGAGTGCCGGGGTACCTTTTTGAAAATAGGCGTTCGCTCTGTATCTAACCCTTCCGGGTACACTGATCGAAAAATCAAAATCTAGTTCTTTCAAAAACAGTTCTTTTTGGTTTTGGTTCATTACACTACCGATCATGGCCATCAGCAACTCCGCGTCGATTATTCCTTCCGCTTTGTAAGGTTCGAGTTTCCCGAGTATCCGAATTATTGGATAGTTATTGGCCACCAGATGGATATCCGAGGCGCCCATTTCGGCTCCGGCCAAAAGTAATTTCTGCATTAGTTCGGCTGCTTTTTCCATTAGACTTGGGCTACTCTGATAACTTCCTCAAGGGTGGAAATTCCTTCCAGTACTTTCAAATAACCATCCTGTTTCATGATGATCATGCCATCCTCCATCGCTTGTTTCTCTATCGTGGCCGCGTCGGCTCTTTCCAGGATCAGCCTGGCAATTTTTTCGGTAACTCTCAGGACTTCGTAGATACCGATCCGTCCAAAATATCCCGAGTTCCCGCATTTTTCACAGCCGGCACCTTTGTATAGCATAAACGGGGTGTTGTTCTTACTTGCCTGAGCCGCTTTTTCCGGGTTGGACTTAAGCCATCCGTCAAGCATCTTACCCAAAACTTGTTGGACATCGTCTACCACCGTCTGTTCGGGCACATAGGCCGACTTACAGTTATCACAGATTTTCCGGAGTACCCGCTGACCGATGGCCGCCGTCATGGAAGACGCCAGGAGAAAGGGCTCGGCGCCCATATCCAAAAGACGGGGGAGAGCACCGGAAGAAGAGTTGGTGTGAACGGTTGAAAAAACCAAGTGCCCTGTAAGAGACGCCTGAATCGCGAGCTGAGTCGTTTCTTCGTCACGGATTTCACCCACCATAATAATGTTCGGATCCTGACGGAGAAATGAGCGGAGTCCTGAGGCGAAAGTCAGACCGGCTTGCGGGTTCACCTGGACCTGGTTGACTCCATTCATTTGATACTCTACCGGGTCCTCAAGGGTGATGATATTAACTTTCGGACTATTGATCATGGTGAGAAGAGAGTAAAGGGTCGTTGTTTTACCGGATCCTGTCGGACCGGTGGCCAATATGATCCCATGCGGGATATGAATCGCTTCTTCAAGAGTAGCGAGCGCCTTTGCCCGGATACCAAGCTCCGACAGAGTCGGCACCTTTTCCGACTTCTTTAGAAGACGCATCACGATCTTTTCCCCGTTCACGGTAGGCAAGGAAGAAATACGCAGGTCCACCTCGCCGTACTCGGAACTAAAATTAAAACGCCCATCCTGGGGGATCCGTTTTTCGTCGATCTTCATGCCGCTTAAGATTTTGATGCGGGATACCAAGGCGGCATGATAATCCTTATCCAAGGTTAATTTTTCCTCCAAAATACCATCGATCCTGTATCTGATGCGGGTTATATTTTCTTGCGGTTCGATGTGGATATCGGAAGCCCTGAGACGGATGGCGTGCTCCAAAACTTTCCGGACGATCTCGACTATCTTTGGCTCTTTAATTATTTGAGAGATGGTGTCGGCCGTCACCAATCTAACTCCCGACTCTTCGGTTTGCTCTTTGCCTCTTTTCAGAACGCCGGAGATCTCGCCGGACAAGCTCTGACTGTAAACATGACTTATCAGGTTGTCGAAGTTTTCTTTGGATGTCAGGTAGGACTTAATTTTGTAACCGGTTCTTTTTTGAAAAAAGTCTACCGTAGTCAAGTCTTCCGGTTTGACCATGACCATACTAAGCACACCTTCAGCTTTGTCCAGCTCAAACGGAATTACTTGATAACTTTTCGCGAGATCAACCGAAACTAAGCTCAGAAGATCGGGGCTGACGGAAATCTTGTTTTCGGCAAAATAGGGAATATTAAGAACTTTTGCTCTGGCTTGAGACAGATCGGTTTCGCTGATAATCCTTCGCTCCAATAACAAGTCTGCCAAGCTCTTTCCGGTGGTTATGGCCTCTACTTTCAAAGCCTCGGCCTTTTCGGCGTCCAACCTTCCCGACGACAACAAAAAATCCAGCAACGCCTTATCTTGATAATCCATACAATAAATATAGCAAATTTATCCTCCTACCGTCACCCTGTGGTCTTTATGATCCGCCACGAACTAATCAAAAAATTATCCATTGATAATTTGTAATTAACGCTGGTTTGTTTTAGCTCGGACAAACAAGTAATGGCCAAATCCAAAATGGATAGTCGTTTATCGGTGATCTCCGTAGCAAAACTATCCCGGAGCTTCAAGATGATTTCCTCCATTACCATCACGGCCTTTTCTTTTTCCATCCCGTCTACAAACGCAATACAGGCCGCCGGACCGCTGCTCCAGCACTTCCTGATCTCATCCCAGCTCCCCGCGGACACCTGAGAATCATTTTTTACGTACTCCACCACCCCTCTCGACAAAATAGTCGGTAAAAGCTGGTTCTCGTTCTCCGCTACCAGGATAAGTCCCATCCTATCACCCAACTCTTCCATGGGCTTCAGAAGAACGGCTTGACAGTCCGAACTCATTTTGTCTGCATCCCAAATTATCATTGAATACTTGGGGCTTACCGCCATGATGTTCATTCCGGAATAGATCCAGGAACGCAGTTCGTCCACCTTGGCGCTTTCTCCTTCAAAACTCATCACCGAATTTTCCTCGAGTAATAAGTTTCTGAGCAGTTCCTTTTTGTCGGTAAAGACACCCACGGCTATTTTTGGTAACATATACATATTCTAATCCATGGGTTAAAATGAACCCGCGTTGCCTCAATTTACCATGTAAAATTTATACATAACATGCCCGAACAATCATACACAGCCAAAGATATTACCGTCCTGGAAGGACTGGAGCCCGTCCGTAAACGTCCGGGTATGTACATCGGAAGTACCGACGAAAAAGGACTTCATCATCTCCTCATCGAAATCGTCGACAACTCTCTTGATGAAGCCATCGGGGGCTACGCCAAAAATATTTTTGTCTGTTTGCACAAGGACGGCTCCGTTTCCGTCTCGGACGATGGTAGGGGAGTGCCTACCGATATGCATCCCAGTGGAGTGTCCGCCTTGGAAGTAGCCATGACCAAGCTTCACGCCGGAGGTAAGTTTTCCGAAACGGCCTACAAGGCTTCCGGAGGTCTCCACGGAGTGGGAGCTTCCGCGGTCAACGCCTTGTCCTCCAAAATGGAAGTGGTCGTCAGTCACTCACCCAAGTTCTTTATTCAAACCTACAAAACCGGTAATCCGGACTTTCCCGTCAAAGAGATCTCTTCGGAAAAAACCGGGGAAATCCTTCCGGAATATCATCGGCATCTTCTGAAAGCAAATTCGGGAACCTTCACCCGCTTTTGGCCCGACTCCTCCATTTTCAAAATTACCACCGATTTTAACTACGCCAATATCAAAGCCAAGCTCCAGGAACGAGCTTATCTCGTCGCCGGGGTTTACATCCATCTACTGGATGAAAGAACCGAAAAGGAAGCCAATTTTTATTTTGAGTCCGGAATAAGGTCGCTTCTGTCTCACATGAACCGACACAAAAAATCGCTTCATGAACCCATCTACGTTTCCGATACCACTACCGAAGCCAACATTCCGATCGGGGTAGAAGTGGTCATGCAGTACACCGACACTTACAACGACAACCTTGAGTCTTTTGCCAATACCATTAATACGTATGACGGTGGTACTCACCTAACCGGTTTTAAAACGGCTCTTTCCAAAGTACTCAAAAATTACATTACCGCCGGGACCGATCAGGAGAAAGACAAAAAGGGTAAGAACAAAGACGTGGAATTAACCCCCGATGATCTAAAAGAGGGACTCACGGGCGTCGTCTGGATCAAGATGAGCTCTTCGGAGATCCAATTTGAGTCCCAAACCAAGACAAAGGTCAATAACGCCGAAGTCCAATCGGCCGTTTATCAGATAGTCAAAAAGGGTTTGGAGGAATATCTCGAAGAGCATCCTCAAACGGCTCAAATCATTATTGGTAAGGTATTTCTCGCCGCCAAAGCCCGTATGGCCGCCAGAGCCGCGAGAGAAGCGGTAGTGAGAAAAGGTGCTTTGGAGGGTATGACCTTACCCGGTAAACTCGCCGACTGTCAGGAAAAAGATCCGGCCATGTCCGAACTTTTCATCGTCGAGGGAGACTCCGCCGGCGGTTCCGCCAAACAGGGGAGAGACCGCAAACACCAGGCGATTCTTCCACTGAGAGGTAAGATCCTCAATACCGAAAGAGCCCGTCTCGATAAAGTGATCGAGTCCGAAAGTATCAAGGACCTGATCATCGCTTTGGGAATGGGAATAGGGGATACCCTGGATATTGAAAAGCTTCGTTATCACCGCATTATCATCATGACCGATGCCGACGTGGACGGTGCTCACATCGCTACCCTTCTGCTGACTTTATTTTTCCGGCACACGACTCAGGTTTTTGACAAAGGATACGTCTACCTCGCCATCCCGCCTCTCTACAAAGTCAGCACCGGCACGGTCAATAAATATGTCTATTCCGATGACGAAAAGGAAAAATATATGGCCACCCTCTCTCCGGCCGATCAAAAAAAATCCGGTACCCAACGTTACAAAGGTTTGGGAGAAATGAATCCCGAGCAACTTTGGGAAACCACCATGAACCCGGCTACCAGAACCCTAAAACGGATCACCATCCAGGATGCCGCTCACGCCGATGAAGTCTTCACGACACTTATGGGACAAGAAGTTGCCCCCCGCAAAAAATTTATTCAAACCCATGCCACAAAGGCTACTCTTGATATATAATTACGCCTAGAAAAACAATTAAAAATATAAAAAATGGATATACAACTGATCGCTTTATTCACCGCCCCTGTAGTCTCGATAACCGCCCTGATATACGGCTATTTTTTGAGCCGGAAAATTCTCAAAGAAGACAAAGGTGGAGCCAAGTTACAGCAAATTGCCAAAGCGGTTAAGGATGGAGCCATGTCGTACCTTTCCCGTCAGTTCAAGGTTGTCTTCCCGATCATGGGAGTTTTGGCAGTGCTTATTGGTCTGACTCTTGGAGTCGGTATCGCCGTCACCTTCTTGCTTGGTGCCGGTTTTAGCGCCATCATCGGCTACTTCGGTATGTTAATTGCGGTGGAAGCGAACGTTCGAACGGCCAACAACGCCACCAAGGGCTTGAATCCTGCCTTGAATACATCGTTCAGCGCCGGTACCGTCAATGGTATGCTGGTGGTCGGTTTGGGCTTGCTCGGAGTTTCCCTCATTTATATGTGGTCATATTTTTCCTTTATCCCCCAGGGTGCCGACGTTGTCGCCAAACATGCCACCGAAGTTCTGGTCGGTTATGGATTTGGGGCCGCTCTATTAGCCCTCTTCATGCGCGTTGGTGGTGGGATCTTCACCAAGGCAGCTGACGTTGG
>CAZGSP010000009.1:0-6116 GCA_964528565.1 uncultured Pseudomonadales bacterium | reverse complement strand
GGACGAAGGTGAGACTTTTACAATTACGGATGCATCCGGTTATTCTTTATCCAATCTTGGACCCGGAACATACTCGGTTTGTGAGGTAGAAAAAGCAGGTTGGGGAAGAACCTATCCCACAGATTCAAACTGTCAGTCGATCACCGTGTCATCCTCCAGTACTCATTACAACGCAAACTTCGGCAATCAGATGAGAGGTTCGATCACTATTGTCAAAGACGCGGTACCCAACTCTACAGCTGATTTTGCTTTTACCTCACCTCAATTAGGCGGCTTTTCACTTGATGATGATACCAATGCTCTACTCAGCAATACCAAAACTTTTACGAATTTAGGCTCCAATACCTACACTATTACCGAGAGTACAAAAGCTGGATGGAAACTGACCGATCTAATTTGTACCGGAGATAGTGATGCAACCGTTAATCTCACAACCAGAACCGCCTCTCTTACTATCAACAATCCCGATGAAAGCATTACCTGTACCTTTACCAACACTAAGTATGGTGCAATTTCTGGTTATAAATTCAATGATATTAACGGCAACGGTATTAAGGAAACCGATGATATTTACCTCGACGGTTGGAATATTCGCCTATACGATAGTTCCCTTAGTCAAAAAGCTACCAAGATCACTGGCGCCGGTAACTTAGTTCTTGGAAAATACAACTTTGGAAATTTACTTCCCGGCACTTACTTCGTTTGTGAAGATATTCAAGCTAATTGGGCTCAAACATATCCAAGCTCAGGTACATTCAACAATAACGGATATTGCCACGAAATTGTTTTAAACGCCGGTCAAACTTCTGTAAATAATAATTTCGGTAACTTCCAAAAGGCCAAGATCGTAGTTCACAAGAACGTCTTGGGGACCGATGGAATCTCTGACCCGGCCGACAACACTGCTTTCACTGCATACTTAGACGGCACCAACTCAAAAACTATTTCCGAAAACACCACTGCCACCTATGACAATCTGTTTCCCGACACTTATACCATTTCCGAAGGAACCCCGCCTTCAGGATATTCCTGGGTTAGTACTTCGGGGGGTGGATCCGTCACTGTTACCAGTGGTGGTACACACGATGTTTATATAACCAACAAACAAGACTCCGCCACTTTGACCGTGATCAAACATGTTGTTGATGACAACGGCGGAAATGCAGTCGCGGGCAACTTCACCATGAATGTGACCGGTACGAACGTAAGTGATCCTTCATTCCCCGGTGAAGAAACCGGTACCACCATCACTCTCGATGCCGGTTCATATTCTGTCGATGAAGACTACTTCCCCGGATACGAAAAGTCTCTCAGTACAGACTGCCGAGGAACGATTTCATTCGGCGAAACTAAAACGTGTACCATCACAAACGACGATATTGCTCCGAAACTTACGTTGGTTAAAGATCCTACCAATGATAACGGCGGCAACGCCCTGCCGGATGATTTCCAACTTACAGTTGGTGGAACCTCCGTACTTTCCGGATCAAAGAATACTTACCTAGCCAACACTCCATATACGATCAGTGAAACTCAATTGGATGGATATGCCTTCGACTCGATAACCGGTGATGCCAAATGCCCGGCGGTATTGGGTGGCACTGCAACCTTGGACGAGGGTGATGATATTACATGCACCATCATCAACGACGATGTCTCGCCATCAATTACTCTAAATAAAGTTGTTCTTGGTGGCTCTGCCGCTATATCTGATTTCTCACTCTATATCGGCGGTAATCCTGTCTCTTCAGGTCAGAAATTGCTTGTCGACGCAAACAAACCATATTCTCTTGATGAAGATGGCCCCCCGGGGTATAGCTTCACCTCGATCACTGGAGATGCCAAATGCCCGGCGGTATTGGGTGGCACAGTCACTTTAGATGAGGACGAGGATATCATCTGCACTATCACCAACACGAGAGACACCGGTACTATCGTTGTAAATAAAGTGATCGACATTGATGGCGATCTTTCTACCCCGGGAGATCAATCGGCCGGAGGAAACTGGCAATTCGATGTCGGCGGCACGGGTACGGACACAACCGATGCTGCTGCTCAATATACCAGCACTCTCGGATCCGCAACCTATTCAAATCTTAAAACAGGTCAGTATTCGATAATCGAAACGACACAATCCGGTTATGACCTTTTTTCAGCGACTTGTGGAACCGGAAACGGAACATTTGACCAAATAGATGGTATGGAAGGTGTCACTGTGAGTAATGGAGAAACAACCACTTGCACTTTCTACAACACCCCGAATGGTACGATTCATGGGTATAAATGGAGCGACAACAATATGAATGGTGAATTGGATGATGAAAACCTGCTTCCCGGCTGGACCATTAATCTCTACGATTGGAACGCTGAACTCAGAGGGTTCAACACTACTCCGATAAAAACAATGGTCACCGATGATGGAGAAGCCCACTACGGTTGGTATTGGTTCGAACATTTATTCCCGGGTCGCTACAAAGTTTGCGAAGTTCCCCAAACGGGCTGGTCTCAAACCTTCCCCGCCTCCTGCCACATGATGTCTCTACCTTACGGAAATTCAAATGATTTTGAGTTTACTCGAAACGCAACGTATGGACCGGAATACAACTTTGGCAATGTGGAACTGGCGAGACTTACCGTCTACAAATTCCAAGATGATAATCAAGATGGATATTTTGACGGAGGAGACGAAGGCTCCGAAAAATTACTTTCCGGTTGGGAAATCAAATTAGGTCAGGTCGAAGGCACCACGTCTGCTCAAACTACCGGAACCGACGGCTCCACCACTTTTGAAAACATAATGCCGGGATCCTACAATCTCTCCGAGACGATCAAAGATGGATGGTTCCAATCAAGGATTTATTGTCCGAATGAGGAAGCCGAAAGTAGTGAAAATAGTCTTGATTTGAGAGTAGGCGCGGGAGACGAAATCGTCTGCTACATCGGAAACTATACGAATCCTGAGCTTCAGATTAGCAAATCCAATAACGCTGTTACCGACAAAACTCCGGGAGAATCAGTTGTCTACAGAATATTCCTTAGAGTAATCAATTCAGACATCAATGATCTTGTCGTGACCGATCTCCTACCCAAAGATATTGTTTATCGAATCGGTTCTTATCAGGTAAAGATCAACGGTCTAATCATTCCAATTTCCGAGCCCACATATAATTCTCCGGGAATATGGAATATTGGTGACGTCAAGGTTGGTGACGAAATCGAACTTCTATACACTGCTGATATTTCGGCCGACAAACGTCCTGGTACCTATAAGGATCTTGCCTTTGCCATGGGAACTTCCTTGGCCGACGAAGAAGTCCTTGCTTTAGCCCAAACCGAAGGTTACATCGACATTAATTACGTGGGAACATCGGTGAACATCGTTAAAGATCAGACCGATTCCGGAGACTACAATGTGGAGAAAAAAGTCGAAGGCCAGGTACTTGGTGCTTCTACCGATCTCCCGGCCACCGGCGCCAATGAAATGTGGCTCTTGATCGCCGTACTTTCTCTCTACTTCGGTCTCAAATTAGTAAGTTCATCCAAAGCAAAATGAAACTAAAACTATTCTTACTCTCTGCTCTAGCGGTCTGTATTTTTCCAAACGTTGTTTCCGCAGCCAGTTTTTCACTAACAATTGATCAGCCAAAATCACCATCAAGAATTAATAACTTCAATTTGACCGGAACATCCTTGGACAGGCCGAACGCGACCAGAAACATTACCGTTAAATGTTACAAGAAGAGTCCGTCTGACAGCGATTTTGTTCAGTTTGATACGGATCAAATTTTGATTCCGGGTGGAAACGTATATTCTTGTTCAGTCAATAATAGTATTTTGAATTCGGATGGAGTTTACTCTTTCAAAACCACCGCCTCGGTTACCGAACCGTCATTCGAACAGCTAACAAGCGTCATTGTTAATTATGACTTCAACACCTCAGGCCCGAGTACTCCCGTTTCCTACTCCAAAGAGCGTCTCAATAGTTGTGACTACAAGATCAAGTTCAAGACGGCCAATGATGGCAAAACTGTCAAAGTCCAGCTTTTCAGATCGGACAACTTCAATATCTCCGTCGGCAGTGGCTCCGTTCTAACCCAGCAAAATATCGGCCCGGACCAGGAAGGCTCCATCACCAATAGTGTCCCGGTTTGTGGCAAAGACTATTACTACGTCATTAGGGCCGTAGATAGCTCCGACAACGCCTCCGGCACCATCGGAGACAGCTTCACCACAACTACCACGGTCACGACCACCACGACCGGTACTACAGGGCAGTCGGGCACCGGAGCCATCGCTCTTAGTGGGGCCTCGACCCAGATCATCGACGTCACCGGGGCCGGCACGGATGAAACCGGTTCGGAGCTCCCGGTCACGGATATTACCGTCACTCCTTCCGTTCTGGGAACCGAAACCGACAACAAGAAAGAACTTAATAAATGGCTCCTGGCGCTCGCCGGTCTATTTGCTATATTTTTTCTCTCCCGCTTTCTCAAAAAGAAAAAATCAAAGTAAGATAGAGTAGATGAAATATCTTCTCGGTATCGGTTTAATTATTTTTGCCTTCGTTATTTTTGGCGGAACGTTCATCCCCATCATCCGGCAGGAAATTAATTTCCGGACGAACAAATACGACAGCCCTCAGGAGATAAAACAAGTTCTCCCCGTCGATACCGATTTTGGCATCATGATCCCCAGGATCCAAGCCAATGCCAAAGTAATCAAGAATGTCGACCCTTTTAATTCCGCCGAGTATCAGTTGGCCCTGACCGGGGGAGTGGCTCACGCCAAAGGCTCCGCTTTGCCGGGCCAACCGGGAAATATATTTATCTTTTCTCACTCCTCGGTCGATTTTCTCAATGCCACCAAATATAATTCGATTTTTTATCTTCTCACCAAGCTCGAAAAAGACGATAGCATCAAGCTATTTTACGAAGACAAAGAATACGAATACTCGGTTATCGCAAAAGGTGTCGTGAACGCCGACAATATTGAGTATCTTACTTTGGAGCCGACAAAAGAAGAAACGCTGACCCTTATGACCTGTTGGCCGCCGGGTACTTCACTCAAGCGCTTGATCATTCAAGCCACCCGACAATTAACTCAACCGGAATATTAATTTTATTGACAACATGATCGATCTTCTTCAAGCTCAGAAAGACATTTGGCAAAACAAACTTGAAAAAGGTTTTAACACGACCGATATATTCAAGGAATTTTGTCTCACTCACGAAGAACTATCTGAGGCATGTCGAGCTTATTATAAGAAACAAGACGTTGGTGAGGAATTGGCCGATGTTGCGATATATCTTCTTGCCTTGTCGGAAATGTTGAAAATCGATTTGGAATCCGAGATTCTTAGGAAGATGAAAAGAAACAAAGACAGGGTTTACCAAAGAATTGATGGAGTTATGACTCGTATCAAAGACGCCTAGTTTAAATCTCAAAAAGTGTGTGACATAATGGATTAAGTTATGGCGCATCCTGCCCTCACTTTATTCTTTCCCCACCCCCACAACAACCACAAAGCCAAGATCCTCTGGCCCAGATCCATCGTCATTCTGATCGGTCTTTTTATCATGGGGCGCTCTATCGTCGATATTACTGTTGGGCTTCTGCCCGGCGTCCTCGGCTACGCTTCCCAGATCGATCCCGCCAAGGTCATCGAGCTCACAAACAGCGAGCGTCTCGGTGCCGGCTTGGAGATAGTCAACCAAAACTCGGAACTAAGCCAGGCCGCCCTGGCCAAAGCCGCGGATATGTTCGCTAAGGGTTACTGGGCTCACGTTTCGCCCACGGGCACCGAGCCATGGTCTTTTATCACGAGTTCCGGTTACAAATACCAGCATGCGGGTGAAAACCTTGCCCGGGACTTCGGTAATCCAACCGACATCGTCAAGGCCTGGATGGCCTCTCCCACTCACCGCCAAAACCTCCTGGATGGTCGCTACAAGGATATAGGCGTGGCCGTGATGGATGGCTATATCAACGGCGTCGAAACCACGATCGTGGTCCAGATGTTCGGCACGCCTCAGGTCTCGGTCACCAATATAGCTTCGGGGAGAGTCGAGGCCAAGCCGGTACTGGCGGCAGAGCAAACCAAGCCTCCGGTCCCGGCA
>CAZGSP010000008.1:0-16485 GCA_964528565.1 uncultured Pseudomonadales bacterium | reverse complement strand
CGTCCCGCCGTTGGCGGGATTTCCTCCGGCTCGTCCCGCGGTGCATACCTGGGATTTCGAAAGAATACTTTCTCAACATGTACATAGTCCGTGCGGTTTGTTGGCTAGACCTCTGCACCATGTTTTGAATATAAATTAAAGCTATCTGATAAACTGAAATAGATGAAATTGAAATTTTTGGGGGCGGCAAAGACGGTTACAGGATCGAACTTTTTTCTGACCGGTGAGAATACCGGTTTGATGGTGGACTTCGGGATGTTTCAGGGAAAGCCGGAGGAGGTGGGTCTCAATTTGGTAAAACCGAGTATTGATTTTGAAAAATTATCCGCGGTAGTACTAACCCACGCCCATCTGGATCATTGCGGGCGACTGCCACTTCTCGCCCAATATGGCTTTAAGGGTCCGATATTCATGACGGAGGCGACGAAGGCGTTGGTCGAACTGGTTCTGTATGATGCGGCAAAGATCGCTAAGGAGTCGGAAGCTAAGTCGGTATTGTATACGGATGATGATGTGGAGGTCATCCTGAAACAGGTGTCACTAATAAAATATGACAACCCGTTTGACGTTGGGGATTTTACGATCACCTTTGTTGACGCCGGACATATTTTGGGATCGGCGAGTGTTCTGGTGGAAGAGCGGTCTTCGGGTAAGGGTATCGTCTTTAGCGGGGACTTGGGGAATACTCCCGAGCCGCTGCTTTTACCTACCCACTTTGTGACAAAGGCAAATATGGCGGTAGTGGGATCTACTTACGGAGATGAGATACACGGACCGAGGGAAGAGTCGGAAGAGCTGGAAAGAATTGTTAAAAAGGCCGAAAAAAACAAAGGAACTGTTTTGATCCCTTCTTTTTCGATCGAGAGAGCCCAAGAACTCTTGTATGTTTTTGATCAACTAAAGAAAGAAGGGAAAATGGACGACAAGACACCGGTCTTTCTGGATAGCCCGATGGCCATTAAGGCGACGATGATCTTCAAAGATTTTCCGGGACTATTCAGTAAGAGGCTTAAAGATCAAGTAAAAACCGACGACCCGTTTGATTTCCCGGGACTGATGATCTGTGACACCATTGAAAAAAGTAAACAAATAAAAAACTATGATGGGGTAAAGGTGATCGTGGCCGGCAGTGGCATGATGAGTGGGGGAAGAGTGATTCATCACGCCGTAAACCACTTAGGAGACTCCAATACTCAGTTGGTCTTCGTAGGATACCAAGCGGAGGGAACACTGGGAAGAGAGATCCTGGACGGAAACAGGAGCGTAAATATTTGGGGGAATACGGTAACTATCAATGCGGAGGTATTGGAGATAAAGACGATGAGCGCTCATGCGGATCAAGAACAGGTGCTCTCGTGGTTAAAGAAAATTAACGGGTTGGAGGAGATAGCCCTGATCCACGGAGAAGAGTTACCCAGGCTGGTATTAAATGAGAAGATCCACCAGGAGCTTCCGGATGTTAAAGTAGTATTACCGATAGTAAATCAAGAAATCGAGTTAAAGCTGTAATGAAAAAGTATTTATATATTATTTGGGGACTGTTGATGTTTTTTTCGGTAGGAACCGTGTTCGCACAAGATCTAAGCTTGACCAGGGTTGGAGTTTTATCTACCGTGGGAGTAGATTACACAAACATTATTTATCTCGGAGGGATTCCTACCTTTGAGGGTATGGCCTCACCTTCCGCGCCGGTTTATATAAAGATAAAGTCGTCCATCGATGCGACAACCGCCGCCAGCCCAAGTGGAATTTGGCAATTTACACCGGGAGTATTGGATCTTGGTGATAGTTTGGTGGTAATTGCTTCAGGTCAACAATCCATCACCTTTACGATAAGTTTTAACGCTACGCCGGCGGCTGTTCCAACGGCTACTCCAAGTCCGACACCAAGTGAGCTACCGGCTGCCGGTGTTTGGGAGTATTACTTGCCGATAGTAGGCATGGGTCTCGTGGTTTTCTTCTTTGGAAAATTCCTGAAAGACTTGATGCTGTCATGGGAGGGTAAGAAGAGGTAAAATATTTTACCTATGACAACCAACGGGAATAGAGTGGAGGTTATTTACGATATAGAGACTAAGAATTTTTTTAACGATTCGGATCTAAGAAACCCGGAAGATCTGGGAATTTCGGTAGTGTCAGCCTACAGAAGAGAGCTGGACAAGGATCTGAATGAAGTCACGGGAGAGATGAGAAGCTTTTGGACTCCGGACGCGGCTCCTAAATTGGCTGGGAATAATCGATTTTTTGATGAGATGTGGATGTGGTTCGAAGAAGCCGACAGGATAATTGGATATAACTCATTTGGTTTCGACAACCCGGCAATGAACAGCATCTACGCAAAAGGTGACTTTACCAAACTGAAACACTTTGACGTTTTGGACGTGATCAAACTTTCTTTCGGCCATCGGGTGAAGCTTGATAGTGTGGCGAAAGAAACTTTGGGAAAGGGAAAGATCGCCGGAGGAGCAGAGGCGGTGATGTGGTGGGCAAAAGGAGACATCGAGAGTCTTGCTAATTTGAAAAGATACTGTGAGATGGATGTGGAAGTGACAAAAGGTGTCTATGACTACGGAATGAAAAACAAAAAGCTTAAGTTTAAAGATAAATGGAACGAACTCAGGGAAATCGAAGTGGACTTTTCTTATCCGGTAGAGATTAAAGATATTACGCCAACAGAGACTCAGATGGGATTGTTTTAGCTCCGTGTTTTTGGGATACTGTGTTTATGCTTAAAGTTGAAGAGAAAGAATTTATTGATGATCAGTTAAGGGCACTAAACAGAGACACTATTAAGCTTTGGGATGATCATCTGGATGAGAACTACACCATAAATTTTGTGTTGAACAAACCGGAATGGAGAAGACTCTATGAAAAGCTGGTCTATGAGTTTGAAAAAGTCGAGACAGGTATATATGTTTATCCATTTGAAAGATTACACATGACGCTTTTGGGGAGGATTGATAAAAATATGGATCCGGATAAACTGGTCGAGACGGTGAGAAAAAATATGCTCGGGGGAAAATTTGTTTTTAAGGTTGGGTATCTTGCGAATAATAATCAGAGTCTATCAATTATTTCCGAACCGGATTTTGAACTGAATGTCTTGAGAGATAAGGTACGTGCCGATCTGGGGGTGAGCGGGGATGACTATACTAAGTATTCGAACATTTATGAGAGACTGGCGTGGTTCAACTTTATACGGTTCAAATCATTGCCTGGGGATAAGTTCTTTGAGACCCTCTGGAACATGAGAAATTTTCAGTTTGGGGAATATGAAGCCAAAGATATTGATATTTATCTGAACACGAGCAAAACAATGGATCCGGCGAAATGTAAGCTGATAGAGAAGGTGGCGCTTTGAGTATTGTAGTAAAATTTGGCTATGACTGAGACCTCAGATAAAGAATGGAGAGCGGTGCAAGGGATTATAGAAAAGTTACGGGATGCCTTGGGGGCTTCAAAAGAGTTGTTGGGGGACAGATACGAACAAACTGTCTTGGAGATGATCGAAGCCCTATTGCCAAAAGAAATTGTGGCAGAATATGAGGATTCATGGATAAGTGTACTGGACTATGACGAGAAAGAGATAACGGCTGAAGGTAGAATAAAACTGGATATACCCAGATATATTGATGATATGCTTGTGATGACGAAAGAAGACATTGGAGATGGGAGCTTTGCGTTTGTAGCTTGGGTGAAGCCGAACAAACCGGAAATAACCTGAAAGATTGACGGGGAAATGATACTTGGAGTATAATAGTCCAAGTATATGTTTACCCTGACCAAGAAGGCTGATTATGGTATGGCGCTCCTGTCGGTTCTGGCTCAAAAAGGCCGGGGCGGACGGGTATCACTAGCCGATCTTTCACGCATGGGCATGCCCAGGGCTTTTATGGCCAAAATTGCCGGGTCTCTCGTTGAGGCCGGGATTTTGAACTCCAAAGAGGGTAAGGGGGGTGGTTTTAGCCTTAACTATGAACCTAAAGAGATTCAAGTCCGGGAAGCGTTGGAAGCTATTGAGGGGGAGGTGGCGCCGGTAAACTGTGGAAGTTGCCCGATGGAAGGAGGCTGTGGCCAGCAAACACTCATGGACAAGGTGGCCCTTCAGATCGAAGAACTGCTGGAGAAATACACGTTGGAAGACCTTGTCAAATAATTGTCAATATTTAATGACCAATTTTCAAAAATAATGTTAAAAGTAAAAAATCTGAAGGTAGAAGTGGAAAATAAAGAGATCCTGAGGGGGGTGGATATCACGGTCAAACAGGGTGAGGTGGTGGCGCTCATGGGTCCGAATGGATCGGGAAAGTCGAGCCTGGCCAACGCCGTGATCGGCAACCCCAAATATTTGATCGAAGCGGGTGAGATGATATTTGAAGGAAAAAATTTAATTGAGCTGAAGCCGGAGGAAAGAGCGAAGCTCGGGATTATGATGTCTTTCCAGTATCCGGTAGCCATTTCGGGAGTGACGGTGAGAGAAATGCTTTTGGCGTCGCTACGCGGACGGGGATTGACCGTGAGCGCGCTGGATCTAAAAAACCGGATCGCGGCCGAGGGAGAGAAATTACATATCGAACCCGCCTTACTGAACCGGAGTCTGAATGAAGGATTCAGCGGGGGTGAAAAAAAGAAGTTGGAGATCCTCCAGATGAGAATCCTGGAACCAAAACTACTGATTCTGGACGAAGTCGATTCGGGTTTGGATATTGATGCTTTGGCGTTGATCGCTAATAACGTAAAAGAAATGGTCAAAGAGTCGGGGATGGGTGTGCTGGTGATCACTCACTACCAAAGACTATTGAAGTATCTGGTGCCGGACAGGGTAGTGGTACTGAAAAACGGGGAAGTAGTCGATCGGGGTGGAAAAGAGATCGTGGAAACATTGGAAGAACAGGGCTATAAGGCATATGAATAACGACTCGACCTATACCCTAGGTCATCAAGACGATATCGAGTATTCTTTCAGGGCGGAAAAGGGCTTGACGGAGGAACTGGTACGGAAAATTTCGGCGATGAAGTCCGAGCCGGAGTGGATGCTGGAGATCCGCCTGAAATCACTGAAGATATATGAAAAGATGCCGACACCCAAGTGGGGTGGTGATCTTTCCCCCATTGATTTTGACAATATCCGTTATTATCTGAGACCAAAGATGGAACAGGCAAAGTCCTGGAAGGACGTTCCGGATTCGGTCAAGAGAACTTTTGAAAAAATAGGTGTGCCGGAAGCGGAGCGTGAGATGCTCGCCGGGGTTAAAGGCCAGTATGACTCCGAAGTGGTTTATGGATCGCTCAAAAAGGCGCTATCAAAAAAAGGAGTAATTTTCTTATCGATGGATGATGGCCTAAAACAATATCCGGAGATAGTTAAGCGGTATTTCGGCAAAATCGTACCGATGGGTGATAACAAGCTCGCCGCTTTGAATACCGCCGTTTGGAGCGGGGGATCCTTTGTCTATGTCCCAAAAAATGTGGATGTGGGTCTGCCCTTACAGGCATATTTCCGGATCAATTCGGAAAACGCCGGACAATTTGAGAGAACTTTGATCGTAGCCGAAGAAGGCAGTAAACTTCACTATATCGAGGGTTGTTCCGCTCCATCATTTTCCTCGGCTTCGCTACACGCGGCGGTGGTGGAGATAATGGTGAATAAAGGTGCGAAGGTACAGTATTCCACGGTCCAGAACTGGTTCAAGAATATATATAATTTGGTGACCAAAAGAGCCAAGGTGATGGAGAACGGGACCATGCGATGGATCGACGGAAATTTGGGATCCAAACTGACGATGAAGTATCCCTCCTGTATTTTGGCCGGAAGAAAAGCTCACGGGGAAGTGCTTTCCATTGCTTGGGGAGGGGAAGGCCAACACCAAGATACCGGAGCCAAGATGATCCATCTGGCACCGGAAACCACATCGCAAATAATCAGCAAATCGATCAGCAAGGGTGGTGGCCGGGCTACATACCGTGGCCTGGTCCATATTGTGCCGGGGGCTTGGGGATCGCGGTCGAAAGTTGTCTGTGACGCCCTAATTTTGGATGACCTAAGCCGGTCCGACACTTATCCGGTAAATAAGATCCAAGAAAACGACGTAGTGCTGGAACATGAAGCCACGGTGAGCCGGGTGAGTGAAGAACAACTGTTGTATCTACAAAGTAGAGGGATCAGCGCGGAAGAAGCCGGCACCATGATCGTAAATGGATTTATGGAGCCGGTGGTCAAGGAAATTCCTTTGGAGTATGCAGTAGAAATGAATAGACTGGTTGGATTGGAAATGGAAGGGAGTGTGGGATAAACAATATGAACATACAAAGATTTAAATTGGATAAGCCGGGAGAGATAAATCTGGTAGTGCCTTTTTTGGTCGATCACGAAGAAAAGGAACTGCTGGGGATCGTTTCGGCGATGGAGCCCGGTGAATATAAAGTGCACGTCGTGGCGGATCATAGAGCAGTTAATACTTTTGGCCGGGTGGTGATCAAAGGAGTGGCCGCCAATGGAGCCCATGTGTCGATAGACGGACTGGTAAAGATCGCTAAAGGCGCTCGGAAGACTGATAGTTTTCTGGAGATGAGAGTACTACTTCTCGATAAGAAAAGCAGTGCCGTAGCCGAACCAAAACTGGAAATTGAAAACAATGATGTTAAAGCGTCTCATGCCGCCACGGTAGGGAAGATCGATGAAGAACAATTGTTTTATTTGTCCAGCAGGGGAGTGGAAATCGACGAAGCCAAAAAATTAATAATTAGCGGATTTCTTAAAGAAGTGGAGGGGGTAAAATAACACTATGTTTGACGTAGAAAAAGTCAGAGCCGACTTCCCGATATTAAAAAGAAAGATCCATGGACACGATCTGGTGTTTCTGGATAGCGGGGCGACCAGTCAGAAACCGGAGAGTGTTATCAAGGCGATGGATGATTTTTACCGGAACACTAACGCGAATATTCACCGGGGAGTTTATGAACTGTCGGTAGAATCTACGAGACTCGTGGATGAAGCCAGAAAAAAAGTAGCCAATTTTATCGGTGCCAGACCGGAAGAAACAATCTTTACCCGGAATGCCAGTGAGAGTCTTAATCTGATCATGTACTCATGGGGAAGAGATAATATCTCGGTAGGGGATGCGGTCCTCGTTAGCAAGCTGGAACACCATTCCAATCTCGTCCCCTGGCAGGAACTGTGCCGGGAAAAAGGAGCGGAGCTGAGGATAATAGATGTAGACAGTGAGGGAAAGTTGAAGATGACGGGAGGAGAAGAGAAAACTTTTGAAGAAAAGGGCTTGAAGGTCAGATTGGGAAGTTTTGACAGATTGGTTAATGAAAAAGTGAAACTATTCGCGGTAACCGGGGCGTCGAATGTCCTGGGAACTCTACCCGATCTAACCAAAATGATCAAACAAGTGAGAAAAATGTCCGGTAGCGCAGTGGTATTGGTGGATGCATCTCAAATGGTGCCCCATATGAAGGTGGATGTCGGAACGCTGGGGGCAGACTTTGTCACTTTTTCCGGACACAAAATGCTTGGCCCATCCGGAACAGGGGTGTTGTGGGGAAGAAAGGAAATACTCTCAAAGATGAGACCATTCTTATACGGTGGAGATATGATCGGAGAGGTTAAGATCACCGGGGCAACCTGGGCCGATCCACCCGGCCGTTTTGAGGCAGGAACTCCCGATATTGCGGGAATAATCGGTCTGGGAGCCGCTGTTGACTACCTGGAAGAATTGGGAATGGAGAACGTGCGGGCGCACGAAAAGGAGTTGATCACTTACGCGTTGGAGAAGATGTCAAAGCTGGAAGAAGAGGGTGTGGTGGTGATATACGGACCAAGAGATATCGAAGAAAGAGGGGGGGCGTTGGCCTTTAATGTTGTCGGGGTACACCCTCATGATGCGGCTCAAATATTGGATAACTTCGGGATCGCGGTCAGATCGGGGCAACATTGTGCTGCACCTCTGGTGACCGGCTTTGGAGTATCGGCTATGGTAAGGGCAACCTTTTATGTTTACAATACGACCAAAGAAATAGACTATTTAATAGAAAAAATCAAAGAAGTACCGAAAGTGTTTATATGAATATTTTGGTGTTTACAGAGGGCACGATAATTATGCATAAGAGTGCGATAGGATTTAGCAGGAAAGAAATAGTCAGACAATCTGCGAAGGAGGGGATTCAAAGAGAAGCAAAGGCTTTGTTTTATAAATCAAAGTTTGACGTGCCAGTAGAGCTAAACTCAGTACATGATTATGGAAATTATGTACCAAACGGAAGGGCGGTGGAAAAACTGAAATTGTGGAATAAGCAAGGCGCAAAGATTTACTATTTGTCATCGCGGAGAGTTGAATCTGAGATTAAGGCTGTTAGAGAAGTTTTGAAAAAGTACGATTTTCCTGATAGCCAGAACTTGTTATTTCGAAAGCACGATCAGGAGTATGCCGATGTGGCAGAGATGTTGAAACCTGACATATTGATTGAAGATGATTGTGAGAGTATTGGAGGGGAAGCCCAAATGACCTACCCGCATATTCGGCCAGAGATTAAATCTAAGATAAAATCTTTAGTAGTGGAAGAGTTTGGAGGAATTGATCATTTACCAGACAATATAAATAAATTGTGAATTTATGGACTACCGGGAGGAAATAATTGACCATTATAAGAACCCCAGGAATTTTGGCACTATGGAAAGTGCAGACGTATCCATGGACGAAGCCAATGCATCTTGTGGAGATATGATACGAATTCAAGTTAAGTGGGATGGGAAGAAGATCACCGAGATGAAGTGGCAGGGAGTGGGTTGTGCCATTTCGACCGCGGCCGCCAGCATGCTTTCGGAAAAGATCGTGGGAATGGACAAAAAAGAGCTGGAAAGGTTCGGAGAAGGCGGAATTGTTGAAATGCTCGGCGGTGAAGTTAACCCGGGGAGAATGAAGTGTGCTACTCTAGCCTATCGGGGATTGTTAAAAATTTTTGAAACTCATGAATGATTGGAAACTAATCTTGAAGGTGACTATTGGATGTGCGGTACTACTGATGATCAGTATCTGGGGATTATCCAAGATGGCCGGTCCCGACAACGCCCTTAAAGTAGATGAGAAGGTGCTTTTGGAGGGAGCCAGATTTGTCAAAGAAAACGGAGAGACAAAAGTAACCGTAGTAAATTTTTCCGATATGCAATGTCCGGCATGTAAGGTGGCCGATCTGCAGACGAGAGAACTGCTAAACAAGCAGGGAGTAAAAATCGTGGTGAGACTGTTTCCCCTTCCGGCCACACTTCACCGGTATGCATTGATCTCGGCAAAAGCGGTAGAAACGGCAAGAATTATGGGGAAGGGATTTGAGATGATGAGCATTCTATATGACAAGCAAGAAGAATGGTCGGCGGTTGAAAAACCGGAGGATAGGTTTGCCGAGTATGCCAAAAGTTTGGGATTGGACGAGAATATTTTCAGAGAGAAGTTGGGTTCTGCCGAGGTGGCCGAAAATGTTCAGACTGATGCGAATTTGGCGGCTTCTTTACAACTTTCCGGTACGCCAACATATTTTGTAAATGGAGAACAGATAGGATCTCCATTTGTAGTCGATAAGGTAAAACAATTATTGGGCGAGAAATAAAATGCCGATCAATCTACCCATACTAACCGTCACCGCTCTGGCCAATGGGATAAATCCGTGCGGTATCGGAATGATGATCACTTTTTTGGGGTATCTCCTGGTGTTTGGGGGTAAAGGAAGGGATAAAAAGTGGATTTATAAGATAGGACTGACCTATATTTTGAGTGTCTTTGTAACGTATTTACTTTTAGGCCTCGTGTTTTATAGCGCGGCTTTTTACTTCCAAAGATCGTGGCTCGCCGGTGTATTTAAATATTTGATCGGAGGAGCATTGGTGTCTGCCGGTGTGATCCAATTGAAAGATGTTTTTTGGCAAGACCTGCCATTTCATCTCCGGATGCCTAAAATAGGATTTGAAAAAATAAATAAATTGATGGCCAAAACAGGCGTTGGAGTAGCGGCATTGATCGGTTTCCTGACGACCGTGTTCTCGACGCCTTGTATGTTGCCTTTGTACATCGGTACGACAGCTGTCCTGGCCAGATCCGGCTTACCCATGGTGCAAGTACTGGGACTTTTCTTGTACTACAACCTAATTTTTGTGGCACCGCTCTTATTGATTCTCTTGACAATGGCGGAAGGTAAACAGGTAGTTGATATGAAAGAGTGGGAACACAAAAATACAAAATGGATGAGGTTCCTCCTGGGGATAGCTCTCATTGTGGTCGGCTATTTAATTATCAGCAGATAGTAGAATAAGGTTATGCCACCGGAAAAAATGATCGGGAAAGTGGAGTATAAGCAAAATTTAACCGGAAATAATTATCTTGTAAGGATCGGTTTTGATAAGAAAGCGGAGTTCATACCCGGGCAGTATGCCAGTCTGAAGGTGACCGAGGAGGGTCTGAGAAGGTCATACTCGGTTGCCAGTCTGCCGAACGAAAAGGCGATCGATCTACTGGTGGATGTAACCCCGATGGGGGTGGGTTCAAAATACATATTGGGACTTAAAGTGGGGGATGAAGTCGAAGTCTTGGCATTTCTCGGAAGATTTACCATCGACCCCATGTTGCTGTTTGAGGCAAAACACATACTTTTTTTAGCTACCGGGACAGGGATCGCTCCCTTCAAACCGATGATCGAGGATCTACTGTATCGAAAACATTTTGCCAATGAAGTCAGACTTGTTTGGGGAATGAGACACCCGGAAAAACTCTATTGGCTAAAAGAAATGGACAATATCAACCGGGATTTCGACAATTTTAAACATGACATTGTAATCTCAAGACCGACAGAGGATTGGCCGGGTTTGACCGGGCATATAGATGTGGCGGTGGATAAATTAAAACAGGATTGGTCAAAAACCCTGGTTTACCTTTGTGGTGCACCGGATATGATCACGGAGATGGAAAAGAACCTGAAGGAAAAGGGAGTTCCCGAAAATCATATTTTTTACGAAAAATACTTTTAGGGTTTGGCGGTTTTTGTTATACTGAATTTATAGAGAGAATTGTAATAAATATTATGAGAGGGGGTGTTGGAATTGCGGAATAAGGATAAGTTGGCGGTGGGAAAAGTGTTAATCTATGCCTCGGTTGTTTGTGCGGTGTTGTCGTTTGTGGGAGCACTTGGATCCGATTTGTGGCTTGCCAGTACCCAGTGGCTGCTCGTTGGTTTGACTTTGGGTATTTGGGGAGTCTTTGTTTTAATCGAGGCACAGTTTAAAATAAGGTGATGGAAATGACAGAAGACAAGATCCGTGAAGCCTTGAGAAAGGTGATTGACCCCGAACTTGGGGTAAGCATTGTGGACTTAGGACTAATTTACGATGTCAGATATGAAGACGGTGAAGCGGAAGTGGAGATGACATTAACAAGTCCGGGATGTCCGCTGGCTCCCATAATCGATAAACAAGTGAGGGAGGCTCTGAAGACCGTTCCGGAAGTGAAAAATGTTTCGGTAGAACTGGTTTGGGATCCGCCCTGGAGTCCTGACGCCATCTCGGAGGAATTGAGGGCGGAGTTGGGTCTTGATTAGTGTTTTATTTTGGTTCCTATCGTACCTATCCGTACGGAAAAACGGACGCTATTTCGCCTGCGCGAAATCCGTCCTGACTTGCAGCGAAAAATTTTTATGATTACATAAAAAACCGGGCTTTTTCGCTTTGCGCAATCTTTTCCTTAACGGACAGGTACTTCGGAACGGATTTGATATAAGAGCTTGCTCGTCATCTTTTCAATAATTCGTTATTATTGAAATATTATTCCTGTGCTTCCTCTTATATCAGCTTGTAATCCGCTTTGCTTGATTACAATGCTTTGATATAGTAAAGGTAATGAAAGTAATTTTGGGGGCGGATCATGGGGGGTTTGAGATGAAAGAGTCAATTAAAAAGTGGCTTAGTACCGAGGGGTATACGGTGGAGGATGTGGGGTCGGTGAACCTAGTGGAGGGTGACGATTACGTGGACTATGCCAAAAGAGCGGTTCAAGCGGTTACGTCTTCGGGCGACCGAGTGGTTTTGTTTTGCAGGAATGGATTTGGCATGATGATGGCGGCCAATAGATTTGCGGGAGTACGATGCGGCCTTGCTTTTGATGCCGAGGCGGTTCGCAAGGGAAGAACCGATGATGATATCAACGCTCTTTCCGTTCCTTCGGATTATTTTGATGAAGAGTTGGTGATCCGAATGATAAAGATCTTCTTAACGGAAAAAAAGTCGGAAGACGATAAGTACAAGAGACGAATTATGAAATTGGATAACTTGCTCTAATGGTAACCATCGTTCCGGCGATATTGGAAAAAGACATCACCGCCTTTGAAGAGAAGCTGAAGAAGGTGTGGGGGGTAGCCAAAAGAGTGCAGATGGATATTATCGATGGCAAATACGCCCCGACCGAAACGGTAATGCCGGAGATCCTATTGAATATTGATACGATCGTAGATTTTGAGGGACATCTGATGGTGGACAAACCGGAGGAATGGGTAGACAGATGCGCGGCGGCGGGGATAACGGCACTTTATGGACAGGTGGAAAAAATGGAGGATAGAGCCAAGTTCATTGCCGATACGGAGGCGGCGGGGATGAAGGCCGGTCTGGCTTTTGATATCGATACCCCGCTCGATGGTCTGGAAGAAATGATAAATAGCCTGGATGGAGTTCTGCTGATGAGTGTGAAAGCCGGTTCTCAGGGAGTGCAAAAGTTTGATGAGAGAGTACTTCCAAAAATAAAAAAAGTCAGAGAGATGAGCGAGTTTGTCACTATCGTAGTGGATGGAGGATTAAACGTCGAAAATATTAAAAAGTGTTTGGTGGCCGAGTGGTCTCAGGAAATTGCGGAAGATGAATTTAGCAAGAGTTTCTTGGGAATGGAGTTTGCGGTCGGTTCCGATCTGCTGAATGCAGAAAACGTTGAAGAGGAACTGTTGAGGCTCGAAAATCTTGGTGTATAGTGGGTGTATGGCATTTAAGTACTTAAAAGCAGTTACTATTTTTGGATTTGCGGACTGTCCCCCATCCGACCCTTTGTATAAAGAAACAGTGGAAGTGGCAAGGATGATTGCCCAAAATGGTTTGGAAGTGGTAAATGGTGGTGGTCCGGGAGTGATGAGAGCGGCGACGGAAGGAGCTCATGAGGGCGGTGGAGTGGCTTCGGTAGCTACATTCTATCCAAAATTTATCGAAAACTTCGAAGGAAAAGATCCCCAGAACAAAGCCGATAAGGAAATCATCATGAATAACTACGTTGACAGAACGATGAAGTTACTGGAGCTCGGAGACGCCTACGTTATCTTTAACGGAGGAACGGGAACACTGTCCGAACTGGGGATGGCGTGGGGTCTTGCTTACCTTTATTTTGGTCATCACAAGCCCTTGATTTTGTACGGTGGATTTTGGTATCCAATAGTCGAAGAGTTGATCAAAAATATGAAGATCGGTGCCAGACCGGGAGCACTAAGAGTCTATAAGATCGCTACGACGCCGGAACAAGTGATCGGGTATCTCAGAGAGTATGACTTGGAAATGCCACCCCATCAGGAGATCAAAGATGACTTGAGTGGAGAAAAAGCCTTTATGGAATAATGAAGATATGATCGATACAACCAGAATAGAAAGAAACGGGAAGGTAATGCTTTTGGCTTATGATCAAGGTTTTGAACACGGTCCGGTGGACTTTGATAAAAAGAGTGTTGACCCGACTTACATAATGGAGATAGCCAAGAACGGATATTTTACCGGAGTGGTATTTCAAGAAGGAGTGGCGGCCAAATACTATCAAAAAGAAAGCGGAGTACCTCTGATCGTCAAACTAAATGGAAAAACTTCGTTTCAGGGAGAAGAGCCCTTGTCTCTTCAGCTTTGTACGGTGGAAAAGGCGGCCGAACTGGGGGCTATCGGAGTAGGGTATACCATCTACGTGGGAAGTGAGAAGGAGGAACAGATGTTAGTCGAGTTTTCCAAAATTGAAGACGAGGCCCATGCCCGAGGAATGATCGTCATTGCGTGGATGTACCCGAGAGGCAGGAAGGTATCCGGGAGGGAAGCGGACCGGGATGTGGTCGCTTACGGAGCCAGAATTGGGATGGAGTTAAATGCCGACTTTGTCAAAGTACCCTACACCGGTGACTCCGAAAGCTTTGAGTGGGTCGTGAGAGCGGCGGGAAAGACCGGCGTTTTAGCTCAAGGTGGTAAAAAAGTAGATTGGGAAAATTTGGATGCCGAAATTTCCGGGGCGATGCAGGCGGGAGCCAAGGGAATAGCTATCGGTAGAAATGTCTGGCAAGATCCAAATCCTAATGAGATTTCCAAGAAGCTATCCGAGGTTGTCTTTAAATAATCCTATGACGAAGTTATGCTAATAGTAGGAGAGGAAAATGTCCTGGAATCTTTGGAAGAGCTGGTAATAAGAGGATATTGTTTTCATGGTAGCTCCAGACTGATTGAA
Source organism: uncultured Pseudomonadales bacterium (assembly GCA_964528565.1). Taxonomy (GTDB): domain Bacteria; phylum Patescibacteriota; class Microgenomatia; order UBA1400; family MFAQ01; genus UBA10133. The sequence goes on along the minus strand of CAZGSP010000008.1, from coordinate 1,990 downwards.
GATAAGCTGATACCTCAACTAGCTAATGATGAAGTAAAAGAAACCGGGAACAGAAAGGTTGTCTATTTGACGATTAATCCGGTACTGGCAATGTTTACGGCTTTGTGTGGAGGGGTGGATGTGGGAAAAAGAGAAAATAAGTGCTTTATGGCTATCGAAGACGGAGAGGTGAAGTATTCGGAAGAACCTTACTTTGCGGTAGAAAATACAGAAAATATTGCCGACACGGGATATATTTATGTGATGGATAGAAAAACGGCGGGGTTGGAAGAAATTAACGGTGAGATACTGTCTTATGAACCAATCGAGCCAATGTTTGTGATAAAGATTAAGAGGTCTGAATTTAGATACCCAATCAATAAGATATTTTTCTAGAGTCTGATTTAGCTAAAGATTCTTTTGAAGAGGAGTCCGAGACGGTTACCCCATTTTTTCCAGAAATCGTCAAAATAAATAATGTTCAGAAGTATTAGTGAGATGGTGACGATGGCGTCATAGGTGGAACGGTCTTTGTAGACGTCTTCAAGCTGTATCCACATGGCAAACTCGTCAAAGGCCAGGCCCAAACCAACTCCGTAGATCACGGAAAGCTGAAGCTTGAGTTTGTCTGTCCTTTCCAGGACCAGACTGAGAAATCCGACTATGCCCAAGATGAAGATACCGTAAGCAAAGTGGTGAACGTGAATATCTCTGACTTTTAAATACAGATTGGGAAACGGAAGAGACGTCACAAACCGCGAAAGGGCGAAGGTGGCCAAAAAACTAATAAGAATCAAGAAGGGAATTTCTTTTCCGGTTTTTGGTCTTAGCAGGTTCCACGGTTTCATAAATGTATTTTATCAGTAAGGTTTGCACTTCTGTACCGATATGGATAGGCTAAAATGGAGTTATGCAGAAAGTTATCGTTATCGGGGCGGCGGTGGAGGACGTGCTGTTAAGGTCAAAAGCCTTGAAGACCGTTAAAGGACACGAAGTACCCGGAGGTCTGGCAATGTGTGAAGTGGTGGGGGGAAAGCTGGAAGCGGAGGAGAGCATGGTAGTGAGCGGCGGAGGCGGAACAAATGTGGCGGTTGGTCTTCATAGAATGGGTGAGGCAGTGAAGATGATCTCCAGAATAGGAAATGATGATCTGGGAGAAGTAATGACAAAAGAGCTCGAGAAAGAGGGGCTTGATCTGTCGATGTTGCAGAAAGGTAAGGGGAAAACAGGATTGTCGGTCGTATTGGTTTCGGCGGATGGAGGCCGGTCGATTGTTACTTACCGGGGTGAAAGCGGCTTGATCGACGCAAAAGAAATCAATTGGGAAGAGGTAAAGAAAGCAGACTGGATCCAAGTATCATCGCTTGGTGGAGAAATGCAGTTTCTTGAAGATCTGATATTGTTTGCTTTTAATTATGGAGTCAAAATAGGTTTTAATCCGGGAAGAAAAGAGCTTGAACAAAAAGAGAGGATGATAAAGATAATTCCCAAACTAGACTTTTTTAACGTCAATCGTATGGAAGCCAGCATGCTAACCGGAGTTGATTATGAAAACGAAAAAGAAATAATGAAAAAGGTCGCAGACTTGGGAGCCAGGGTGATTGCGGTGACGGACGGGAAAAAAGGTGCGAGTGTAATTGTAAACAGAACTTGGCTGAAAATGGACGCCTTTCCGGTAAGTTCGGTTGATGATACGGGAGCCGGAGACGCTTTTGTTTGTGGAATAGTAGCCGGTATTCTTCAGAATAGAAAACCGGAAGATTTTCTAAAGATGGGACTAGCTGACGGGGGTAGTCAGGTGATGAAGCTGGGTGCGAAGGATGGGTTGCTTTATAGGAGTGAGATGGAAAAATGGATGAGTAAAAAGATCAAGATGGTCGAAGAGATCGTTTGATTTTTTCTTTGCCGTTCGAAGACCGCCAAAAACCGTACTCCCGCGTTACTATCTCGCCTGACTACAGGTTCCCTTCGGCTCGTCCCGCGGTGCATACCTGGGATTTCGAAAGAATAC
>CAZGSP010000007.1:0-45091 GCA_964528565.1 uncultured Pseudomonadales bacterium | reverse complement strand
TACTAAGACTCCCTATTGACAAACATAAGTCTTTATATAAGATTGAATTATGAAAAAAGGACAGCGGACAGAAAAAGGATTAAAAAATATCCTAAAATTCTTTAAAATGAATGAGAATACCATCAGTACGCTGATGGGAGCGGTGGTGATTGTGGTGATTGCCGGATTGATCTTTAACTATTTCCGGACCGCCAACCTCAAAACATGGCAAGGAATCCTCCTAAACGATGAGCAGGCAGCTACAACGGAAAAGATCGATGAATCAACCAATGACAAAATTATTGCCACCTATAAGGTAGTCAAGGGGGATGACCTTTGGCACATCTCCGAAAAATACTACAAGTCCGGATATAACTATGTGGACATTATGAGCGAGAATAAAATTTCCGGAAAAGGCGTCATCACCCCAGGAATGGATCTAAGAATCCCAAAAGTCGAGCCGAAAAAAATCACCGTGTTGGAGACCAAAACGGAAATTTCCATTTCGGACAAAGGAGACGTCGTCAAGCCTGAGGTTAAGGCGACCGAAGCGCCAATTGAGGCCGGAGAGTACACCACCCAAAAGGGTGACTCGTACTGGAAGCTCGCTGTTCGGGCTTACGGAGACGGTTTCAAGTGGACCAAGATCTACTGGGCAAACAAGAAGATCTTTGCCAACCCGGACCTGATCTACACCGGTGTAAAGATCACCATTCCCGCTTTGCAGTAATCTTTGCGGAGTATAATCGTGGAAAACTCGATAAGGAGGTTTTGGTGCAGGCCTTTAATATTTCTTTTCAAAAAGCCATCGAAGGTAATGCCAGTGAGTTCATCAAGATGTTTCTGCCGGAGGGGTATGAGATCTTCCATATTAACCATGATATATTCCGAACTTGCCACATCCGTAAGATTAATGGAGTGACGGCTTGTGCATATGCGCATTATTATTGGAGCAACGAACCAATGGTTCATTTTTCAATATCTTCGAATTCTGCCGACAGCCAGGCTTTTTTGGAAGCCATGAAGAAGAGATTTGGATCGTTCTATATACAAGACCTTTGATTTTCCGCCCCGCTATTGCGGGGCTTTTATATAAAAAAACCGTGCTTATTAGGCACGGTTGATCAAATAATTCACTCACTCATGAGGCTGCCGTAATGCTCGTAGGTAATTTCACCGACGAAGGTCAGATTGTCGAGTGAAACCAGCCTGGCCTTTACCGACAGATCCTCACCCTCATAATCGATGTTGGTGAAAAAGATGTGTACCAAACCTTTCTCGTCCGGGTAGTTTGGCTCGTTCGTATATGTTCCCGACCCGGACAAGGTGATTGGTTTGCCGTCGACTGTTTTGGTTTGAATTTTCTTATCGTCAATAATTAGACCGATCAGCTGGTCCCTTGTGAGAGAAATACCTATTGTTTCATTTGTGAATCCCATCATTACCTCCTAATTTACTCGAGACGTTGGGCCAAATATTGAAAGACAGGGCGCCCTGATAAGTTTTCCCGCCGTCCGTGGAGTTTAGACTAGCCCGAGCTTGAACTTCCTGCCCGTCAAAGGTAACGTACGTGTTGAAGAAATGATTTGAGCGGTCTTCCTTCCCCGGCAGGCCGTATTTTTGGTGATTTTGAGCCCCATTGATGGCGATAGGCCGGCCTTCATCCGTCTTTGTCTTCACCGAGCTGTTGAGTAGGAGCAGACGAATAAACTGTCTCCTGGAGATGGAAAACCTGACATCCATTCGTAACAATCCCATAGGAACCTCCGATTTGTTAAAGTATGGTCGGATTATATCTGATTTAGAGCCGGGGGTGATGGACTCCCTCGAATAACCATCTGCTGATGGTTTTCTCGGACCCGACTCGCCAAGATCGTTACGAGCTTGGCTCCGTCATTCGAGTCCCACCTAAATTACAAAAACAATATTCCCCCACAAGGGGGGAATATTATTTTTGAGCCGGGGGTGGGACTCGAACCCACTACCTGCGGTTTACGATACCGCCGCTCTACCAGCTGAGCTACCCCGGCAACAGGTATATTTTACCTGAATCGAAGTAAAATAGATCACATGCCTTTCAAATTCACCAAAAATTCAAACGGGACAGGTCAAATCACGACCGATCACGGGACGGTCCAAACTCCGGTATTTATGCCGGTAGGTACGGCCGCAACCGTAAAAGCTCTGGATGGGCAGGATATTCGTGAAACCAAAGCCGAAATTGTCCTGGCCAATACTTATCATCTTTTTCTGCGTCCCGGGGAAAATGTGGTTTCCGAGATGGGAGGAGTAGCCAAGTTTATGAATTGGAATGGACCGACTCTTACCGATAGCGGAGGTTTCCAGGTATTTTCCTTGGGTCTTGGTGCCAAGGGCGAAACTCTATCCAAAATTGACGAAGACGGAGTAACCTTCAAATCTCATCTTGACGGACAGGTGCATCGGTTCACTCCCGAAAGATCAATGGATATTCAGAAAGATCTCGGCGCAGATATTATCATGGCCTTTGACGAGTGCACGCCGGACAAAATAGAAGAATCATACGTCAGACAAGCGCTAGACCGGACTCACCGCTGGGCCGAAAGATGTCTAAAAAGATGGGAAGAAAACGGAAAAAAGAGTTCTCAGGGTACGGATCAGGCATTGTTTGGGATAATTCAGGGAAGTACCGATCGCAAGATGAGAGAAGAGGCCGCCGAGTTTATTTCTTCCATGCCATTCAGTGGCGTGGCTCTCGGAGGAGAAACGATCGGTTATAACATGGAGGCGACGCAAGAAGTGGTCGGCTGGATCAAACACCTTTTGCCAAAAGACAAACCGATCTATACCATGGGTTTGGGACGCGATCCGCAGAACATTGTAGATATCATTAAGTGCGGAATAGACATGTTCGACTGTGTCGCGCCGACGAGGCTTGCCAGAAACGGTGCCCTTTACCACGGAGAGCTAAGAGGCGGAAATTTTGAGAGTGAGTTTGTCAACGGCAGACTAAATATCGGCAATGCGCAGTTCATTAGCGATAAAAACATCATTTTGGAGGGCTGTGATTGCTTTACCTGTCAATCCGGATACACTCGTGGGTATCTCAATCATCTCTACCGATCCAAAGAACTTTCCTACTACCGTCTGGCCTCGATCCACAACGTCCGTTTTATGGTCCGGCTGGTAGAGCAAATGCGGGAGAAAATGAAGAGGCTCGGCTAGAGTTACGGCTTGCCTTTGTAATAGTTACCCATTAGCTCATTTTTGTCCCAAACCCTGGAACGATTGATATTTATTTTTTCCAAGCAAGCAGACTCGATATCTTTTCCTATTTCCTTGGTGAGAGACTGAATTTCTTTGGCAATAATATACAGAGATTTTTTGAAGCCCTCAAAATCTTTGTGTCGGTATTGGTCATAGCCAACAGATATGAGTGAATGAAGGTATAGATAATCCGAATCTGTCACTTCGTCAATTTTTTTACCTCGGTATTTACTTTCAAAAGAAATATCCTCATCGAAATCAACGCCCCAGACTAAACCCAGATGTAGAGTACGCATCAAAATGTCTGCACTTTCGGCGTTTATGGTATCCTTCGGACTGTCCGTTTCTAGGTTCATGGCATCGTGAAATTCCGTCACTTCGGTATTTATGAGCATCATTTTTTCGGCCACATTCAACATTTCCTTGGTATGACCCCACCCTTTATCCTCAGCCTGTTTTAGTACCAATTCACCGATTTCGTTTAAAGACATAAACTTATATTATCATCATAGCGTCGCCGAAACTGAAGAATTTGTATTTATTTATTATTGCCTCGGTGTAGGCTCTGCCCATGAGGCTATCGGGAAAATTTTTCAAACCGATAGGGGAGTTGGGCGCGGAAATCAGGGCGGTAACGAGCATTAATAAACTGGTATTCGGCAGATGGAAGTTGGTGATCAGACCGTCAATGAATTTAAAACGGTAACCGGGTTGGATAAAAATGTTGGTCTCCCCTTCTCCGGCGGTTAACTTACCCGATTCATCCGCTTGTGATTCCAGAACCCGGCAAGTCGTCGTGCCGACGGCAACGATTTTTTTGCCGGATCGCTTCGCCAAGTTTAGCCTGTCGGCGACGGCCGGGGTCAGCCAAAAAGATTCCGCGTGAAGAGTTTTTGAGGCAACTTGCTCCTTGGTGACCGGCTTAAATGTCCCGAGTCCGACATGAAGGGTAATTTTTTCGATTTGGACTCCCTTCCCGGCTAATTTTTCCAATAATTCCGGAGTGAAGTGAAGACCGGCCGTGGGAGCGGCGGCACTCCCCTTTTCTCTCGCATAGACAGTTTGGTATTTTTCCCGGAGTTCTTTTTCTTCGTCGGTGGAGTGAATGTATGGCGGCAAGGGGGTTTTTCCGAGTTCGTCGATCTTCGCGATCAGATCCGGACCGGAAAAATTAAACTTAAGGCTGATTTCCCCTTCTTCGCTTTTAGTAAGGACGGAACCGGCGAGATTGGAGCCAAAGATCAGATTTTGACCAACTTTGATTTTCCCGCGGACGATACATTCAAAGGTGTCCAAGGAGGTATGTTTCAGAAGAAGTACTTCTATCTTCCCCCCGCTTTCTTTGGTGCCGAATAATCTGGCGGGGAAAACCTTTGTGTCATTTAGGACCAAAACAAAGTCGTCACCGAGAATATCAACCAGATCCCTGAAAATCAGATGGGCTATGGTTCCGGTCCGACGGTCGAGGACCATTAACTTGCACGAGTCTCTGGGTTCGATGGCGTGCTGACCGATGAGCTCGTCGGGAAGATCAAAATGGAAGTCGAAAAGATTCATGCCGTTATTATCTCAGATCAATCGTAATCGCGAAGAGACGAGAGAATCTTGAAGGCCGAGGAAAATGTTTGATGTATGATGGATTTATGTCCTTAACTCAGAACGACCTCAACAAACTTGGCACCTTGGTGGGTGACAAATTGTCGGTGAAGTTGAACTTATTGGAGGAAAAATTGCTTGGGGAAATGGACAAGAGAGACGAGAAGTTGGTGGGGAAGATGGGCAAGATGGTTGATAAAAATAACGATAAGATGCTTTTGCAATTCAGCGAGCTTATGGATAAGAGATTGTTAAAATTTCACGAAGAAGTGACCGAACCTATGGTCAATAATATTTATGATCGTCTTCATGAAGAAGTCTCTCTCGTCGCGGACAATACTTATCGAATTGAAAAGAAACTAGATCATGTTGCCGACCATCACTCGGAGAAGATAGACGATCACGAAAAAAGAATCGTCAGGCTGGAAGGGAGAGCTGTTCCTTCTCTTTAAACGCTTTGACTACTTGGACAGACTGCTGTTTGTACGCGCAGTACTCGCATTCGTGGGCCGGGGCGGGAATGGCTTCGGAGTTTAGAAGCTCTCGTATTTCCAAAAGAGTCAGGTCAACCCAGTCGGGATTTCCTTCGTAAGGAAGGATCGACATTTCAAATTCCAATTTGCCGTCGAATTTGGGCAGATTTTTCATGGCGTTGGCGAAGACAAAGTAGCCAATCTTGGATACGGGGAAACCAAGCTTCCGGAAGATCCATTGATAAATCTCTATCTGCCGCTTGTAGGACTGTTTCCATTCATCGTCCAGGGATGGAGCTTTGGCCGAGCTGGTGGATTTGTAGTCGACCATAACCAAATTTCCTTTGCTGTCCTGCCAGACATCATCGACCAACCCATTGATGAGAAGATTCGATTTTTCGTCTACGACCAAAGCGCCTTCATAAGCAGTGACCTCACCGCGCCATTGGGGCAGATCGGGATGATTAAAAGGGATGGCATCAACGGCGTACTTCTTCATCAGTTCGTGCTTTTCACCGGTTTTCCGGAGAAGATCAAACTCGTTTTTGAGTAGATTATCAACGGCCGAGTTTAAGGTGTAGGGAGGAGTTGATGGACGGGATAACCCGAGACGGACGTCCATGTAAAAACACCGGGGGCACTGGGTATAAAGCTCTATTTTGGAACGGCTGATCTTGAACGGCTCTTTTGACGCGGGATCAAATATTCCCCGTGATTTCTTGTAATACATGGCTCATGTTAGCACAGACACTTACCCTTCGAGGAGGTCGAGACCTTTGACCGGAGGTAGAGATTGGCCGGCTACTCCCTGAATACTGCCATAGATACCGGCGGTACTCATGATAATTCTTTCGGCTTGGGCTTCTCTTTCTTTCCAGATCTTTTCATAGGCGGCGCGTTCTTTTTGGATCTGAGCCTGCATGCTCTGATGAACTTCGATAATACTCTGGATCTGCTGGACGAAGGCGTCGCTCGTCAAATAGGTATAGATCATGTCCGCCTTAGTACCCCTGTCCTGACCATTGTGTTTTTCTCTGGCGACATCGATCAAGTTTTTCCGAAGTATTTCGGCTAGCGGTTGGATATATTTTGGCTCGGCAACCCAGACGCCCTGATAGAAACCGAAGCCGGACCTGATCCCTTTGGGCAGAACAGTGGTGATGATGACGGGGACATTGGCTTTGGAGGCGCGAAGATCATCCTTGAGTTTCACCGCCCAGTCGTCTACCCAAGCCTTGGTTCTTTTGGATTCCCAAAGTATTACTCCGCAGACGGTTCCCAGACTGGTTTTTACTACTTGACTGATATCGGCTCCCCTCACTCCCTTACCGACAGGATTTATTTCATCACCGGGAAAAGCGGATTGGAGGTAGCTTTCCAGATCCAGTTCCTGGACTTCGCCCTGTAACTGCTGTGAACTCTGTGAGGCTTTTAGCTGAGCGTCTTCCAGTGATTTTTTTAGATCGTTAATCATCTTTTCTTTTTCCAGATCTTTCAACCGGTGAGCATCGCTCGCCTCCATGAGGGTCTCGCGGCGAATCTTTTCTCTTTCGGAGTCCAGCTGTTTTTGTTTATCCAGTTCAAAGGACTTCTTTTCGTCTTCGAGCCGTAATTTTTCCTGACGTAGCAAAAGTTCCGCTTCCCGAGCCTCTGCCAGCTTCTTGGACTTGAAGTCCAGCTCTTCTTTGAGCGCTTTGGATTCTTCGGCCGCTTCGCTTTTGAATTTCATTTCGGCCTCCCTTAATATTTTTTCGGTTAGACTTTTCTCAACCTGCTCTCTGACGGTAGCGCTAAGAGCTTCGGAGACTTCGATCTCCTCTCCGCACTTGGGACATTTAATATTGCTTGTCATGTGGCCATTATATCCTGCCTGCCGGCAGGCAGGTCGGAGAATGTTCGGGTTGGCAAGGGATGGGGTAAAATACCGTTATGAAAGTAAAGGTTGATCAAACAAAGTGTATCGGATGCGGGGTGTGTGTCGATATCGCCGAAAAGGCGTTTGTGCTTAAAAACGGAGTGTCGACGCCCATCGAGTCGGCCGATTTGAGCTCCCCGGAGATTTTGGAGTCCGTCAAAATGGCGATCGAGGTTTGTCCGGTCCAGGCAATTTCGATCGAAAAGTAAATGGCCGGTCTACTGGAAAGATTGGGAGCCGTCTATGGAAGTCGAGACGAGGAGAAGCCCGAGTCGAGCTCCTGGATCACAAAGAGGAAAGGCAACAATCCCTATGATCAATTAAGGAGAACTCTTCGTCCGGACGGACAACTCAGCCCGAAAAGGACTCAGGACTTGATCGAAGAGCAGGAGATGTTGTCGGCGACGAAATCGTTTATTTTTGAGCAAGTTGAGGCTTATATACAGGTTACCTTCGGACCAAAAGATATTGACTTGAAAATGGAAAAGTTCCAAAAATCCTGGGAAAAACTTTTCGATAAACACGGGATCAAAATGATTCAGGCACTCATCGAACTCACCGACGATATCAAATTTGTTAATCACAACGGAGAAATCCGTAAAGTGGTGCTAAATAGAAAGCTCGACGAAATGAATAAGAGAGAGCGAGGTCAGTAGCCCCTCATCTTTTCGAGATATTTTTTGATCTGTCTTTTGGCTTGATTCCGAACCCTGATGACACCATCCATCAAAACCCGGTGTGAGTCCCTAATATTGATCGGACAACCGGGTAAGTTCATATCAAATTTTATTTCGTAGCCGGACCTCGCCACTTTTTCTATAGCCAGTGAGGCAATTTTCAGATCTTCCTGATAGTTGGATAGTAATTTTCCCAGTCCCTGATCAAACTTTGTCTGGATCCTTTGTCTGAAGCGATCACTTAACGATAATTTTTGTTGGTTAAAAATTATGTTCATAAGGCCAGTATACACAGAATCCTAAAAAATATTTTATACTGAATTGGTGAAGACATTATTGCGTTTACTAGTTCTGTTCGTTGGTATCGGGATAATTTTTTACGGATACCAAAAGATCCCTTTTAAGAATATTGGTTTGGAGTCGATCAAACGAACCATCTATGTAGAAAGAAACAATACCCCCTTTCTTCAGGACTGGACAGTCGAATCTGTCCTGACAAATATCAATACCGCCCGGGAAAAGGCGGGTTTTTCCAAGATCGTACTCACCGACAAACTAAATCAGGCCGCATTAAGTAGGCTTGCCGTCATCTTGACGGAGCAAGATTACGAAGGAAAAACGACGGGTATTACGAGAGAGGTGGCGACAAAAAATGCCGGTTACGAGGCGAATTTAATTGGCGACCTACTGTTAACGGATTTTTTTAAGACAAACGATCCGGTGGCCGACTGGATGGCTAACGAAATTTCCAAAGGCACACTGCTACATCCGGATTTTAGGGATGCGGGAATCGCCATAAAAAACGATCAGGATAAGGTGAGTCTTTATGTCCTGCTGGTTTCGCCACGGAAAAGAGTGGCAGCACCAAAAAAAATTACTTGGGGCGGACCCGATCTTTGGGCTTCGATAAACACAAGACGGGTAGAGCTTGGTGTAAACCCCTTGAAGCAAAAGGAGGAACTTTGTACTATCGCGTCCATAAGACTAAACCAACTTCTCGAACTGGGCAAACTGGATGGACACGCCGGGTTTGTCCCCGTTTTGGACAGATCCGACCTGAAATGGATATCGGAAAAATACAACATCAGTGAGTTTTTGGTTCAGGGTTACCCAACTCCTTTTGAAACGGTGCAGGCTTGGGAAAATACCCTCGGACACAAAGCACTTCTGTCCGGAGGCGAGTATGTCTGGGGTTGTGTATACGCCCAAAACACGTTTGCGGTGGCGATTGCGGCCTACTGAGTATTAAATAAGGAAACTGTCTTCGGAGCCATCCTCCTCGGGAACCGCTTCTTTCTTTAGAATATAGGTGTCGCGACGGCCCATCTCCCCTACCCTTTCCCCTTCTCCTCTGACGACTGCCTCAAGCGGCCGGCAATGAAGACAGCCGTCTTTCCCGTTTGGACAGTCGAACTTTTCAAGCTTTCTGGCCAGCTTTATTTTCCGTCCGAGCTCCAGGATCTTGGCTTCGGCAGTTTTTATGTCCGGAAGATCCTTTTCTTTGAGAGTATCGGAAAAATCGAGGTACCAATAGCTGGCCTTGGAGACCGGCCGTGTCTGACACCTAGTGGTCAACAAATGGTAAATGGGAAGTTGCAGAGACTCACCCGTTTCTTCTTTTTTGCCGGTCTTGAAATCGATGATGTGAATACCGTCCTCGTCCTTGAGATATTCCAACCAGTCAATTTTGCCACAGAGAATAATATTCTCCTCTTCGGACAACCAAAAGAAAGGCAAACTTTCTTTGATCTTGACGGCCAAATTGAGAAGTGGACCGGGATGATCCATTACCCGCCGAAGCATGGCCTTACCCCTTTCTTTAAACTTGTGTTCCTCATCCAGGTTTTTAAAACCACCCTTTTTACCGGAAAGGTTTTCCCATACTTTATCCAGTTTCAAAACCAGTGACTCATCGAAACGTTTCTCGGTGGGGACCAAGGACAGTTCTTCAAGAACTTCATGGACCGCCGATCCGAGAGAAAGTGACGGAGTAATTATTTGTATTTTGTTCCCCGTACTCCGATCTTTATAAAGGTTTTTCAAGTAATAAGCCCTGGGACAGTCCAGAAAATCGTTAATTGAAGTATGAGAAACCCAAACCGCAGAGTATTTGTCTTTTGTCATATATTTTAGTTTGATGGCTTCCCGCTTATCTTGACGGCGAGAATTAGAAATAATGCTCCCATTAAGTACCCGCCTATGGTATCGCTTGCCCAATGAGCTCCGAGATAGATCCTGGAGAGACCGATGGTGAGGATCAAGAAGGTGGAGGGAAGGGCAATGAGAGTCTTTAACCAGCGGGTTTTTACTTTGTAGACGGAAAGATACAGCATGTATCCAAAAAAGACGGTAAAAATCAAAACATGAAGACTGGGAAAGCTTTTGTCGGAAAGAATTTCTTGGATAACTACCTCGCCGTTTCCGGGACGAGGTCGATTGACTATGGTCTTGGCCAGACTTCCTATGGTGGCGGCAGAGGCGGTCAGCAGGGCGGTTTTGATCGCTTCCACCTTTAACCCGGCAAGATATAGAAGAGACATGGCCAGGACAATTATTATTTCCAAATTAAAATCATCACCGATCTCGCTGACGACATTCATGGTGATGGAAAATAGTGGGCTGTGGATACTTTGAACTGCCCGGCTGATGGTAAGATCGACTCCGGAAAAGACGGATTTGTTGACGATGATCACCAGTAATATGAGTCCAAAAATCAAAGCCCCAATGGTGAGGAAAATATCCTGATGGTTTTTGATCGATTTTTTCGGTTTCATGAGATGGTATTATCATAAAGTATGAAGGAGAAAAAAGGAATTTCGTTTAATGTCATTATTTTGGGAGTGGTCAGTTTTTTAAACGATGTGGCTTCCGAGATGGTTTATCCGATCGTCCCCATATTTCTCATGTCCGTACTCGGTGCTCCGGCTCTGGTGGTCGGCTTCATTGAGGGGTTGGCCGATTCGGTTTCTAAACTTCTGATGGCTTTTAGCGGAGTCCTTTCCGACAGATCCCAAAAAAGAAAGCCGTACGTGATCTGGGGGTATAGCTTTGCGACTTTTTCTCACCTAATCATGGCCACTGCCGGTTCCTGGCCTATTGTCATGTTTGGAAGAATAGTCAACCGCACCGGGAAAGGGATCCGGACTTCGGCCAGGGACGCGCTGATCACCGAAAGCTCCGATAAGGTTAGCCGGGGCAGAAATTTTGGATTTCACCGAACTCTTGATTCACTGGGCGCCGTCGTCGGACCGCTGATCTCAATATTGATACTCAAGTCGCTGGACGGGAACTACCGAAACCTGTTTCTGATCGCTTTTTTTCCCGCACTTTTTGGAGTCCTGTTATTTACTTTTTTGGTCAAGGAAAAACCCAAACTACCATTGGGGCTTAAAGGACTGCGGTTTGAATGGTCAAAGGCCAATGACTCCTTCAAAATTTTCCTCTTGATTAGTTTTATTTTTTCTCTCGGAAACAGTTCCGATGTTTTTATGATCCTCCGGGCTCAGAATCTGGGGCTTTCTATCGGACTAACTGTTTTTACTTATGTACTTTTTAACTCGGTCTATGCTCTACTGTCTCTTCCCGCCGGCATAATCGCCGACAAGATCGGGGCGCGAAAGGTATTGTTCATCGGGTTTTTGATGTTTGCGCTGGTTTGTCTATCTTTTGGATTTATAGACTCGTCTTTTTGGATCTGGATCCTTTTCCCAATTTACGGAATCTATATGGCGCTGACCGATGGGGTTAGTAAAGCATATATCTCAAAACTGATCCCCCATGAAATATCGGCTTCGGCTTTCGGCATCTACCAAACATTGATGGGAGTAGGTACATTTTTGGCTTCGACTTTGGCAGGCGCACTGTGGACTTTTTCCGGAGTTAGAACGCCTTTTTATTTTGGTGGAGTAATGGCCTTGGTGGCCGCTTTCTTATTCCTGGTTCTGACCAAGAGGATCAGAGTGGCCCAGCCGCGAGCCTGAGTTGAGTCAGAAAATCCTGGACCCGACTATCCATAATGATCGATTGGCCGGTAAGCGGACGGATCAGCCTGAGTCCGGACATGGAAGTACAACGACTGAGGGCGACATAGGTCTGCCCGTGGGCGAAAGCTCCCCGACCAAGATCTACCGCCACCCTCTCAAAAGTCTTTCCCTGACTCTTGTGAATGGTGATCGCCCAGGCAAGTCTTAGGGGTATCTGTTTGAAAACACCGACTTCCTTTGTTTCCAGAAGAGAGGTCTCCGGGTTGAAGGTGGTTTTGTAAGAGGTCCAGCTAACCGGCTCGACTCTTTCCACTTCTCCACCGTCCAGTTTGACATAGACACTGTTGGACTCGGCTTTGAAGAGCGTCCCCACCGTGCCGTTGATCCACCGGTCTTGGGAATCGTTATTGAGGAGCATGGCCCGGGCGCCCGTTTTGAGAGTCACCGTGTCCGCGGCGGGGGTTTGTTGGGTGGGGAAGTCCCCCGTTCTTGTGGCCCGGAAGGAGTAAGAGGGACCCTCGATCTCGTCAAGACGCGCTTGATTGATCTTGTCGGCTTGTTCGTTTATGGCCGTCAGGATGATGTAATTATCGATACTGTCTCCATCGCTAATGACTTGATTATTGATGGCCATGAGATCTTCATCGGTCGCGCTATTGTTTCTGATCCGGTTGAGTATGCCGATGAACTTTTTGTCCGACTGACGATAAATAGTCTGAAGCTCAATGTACCTTAGCTGAGAATATAGCCCTCCAAATAGACCGGTGAAAGATTTTGACGAGAAAAAGTATGGGGTTTCGTAAAGTGACTGCAGGGCATCTTTTTCCTGATTGGTGACTACAGGTGGTAATTGGTGAAGGTCGCCGACCATGATTACCCTGACACCACCAAAAGGAACTTTCTTTTTCCTGACGGTTTTTAAAAATGAGTCTATCGAGTCCAGGAGATCGGCTCTGACCATGGAAATCTCATCGATTATCAGAATGTCCAAGGCTTTGTAGAGCTTGGCTTTTTTGGTATGCTTGGCTTCCAAAGCGGCCCTTTCCGGAGTAACATTCGGGGGAAAGCCAAAGAAAGAATGGATGGTTTCTCCGTGGACATTTAACGCCGCCACTCCGGTAGGCGCCACGACGGCGACGTTTTTCTGCGAACGGTGACGAAAACTATCCAATAGGGTGGACTTCCCTGTGCCGGCATTACCGGTCAAAAAAACATGCTCGGTGCAGTTTTCCATAGCGGATAGGGCGATCTTGAAGTTGTCGTCAAAGTCGATGGGCATTTAGATGGATAGAATTAAGTGATTGCGACGTAACCAGCGGCGATGTTCTTTGTACCCGGGATCAAGCCGGGCGACGAGTCCCCAGAAGCGGCTGCTATGATTCCGGTGGACCAAGTGACACACTTCATGAATTACGACGTAATCCACCACTTCGTGAGGGGCCATAATTAATTTCCGGTTAAAACACAAGCGATTGCCGGGTGAACAGCTTCCCCAGATCGATGACACTTTCTTGATATCGATACGGCTGTAATCGACACCAATTTTTTCGGTATAGAAGTTCACTTTTTCGGTAATAATGGAGATACCGGTTTCCAGATACCAGCGCAGTAAACTTTCTTTGATCTCGGTACTCTTTTTTTCTCCGTCGTGGCCTTGATAAATATTGATGACTATCGAGTCTCCGATCAGCTCCGTCGAGGTCCTGATCTGTGTGGTGGCGGGGTTGAGCTTCAGGGGATATTCTTGGCCGAAATAGAAGTGTTTTTCGCCTTCGGAGTAATTTTTTGTCACGGCCGGTGTGGCTCTTTTTAAATGTTTGGTGATCCACTCGGACTTATCTTCGACGAATTTTTGAATAGCCGACAGGGGTAGCCAAAAGGGAGCGTGAACCACCACTCCCCTTTCCGGATGAACGCTGATCTTGGTGGCGGCGGATAATCTTCTTACCCTGATGACTTTATATTGGAAAGGTGGCACGCGGACTATTGTAAACTAAAGTTTACCCCTCGAGTAGCTCCAGAGAATAAATAATGTCGTCCGAGGTGGAGATAAGATCCCAGTCGGAGGTGTCGGTGGAGTTTGTGATGAGTAGATAGCCAAGCTTCTGAGGAACGTAAAAGTAGGTGATCTCCCTGGAGTTTTCTTCGGCGGTGAAGGTAATACCCGTAAGAGAGCCGATCGACACGGGAGAGATTGATTCCAACAGCTTAAACTTTTCTCCCATCTTTTCCATTTTCAGATTTACACTCTGTTCCGCGATGGTGTTTATGGTGTCCTTACCGGAAAGCTTCTCTTTCGAAACAGTCACCGACAATCCTTCTTTGGTAAAAATCACCGAGCCGTCGCTTTCTTTCTTGATGGAGATATCTCCGGGATATCTGATCCGGAACCCCTGTTTTTCATCAAGATAAATGTTCAGACCCGAAGAGTCCGAGGCATTCGTAGTGGCGCCCAGAGTATCCGGGGTGGGGGCCGTGTAGCTCTGAATAGAAGGTTCGCCGGTAATTGATGGGGAGTTTTTACCTCTTTGCCCTATTAGCGCCAATGACACTACCACCAGCAAACCCAGTAGTGTCAACGCTTTGAGCATATCTGAGAGTATCTTATCTTACATTGAACCAATACTCAACCGGAGCTGGACAGGAATTTTTGATGGTGAGCTTTGAAAAGTTGAAATGAAAAAGGCGCCTTTTCAGGGCGCCTTGGCGGTTATTGATTTTTGTAGATTTCCTTGAGCCAATCTTTGATGTCAGTTTCAACATCTTTTACTGAAAGTTCAAGACCGCTTTTCCCACTTATTAAGTACAGCGTGATCCGAAATGTTTCTAATGTATTTGGTTCAGTCACGACCCACACGTAACCCCACGTATAGACACGATGAGTATCACCCCAACCCTCACTACCATAATATATAGTTTCGTAGGTATATAGTAGGTCAGCGTTGTGACCACCATCTGTAGTAATAACATATTCCTCCCTGGGTCCTTCAATTCTCAAACCCTGCTTTCGTGCTTCGGTTAACACGGCTTCGATTTCTCTCCTTGACTGGTCAGTGTATCGGTGAAAAATTTCCATCTTGCGAGCATGTTCGAGATCTGCAGCCAGTTTATCTGCCGCTTCCTTACATTCCCGATCATTTTTCTCTTTTTGTAACTCAGCCTGAGCGTTCTTTTTTGCATCACCAATCCAAGACATGTTAGCCTCCTTGTGAATGTGCTGACTTCTATGGGCGTATTGTACCACCAAAAGCCTGGGCAAGTGTATTATGGGGCGTTTTTCGGCGGGGAATCGGCCTCTTCGGTCAACTCTGCTGAGTTGCCTCTGAGCGCGCCTCGCCGCCGTCGCGGCTCCGTCAGGTCCGACTCTACAGCTCACTTACCAAAAAATCAGCCCACGAGGGTCTGACTTTTTTGTGAGCGGGATAGGGGAATCGGACCCACTTCTCCCCGCCAAGGCGGGGGATTCTACCGATTGGAGCGGGTAATGGGAATCGGACCCACTTTTATTCCTTGGGAAGGAATCGTTCTACCGGTGAACTATACCCGCGATGAGCATATTTTAAACTATTGCTGGGCACATTGTTGCGTAAGTTGTATTAGAATAGGGTATGGCGGGCAGATATCGAACAAGTAGGGAGAGAAATAAATCCCGATATTACATTCTTCTTTCGGTTATATTTGTGATCGTTTTGATGAAATGGGGTATTCCCTTCTTTATCGATGTGGTTGCCGGAAAGGGAGCTGTGAGGCAGACCGTAGACAAAGATGTTATTCCCCCTCAAACTCCTACCCTATCCGCTCTCCCGGACGCAACAAATAGTGCCTCCTTACTCGTCGAAGGGTATACCGAACCATTGGCCGCGCTTGATATATTGATAAATGACAAAATCTCCGTAACCGACAAGGCAAAGGAGGACGGATCTTTTTCCTCAATTGCAACGCTTGACGCCGATTCAAATAGGGTTCAGGTGAGAGCTACTGATGAAGCGGGGAACTTCAGTATTTCCGAAGTGGATATCGTAAACTTGGATCGTAAACCGATCGAGATCACCATTTCTTCTCCCAAAGACGGGTCTGAGTTTTTCGGAAAAAATAACCAGATCATCGATATTAAGGGAGAAACGAACAAGCCGGATTCTCAGGTAATCATCAATTCTTCATTTGTAGTCCTTGACAAAGATGGCGCCTTCGTCCACCGGATCCAGCTGCAAAACGGAAATAACGAGATCAAAGTGATCGCTTCCGACAGCGCCGGCAATTCGGCAGAAAAGATTTTTACTCTTCTTTATACTCCCTAACCGGTAACGACAGAATCAGCCAAAAAGAGTAGTTGATCCAGATATAAAAGAAACTGTTGTTGAATAGACTGTGTACCAGAAGAGTCAGGATAAAGATTTTGTTGGGTAGTGATAACCTCATCAAACTTTGCTTTAGTAAATTGAAGAAAGCAATTAAACCAATTAGACCGGTGGTGGCCGCCACAAAAATATAGCTGTTGTCTATCTGAAAGCGTGAACCCGTGAGATCCCGGAGGGTGTTGTAACCCCACCCCAAGATAGGCCGTTTAAAAAATAGGTCGAGTCCGGCCTGCCAACTGTCAAACCGGGAGTAAATGGAAAAGGTGCGGAAAAGGTTTACGCCTTCACCGTAGGGTTTGGGGATGATCAAAATTATTCCAATGAGGGTGATAAGGAAACCAAGCAACCAATATTTTTTGTTTTTGATCAAGAGATAGACAATTCCCAAGGCAAAGCAAAGGTATGAAGCCCGCGAGAAGGTTAGGGCCAACAAGACCGTCAACGGAAGCGCGACGAGCCAGTTCCCCAGAGCAATAAACATAAGAGAGGCTCCGGCCAATAGGGAACCCGAAAAGTTCGGGTCGTACAAGGAGCCGATCAGGCGGAAATAATGATCGTCAAAACCAATTTGTTTTAGATAGCGCATATCCGGAAAGATGAGATATTGCACTATTCCCAGGACACACAATATCGAGAAAGACACGATCGCGGGTATCAGAACTTTTTTCCCGCCATAGAGTTTTCCGGCAAAGTAGACCGAGGGGTAAATAAGTAGCCGGGCAAGATAAAGCAAGGCAAAGCCGGATCCCCCATCTATAAGAGACTTTAGATTGAATATCAAGGAAAGGGTGGCCACCAGATTAAAGATCATTAGCGGTTTGAATAACGGGTCCCGGATGATCTTTTCTCCGGCCTTCTTGTCGATGATCAATGAGGCCATCAGAAGTCCGAGAACGATATCCAGAAGATAAACCGTAAATGGAAAACCGGGAAACGAAAAAGCCAGAAGCTGGCCAAAGGGCCAGATAAAGAGGCTGAGAATTAATAAATAATATTTCATTTGTCCAGTTTGAATACTTGTATGCCTAATTCATTTTCATTGATGAGCTTTCCCCGAACATTTTGGGTGCTCTCCCCTACCGTAACCAGATAATCATAGCCGGATAGATTGGGTACCCAAGAAGTATGATCGAAATCTCTCGGGAAGTAATATAAATTATGCAGTTTGTCCACCATTATCTTACTGCCTGCGGGGAGACCGGCCACAAAATCGTCGGTATCCAAGAAAGTTCCGGGTAACCGGTCCGAGTAAATCATCAAGAAAGTCAGGCAGTCCATCTTACCGGTGAGAACCGGAAGGTATTTGGCGGTGGCGATCAGTCTTAGAGACAGAACAAAAAAACCCGACAGTATGGCGGCAACAATTAAGACCTTCTTTATCCACGAATAACGGAGTGTGTTGAGAAAAACGACCGAGGAGATGGCCAGGGCAGGTAGGTAAGGAAGGAAGTAGCGGCTGGAGGGAGGATCGATGATCATGGTGAGAAAAGTGCCCAGTATTCCCACCAAAGCGATCCGGCGAAGAAGTCTGTCTTTTGATCTCAAGGAAAATAGGGAAATCACGAGGAGGACTCCGGCCAGAGGAGAAATAAAGTCATCAAAGGGTCTCGTCAGGTAATAAGGTGCCAATAGAATATGTTTCAGTGAGTCGCCCAAACCGGCAAAAGAGTTTTCCATGATCCCGCTAAAAATGGGATAGATCGGGTTCCCGGTGAAGTAAAAAGCGATCACAAACCAAGGTAACGAAATCAATAAGGCCGGAAAAATGATCTGCGGTCCAAAGATCGCGGCGTAAATCGCTAAAGATCCCAAAGCAAACCACTTGGTGCCGATAGCAAGACCCAGAAAAACCCCTCCCCTTTTCCACGAACCAGATAGAAGATAGTAGAGAGCTCCTACTTCCAAAAAAGTTCTGATCAAGTCGATATAAGCGCTCCCCGACTGCCAGCCAACGAGCCAGGTACAGTAAAAAAGAGAGACACCGACACCTTTGAGAACAGAGGAGAGTTTGAATTTGGAAAGGATCTTCCAAATATAAATACCGGTGCCCACGCCGGCAGAATACTGAACCATTTTGGGGCCGGCCGTGCCAAACAATTGGATCAGGGGGATGAAGATGGTTTCTGCGAGACGCGGCATGGCGGAGTAATAGAGCAGACCTCCGGGGAAGTACCACCGATGCTTTAGTAACCAAAGTTTGGGCAGTGTCAGGTGATACCAAAGGGCATCAAAACCCATTTCCGGGGTGAAAACCAAGAGAAGATTAAGGAATGCCAGAGCCACGATCGGAAAAAGGACCAGGTAGAGAATTAATTTTTGTTTTCCCATTGAAAGACGCGGGCGGTTAATGATTGGACGGACATTAAATAGGCCAAAAATAAGCCGGCCGTTCCGTCCAGAAAACCGGCTCTAAATAGATAATTTAATTTAAATTTGGCCGGAGGGTAAACCAGTAAACGGAACCAAGAAAACGGCTTTCCTTCGAGGGTAAGAATTTTTGAGTCTATGCCGGCGTAGCGGTCCATACGGGAGATAAACTGAGACACAAAGTCGTCTTTGATATGGTAAAGCGGGGATCTGAGCTCCCCTACCCTACCCGAAATAGTCCAGCGCTCATGAACCGGTCTGACAAATTCTCCGGCGGTGCGCCGGCCAAGTCTTAAGATTTTAGTTTTTCCGGTTTCTCCGTGAAGAAGCGGTTGGTGAAAAACGAGGTCACGACGACGGATCAGGTATCCGGATATTTTGCTTTCGTCCGGTGCCTCCTGTATCTCACGGGCCAGCTCGGTTCCGACATATTCGTCGTCATCGACAAAAAGTACCCAGTCCGACTTGGCTTTTTGGAGAGCGAAGTTTCTTTGGGCGGAAAAATCGTTTTTCAGTTCACGACAGAACAGCTTGATTTTTTTACGGGTAGATTTGGGTGGTGAAGAATGGGAATCGACCACGATAATGATTTCATCCGCGAAGGAAAGAGAGTCCAACAAGAGCGGGTTTGGCTCCCACCTTTTGGATAAGACAACGGCTGAGATCTTCATTTATTTAATATTTTACGACTGACGGTATTCCCCGCCGAGGACGAGGGAAGCTCGATATAGCGGTGGACAAAAATTGAGACGAGGGTAGCAATAGATAAAGATAAGATGAACAGAACAATATGGATGAGAAGGTAGTTATCGGTGTAGGGTAAACCGGAAAAATATTGAAACATGATCCGAGCCAGGATGTAAAGAATCGAAAAGTGAACAAGATAGAGGCTGTAGGAAATCTTGCCAAAAAATTGGAGGATCCTGCTGTTTAGTACATTAAAGATCCCGGATTTTTCACTATATACAATCACTCCCAAAAATAGCCAAGAGATCAGACTTTCAACTGCCCCGCCGAAATACTCCTCGGTGGCGTAACGAATGGCCAATATAGAGAAAATTCCAAACGGCAGTCCAAAGGCGATCAACCGGGGCGGAATATTGGAAAAGAGGTTTTTAAATTTGGGTAGAGTTAAGCCAAGAAAAAACATATAAAGATACCGCAGATCACGAAAACCATCGATGTTGAGTATGGTAAAACTACCCAGAATTAGAGCTGTGGCAATGACCAAATCCATAAACCACCTCGTTCTTTTCGTTATGAGGTAGAAAAACGGAAAGATAAATGAAGCGATCAGGATCACCCTAAGGGTCCAGGTAACTCCTCCAAGGTAAACATGAATAAAGAAAACGTTGTAGAAAAATTCTTTAAGGGTCATCTGAAAATTCATCCACCAAAGGTACCAAGTTGAGGCGTGAGGAAAAACCCGGTATGCAAAACCGGCTTTCATGTATATGGCGGTTATCAGGATCACCACAAAATAGACGGGGTACAATCTCAGAATTCGTTTCGCGTAAAAAGCCATCAGGCCCTTAGCGGACATCTCAACACGAGACATGGACTGGCCAAGAACCAGGCCGGAAAGAAGGAAAAACATGGTGACTGCTACCCCGCCATTGCCGATGAGCATAAATAACTGCTGAATTTTTGACTGGAGATCGTGGAAGACCAAGTAGTTTTGTCCCCAGACATTAGCGTATACAGGGATCGCCACGACCAAAAAGGAGTGGTTCAGGGCGACTATGAGAGAAAGCAAGCCTCGAAGCCCATCGAGTTTGGTGTAACGAGCTCTTTTATCCATTCTTATATTTTAGGCCGTGATATGTCCAGAGGACATAGAGGTAGGGATAGATTGAAAAGGCGTATAGATACGGAAGCAAACGACGGTAAGGGGGTAACCATTTCCCAATGAAACGAAGATGGCTCCGGAAACTAATAAGTAGTTTTTGGGTTGGTCTTTTAAACGAAGAGGAGGTCCGGTGGGAAATCACGACCGAAGGATCTAAGATGATCCGGAAACCGGCTTTCCCCGCCGTAAGACAATAATCGACGTCCTCGAAATACATAAAGTATCCGTCGTCCAGAAGACCGGCTTTTTGAAATGTTTCCCGGCTGATCAACACACAAGCAAAAGTCACAAACTCCGAAGTGATCGGGGCGGTATTTTTCAGGGTGGACAGGTTCCGGTGTTCCGTCTTGGCAATTGACCAGTCCACCCTCCCTTCCAAACCATAGATCTTTCTCCCTTTTTGGGTATGGTAGATCACCGGTGCGACCAAGCCAACTTTCTTGTCGGAAAAATGTTTCATCAGCGGACCGAAAAATGTTTTACCCACGGTTACATCAGGGTTAATGATCAGTATGTGGGTGCTACCATCTTTCAGGGCTTTTTTGATTGCCAGATTGTTCCCTCCGGCAAATCCCAGATTTTTTTTCGAAGCAATGTAGGTAACTTTGGGAAATATCTCTTTGAGAAGATTTGGGGTCAGTTTCTCGGGAGAGTTATCGACCACGAAATAATTAACCTCCTCACCACGGTCGGACGCTTTTAACGCCTGGAGACAATTGACCGTGTCTTTTAGGTTTCGATAGTTTAGGACGATGGCTGATATTTTTTCCCTCATCTGCTATATTCTAACCCAATGACCAAGCCACTTCGAGCCGCAGTTGAAATTGTTTGTTCCGTAATTGAGAAGCCTGATAAAATTTTGGAGGTTGGTTCCAGGCAGGCGGTAAATCAAAATGAGATGGCTGACATGAGAAGACTGTTTGTTGGATCAAAATTCGTCGGTTTGGATATGCAAGCTGGTCCGGGGGTCGATATCGTCGCCAACGGAGATAGGTTGCCCTTTCCCGATCGGTCTTTTGATCTTATTCTCTGTCTGGAAACATTTGAGCACGCCGGTAAACCTTGGCTTGTTGCCGCCGAAATGGAGAGGGTTGTTAAGACCGATGGGATTGTTATCGTTTCCGGCCAGCAAAATTTTCCCATTCATAAACATCCGGCGGATTATTTTCGTTTTACGCCCTTCGGTCTGCTAACACTATTTCCAAAATTGACCAGTAAGTTCGTTGTTGCCATTTCTCCACCATTCGACGATGAGGTAAAACTTAATCCCCAGCATGTGATCCTTGTCGGAACGAAAAATAAAAACGAAAAATTACTGCTTAGGATCAGGAGAGCCCTCAAAAAAGACCTGGCAAAAATCTCCGTCCACAAGCCATATTCCCACCGCCTTCAGGAGATGTGGAGACTTTTCAAACGGGCTTTCTCGGAGATCAGGTTTAGACAGGAGATCGAGTTCTTTTCATGAAATACCACTACGACGAGTTTAACCACAATCAATTTGAATCCCATCAGCTGGCTTTGGGTCTGGTAGAGGCGGGATCAAAGGTGTTGGACGTTGGTTGCGCGACAGGATACTTTGCCCGGGAGTTAGCCAAGAAAAATTGTGAAACCTGGGGGGTAGACGCCGATGTGGAGGCATTGAAGAAGGCCGCAAAATTTTGTAAAAAAGTGGCGCTCATCGACGCCGATAAAGTGACTAGATTGCCGTTCCCTAAAAAGCATTTTGATTATATTCTTTTGCTGGATGTGATCGAGCATCTACAACACCCGGAAAATATTCTTAAGGCAATAAAGCCACATCTTAAGAATAACGGTAGGATCCTAATCTCGGTTCCCAATATTGCCCATGCTTCGGTTAGGTGGATGCTATTCAAAGGTGAGTTTACCTATACTTCCACCGGTATCATGGACAAGACACACGTTCATTTCTATACCAAAAATAGCATCGTGGATCTATTGAAGAAAAATGGATATAAGGTAACCAAGGTACTACCGACGAACGGTATGTGTAAAGTTCCTTTCTTGTATAAGATTACGGATCGTCTGCCCGCTTCTTGGCAATATTATTTGGTAAACAAGGTTCCCACTCTATTTTCTTTCCAGTTTATAGCTGAGGCACGTCCGGCCGGGAAATGGATACTTCGGAAACGGTGAGTTTGCGGATTTCCTTTTCCAGTTGTTTCCAAGTGACGATAAGGATCAAGGGAACGGTGATCGACACACTGGCCAAAAAGGCATAGGCGACGCCAATCGCTCCCATCGGGATCAATAATAGCGAGAAAATTATTTCCAAGGTTACGGTTAAAGCGCCAAAGAAAGACGGGATTTGAGGTTTGTTTAGACCTTGAAGTAAAACTGTCGGCACCGGAGTAAGAGAAACGAGTAAGAAATAAAAACTCAAAATTTTGAGGATGGGGAAGGCCATCTGAACGACGATGGCATCTTTTAACCACCATTGAAGAAATTGCTGACCAATGGTGAAGGAAAGGAAAACCGCCAAAACACCGCCGGAAAGGGTGAGGACTTCGACACCCAGCACCAGTTTTTTTAATTTTTGAATGCGATCTTTTTCCAAAAGAGAAGTACTTAAAGGAAAAAAGGCTTGGGCAAACTGAGAAACGACACCGGCACCTTTGGCTACAATACTCTGAGGAATGCTGAAGGAGGTAACTGCTCTGGCAGAAATCATTGCTCCGAGAATGAAATTGCTAAATTGATTCTCTACTTGACCCGAGAGAGTAGCAATGAAGTTCCTGAGCCCAAAAGAAAACAGTTCTCTGCCGGCACCACTGTCGTAACCGGGTCCGAAGTCCCTTCCCGGGAAAATCTTTGAAGAATAGGCAATCATGAAACAGAAGGTGAGCAGATGAAAAATTAACTGGACGAAGAAGATGATAGATATGGAGGGATAAATGCCCGAAATAACCGCAGAGATGACGGTGTTGGCCGTACCCACGAGAAGTGTCTTCGAATTAAAAATATCAAATCTTTGTTCGGCTTGGGGCAGAGTTAGAAAGTGAGTATTGAGATGATTAATGAAGACTATGAAGGACAGTATCAAGATGGTCGCATTGATAGTCGTGTGATCGATATGGGAAAAAATAGGCATGGTCCGTGTCAAAAAAACCAACAACCCCAGGATGACGCAAAAGAGGATGAGGGCCAGGAAGATAAATATGGCAAAGGAAGTTTTCCAGGTTTTGACCTTTTCTTCCCTGGTGATGTGCGGTAAGGAAAGTTTTCTGACCACCGCGTTGCTGATACCAA
Source organism: uncultured Pseudomonadales bacterium (assembly GCA_964528565.1). Classification (GTDB taxonomy): domain Bacteria; phylum Patescibacteriota; class Microgenomatia; order UBA1400; family MFAQ01; genus UBA10133. The sequence goes on along the minus strand of CAZGSP010000007.1, from coordinate 21,381 downwards.
AATCAAAGACGGCGGCGAGTGAGATAAAAGACATGAGGAAGATATAAACTCCAAGTACATCACGACCGAGATTGTTCAGAAGTATAGATATTGAAAAGAAACTGGCGATCAGGAGATAGAAATATCCGGCAAGGTTAAATCCGGTATTTTTGATTAAAGTTCTTTTGATGGACATATTGAATGAGCTCCGGTAGGAGTAATTCATTATAACCCAGTTAGCCTTCGCCTTGATGTAAAATTGGAGTTTGAATATGAAGATCAAGTTCCTGTTGATAAACGCCATCGATATCTCCCAACCACTGCAGACCTCTTTGCCTCCTCTGAGTCTTGGGTATTTGGTCAGCTCCCTGAGGGCTGAGTTCGGCAACGATCTGATCGATTTTAAGATCACTGATCGAGAGATTGCCAAAACCCTAAAAAGTTATCGGCCGGATATTGTAGGGATCACCTGTGTTTCGCAAAACTACAACTATGCCATGAAGTATGCGAAGCTCGCGAAAAAGAGAAACATTCCGGTTTTGATCGGTGGCACTCACATCACGGTCCTTCCGACGACGATGACCCGCGATATGGATGTCGCTGTTATCGGTGAAGGCGAGATGGCGATACGGGATCTGTTTACTTTGTTCCTCAAGAAGAAGGAGTTTGTAAAGAAGGACTTGATAGGGCTAAAAGGCTTAGCCTTTTGGTCCGGTAAAAAAATTATTCTGACGGAAAAAAGAGCACCGATCGTCCCCATGGATTCCATCCCCAATCCGGCTAGAGATCTCATGAGGATCGAAAAGTGTACCCATGTGTTTTCATCCAGGGGTTGTCCTTACCGCTGTGTTTTTTGCGCCTCGTCGCGTTTTTGGCAGAGTACCAGATTTTTCTCGGCCGGTTATGTCGTAAAAGAAATTAAATATCTGTATGAAACTTTCGGGGTCAGGGAGATCGACTTTTGGGACGATCTTTTTATCGTCAGCAAGCCGAGGATCAAGGAGATAGTCCGACTTCTTAAAAATGAGGGCTTGCTTGGGAAACTATCTTTCAGCTGTGCCGTCAGATCCAATTTAATTGATGAAAGCATGGTGAAACTTTTAAAAAAACTGAATGTTAAGGGTGTTTCTATGGGTCTGGAGTCCGGCACCCCGAGAATTCTCAACTATTTAAAAGGCGCCACCATCGATATCAAAGACCACATGAGAGCGATCCGCCTTTTCAAAAAATACGGGATCGAACCAAGCGCCTCTTTTATCATTGGGTCTCCGGACGAGACTAGAGAGGAGATCATGCAAACTTTTAAGTTCATCAAGGATAGCAAGCTCCGAGGTTTTGGGGTCTATGTTCTCACCCCATTACCGGGGACTCCCATTTGGGAATACGCCAAGGAGAGGGGAATGGTGGACGAAAATATGGATTGGTCCACGCTAAATGTCGAGTTTTTGGAAAATCATGAAGAAGCGATCATCCTGTCGGAAACTTTGAGTAGGGGAGAGCTGTTTGAATTGATTAAGATGTTCAAGGCGGAGCAAAAAAAGCGTTATTATATCGACTTTCTAAAACACCCAATCAATATCCCCCGACATTTTTATCATTTCCTGAAGGATAAAATCACCCCGCGATTATCGCCGGCCTAGTTTCAGGTATATCTCCCCTATTCGCTTGGCGATCTTTTCCCGGTCAAAATTTTCTATTGCTCTTTTGCGGGAAAATTTCCCCATGTTTTGCCTCAACTCGGTATTGTTTAGGAGTTTTTCCAAGTTAGTTTTAAGACTTTCGGGGTCTTGCTGTTTGGCGTATAAGGCCGCGTTTCCACACACCTCGGCAATTGCTCCAGTGTCGGTGGTGACCACCGGAAGCCCACAGGACATTGCTTCCACCAGCACCATGCCGTACTGCTCCGCCCAGGTTTTGGTACTGCGGCTGGGTAGGCAAAAAATATCCGCTTTGCTATACTCGCGGGCTATTCTTTCATACGGGACTTCTTTTACCGAAATGTTTTTAAAACCCTTTAAATCGCTCTTGAGAAGTCCTTTACCAATGAATGTAAGGTGAACATTATTGTTTTTCTTGGCTATTTCATGAAAAGCCTTAAGTAGATCTTCGATACCTTTTTCAGGAACCAGGCGGGCGATACATAGAATATTCAGGTCACGTTTGGTCTTTTTTTCGCCGGGTCTAAATTTTTTTAAATCCACTCCGATACCAATCACGGAGATCTTTTCTTCCGCCACACCTTCCTTTATCAGTGCTCTCTTGGCCGATTCGGTAACCGCGATGAAGTGGTCGATATTTTCGCGGGCCAGTTTCTTAAAATGTTTCCGGCCGGTAATACCTTCGTTGTTGTGAGGAATATTTTCCCAAACGGTAGTGACTATTTTTTTTATCAACCCCCTCCTCTTGGCCATGACCGCTTGGTGGGTGTACCCATAATAGGTCTCAGCCACATGAACGATATCGGCGCCCTTGATCACTTTCTCCAAACCGAAGAGCACGTGGGCGTCGGTGAATAAACGGTTTAGGACGGGAAATTTGAACGGAAAATTCGGCAGATCCGTCGGTGAACTGAGTTTGATGAGAGGCAGATCAATTTTGTCAGAAATCGGATGATAGGAAGAAACCGCCTTGATATCAAACTTCTCCTTAAGTGGAGAATAGTTTTGCATCTCAAACGGGTTCAAAAATGCTCCCCTGACTATAAATATTTTCATTTTAAATATCTATCAAAAGAGTTTAGCGTTCTGTCCCAAGTCCATTTATTAATAACATTTTTTCTTGCATCTATACCCATTCTATTATGATTCTTTATCGCTTTACTCACATTGTTAAAAAATTCACTTGTATTTCTATTCGACAAGAATCCAGTTTTTCCATCAATTATTGATTCGGCTGGCCCTCCTTCCTTTACCGATACGACAGGGGTTCCACATGCCTGAGACTCAATAGATGATAACCCAAATGGTTCTGTGTGTGCAGAAATACATGTAACCATTGCTTTTCTGTATAGTGATCTTAATTTTGAGTCAGAAATGCTATTCAGTATTACCACGCCTCTACCGCCAATCTTTTTTATTTTTTTTATGTATTCGTCTTTTCCTCCCCCCACAAGAATCAGCTTGTATTCAGGTAATATCGGGCGTAGAGAATTAATGAGGAATAGTTGATCCTTTACAGGATTAATTCCTCCAACGCACAATATCTTTTTTTCTTTCTTATTTATTCCAGGTTTAAAAAAATCCACGTTCACGCCCGGAAATATTATGTCGCAGTTTCTATCGTAGACTATTTTTAGTACGGACTTTGAATATTTAGAATTACAAATGATTTTATTTGCCTTTCTGACATTAGCTTCGTCTATAAGATGAATTGGAAATCTTAATATGTTCGCCAGTCTATCTTTCTGATTTGGTGCGTGTATTGATGCGGGTTCATAAAACTCCCTCTGTGGTTCTTGACACAGATAGATACTCTTTATTTTGAGATACCGAAGTAAATACGGTGACTTTGTAAAATAATCATGGGTAAGGACTATTTTTTTGAAGTTTCCGTTTATTTCCGAGGCAAGATTCTTGTGGATTGTAGGTAATACAAATAATATCCACATGTTTCTCAAAATAAACCCTTTCCAGGGTTTAACTTTTAAGTACTTTATCTTGATTCCAGAAATTTTTCCTGGGTTGCTCTCTCCCACTACAAACAGTTCGATGTCGTGCGTATCCTTATATCTTTCAATAATATTTTCAAACATCCTTATTCCTCCTCCACCCGGGAGGTTGTGAAAGAATGCAATCTTATTGTTCATATTTTCCTTGCTATTGTACTATGGTAAACACGAGTGTTCTATTATTTGTGGTATTTTTTCTTCTAAGAGAGTAAAGTAATTTTATTATTAGTTAGATTAAATATGAACGTAAAGAAAATTTTGGTGAGTGTTTCCGCTTCTGCAGTTATGCTAGGTGCGTCAGCTATTCCAGCGTTCGCTGAGGCAAACAATATTCCAGGATTAGACAGGTATTTAAACAATCTTGGACGACAACAAGCTGGTGAGGTCGGTGCACAATGTGGAACTGGTGCTGGTTCAGGAACGTTTGGTTGGTTAGGTAAAGACAACAACATGGCCGGTGGTGCTAATGGTTACCAGACAGGGCTAAACAACTCAGGAGTTTGTGGAAACAGACAATAAAAGGTAAACTAAATAAACAAGAAACCCTTTTAGTCCAGGCAGGATGATTGAGGGTTTTTTGTTACTCCTTAGGAGTTTTCTTACTTCTCGATTTCCAGTACCAAACACCACCACCTAAGGCCAATAGTGTCAGTAGTCCTCCACCTCCATCACTTCCTGAGGTTTCCGTAATGCCTTTTGTAGGAGCCGGGGTGGTTGGTTTAACTAACATGCGAGATGAGGGGGTAGGCGCTTCGGCTTCCTCTTCTGTGGGGGTAATTATTTTGGTAGGAGTTGGTGTCTTGGTTGGTGCAGGAGTATAGATACGGGTGGGAGCAGGCGTATAGACTCTGGTGGGTGCGGCGGTAACAATAGGTGCCTCATGGCTCCCTCCACACGATGGGTAATAAGGAGCGCAAGTAGAACTTAACGAAGTTCCATCACAACACCCGCAACCACAGACACCGCCATGGTGGCTACAACAGCCTGAACGAGCGACGGCTGGAGTTACGCTGATTAGCAGGATAAGAATTGATGTGAGGGCATATTTCATTTGGCACGAATTATACTCCTAACGGGGGTACGCGTAGTCTTCTTTCCATCTATTTTGATTACCCTTGTTTATTTCTTCGCCCTAGCTCTGTCCCTCGCGTTGACGACCTCATCGCACTCCCTAATTCTTCGGGTTCGAAAATCGACCTTGGTGGTGAACATAGACCTATGCTATTTTCCAAACCCTTGGGTTACAATACTATTATGTATTGTAGCCGTTGTGGCAAAAAAATAGGAAATAGCGCATTTTGTCAGTATTGTGGAAAAGCACAAAAATCATTAAATAAATTCTCTCCAAATAAGGGCCTGAATAAACTTATAGCTCAGAATATTTTTTTATTTCGCCGGTTTTCTTTCCTCAATAACATCAAGTCAATATATATTTTTCAGATGGTTTTAGCTTTGTTTTTTTTCTCTTATGTTATTATCTTTTTACTTCCCGCTGTCTCGTCAGATCTCACTATATTCTTGGTATATCCCATGTCTTTTTTCCATGGAGTCATGATTGGAAATTTAATTGATATTGTTGGATTAACAATATTAATGTTAATCCCCATAATATTTTTTCTTTTTCAGATTCGAATTCACAATAAACATTTCAAGTATTTATCTTTTATAAAATCAACGTTCAGTGGTTTCTTAATAATTATTTTTTCTGCCTATTTTGCCTTGTTTATTATTAGTATCTTTAATTTAGCGGCAACCATTAATTTTTCCAACAAACTTAATAAAAATCCTGAAGCTCTTGTCGTGACATATGACATTGATGCGATAGTTAAGAAACTAGATACATCCAAAATCGTTCCAGGAATTATTGAAACGAGTAAAGAGAAATTGGGAGCGGTAGTGGCCTCCCGACTTCAGAACAAAAAACTCTCGGCATTTTATATCGAAGTTTTAACGCCTTTTGTGGCTAAGTTTAATCCAATTAAACCGATGGCAATAGATCAAGGGTTAATAATGGTGGGTGACGATCTGGTTTTCTTTGAACTTAAGAGAGAGGAGCTGGAAAAGATTGCACCTTATCTCGGTTATTCGCTTGTAAAAAAACATTTTGATCCTAGATTTATAAAATTCTTTCCTGAATTAAGGGTTCTTGGAAGGCAGGATTATATAAAAGTTCGTGACGACCAGGTCAATGAGCAACTAAATGCTATTGATTATTTGATAGATGTGATGGAGTCATATATTAGTCAAAATTTGGCAAATATCGCTTTAGATAAATCAAAGATTACTGCTAACAAAAACGGACTATCCGATTCGATCAATTCTAAGGAATCTACTTATAACCAATGTATTACTGCGGGTTTTTACAGCTACTACTCGAATTCATTTATCAAATTATATTCTGAAGAAACATGCCGCGAAAGAAGTAATAGTTGGGATGATTTGATTGCGAAATGGCGAACAAATATAGCTGACTGGGAAAACTCATTGGCATATGACCAATCACAATTAGTAGAAAATAGACAACTGCTGAAATCAATAACAGGATGGAGGGCTATGGTCGAAAGCCAAAAAATGTCCACTCCTTTGGAATTAGGGGTTTTTTATGATGAAAAGAATATTGACATTGCTTTTGATTGGACAAACACTAAATCAATCATGTCCTTCTTGGTGACCCTTTCTCATGAATACATTCATTATTCAAGTCATATATCTAACGAAAGATATCTAACGCTATCTTTTGAAGAAGCGCTAACGGAATATTATTCTAGATCGATTATTAAGGAAAACTTCAATAAAGACACTAATGTTGGTTATCCATTTTTGATGAATGTGATGTCTCAATTATTTGATAAATTACCAGATGATGACCTTGAAGAGATATATTTCACAAAAAATGAAGACCAGCTTATTTCTCTTTTAGATTCAACCTTTGGAAAAGATTTCTATAAGAAAAATCGAACCATTATTGTTTCACTTCCGTATTTATCAGGCAAGGAGGGGGTGGATTCTGCAAATACACTTCTAAAGGCAATTGGCGGAGAACCAGTAAACGAACAAGATTATATAGGGGAAGTTGTCGAAATTTAGTTCGAAAATCATCCCACACGGCGAAGTGTTTGATTGGATGATAATGGGTGATTTGACAAGGGTGGATTGGTAATATAGACTGGTTTTTTGGATGAGAAAAAGATTCCAAAGAAAAATTCAGATTAAAGCCAATGGCCATAGGGCCATTTTTTTTGGGCAATTTTTGGAGAAAGGAGGTGAGAAATGTGAAAGAAAAATTTGTTTTTGAACCCTCCGATATAGTAAATAACAAACTAAGTAAGGAAGAAATTGAGTTCTGGGGACATGAGGCCGGAGAGTTTTTTCCTGAACTTCTTGAGGAGTCGCAGAAGATAGAACTCGATTTCGATAAACAAGAAAATAAGAAAATACAGTAGAAGCCTGATACCAACGAGGGTTACCTGCAAGGATAATCCTCGTAGGTTTCTTGAGTAATCATAATTTATATATAATTGCCATATGAAAATAAACGATCTATTTTTACTCACCTTGGATGATATTAAGGAAAAATCGCAATCTGATGATTATTACAAAATTTTCATGACAGCTGCGCTACTGCGAAAACTATTTTTAGATGGAGGAGCACTAGTTGACCTAGTAAATAGAAACTATAAGTTGGGGTTAAAGTTTACAGTAAACAACAAGGAACCAATAATAGTTCCGGGACTATTTTTTTGGACTATTCAGGATGGCTTTGATCCAGAAACATCCCATTGTCCTATCCCGTTAGAAGTAGATAAAACTGCTTTTTTAAATAGAAAAGTAATGATGAAGGAAAATAGGATCTATACAGTACATGATCTTATTGATTACTTGTGCCATATTGGTGGAGTGGTACACCATAGTTCTCCAAAAGAAGAAAAGGAAAAAATTCTTAAAGAGGTCGAGCAACCAATTGTTAGATCGTTACTAGCAATCAATAGAGTTGTCTTGAAAGGTTTAAGGCCTTTAGAAATGGCTATTAAAAAGACTATTTAACCCAAACCTGATTATTACAACCCCTTTATCAGCCTCTCCTGGTCTTTTTTAATTACCTCAACATTAGGATTTTCCCAATCAAATCTCTGAAAGAAGTGGACAATAGTTATCAAAGCCAACTCATTGGGTTTTGACAATATCTCATCAGGAAAATAGATTTTTTCAAAGGTGATTGGGTCGCCTAAGGTTTTCTTTGGTGAAGAAAAAGGGACTCTATCCATTTGTTCAATGAAAAGTTCACGATTATTAGTATTGTTTAAAGAAATACTGACTTTAACCCCACCGTTATATAACCCCTTCTGGCACAGTCTAGACAAAAACTGATATATTTCTGTAATCAAGAAAACTGTAGATACTAATCCAAGTTTTTCCATTGGCTTCAACTCTACATCTCCGGTTCTCCACATGTTTTTAATTACCACCCCTTCAGACCAATCCTCCCTTAACCCCTGATTGTTAATAAACTGACCGCTCTGAAATAGTCTCCAAAGTTCTCTATATTTATCAACCGAAGTCCATCCTTCAGCAAAAGAATCTCCCACACAAACATCAAATTCACCTTCTTTGGAGTAATCAGAGCAGTGAGGAAAGGGCCAACCCCTTAAATGAACAGAGCTTTCCTTAACGAGCTGCTTACATTTAATGGGGGAGTCAATGTTTTGTAGTTCTAGAGGTTCAAATAATATTCTCCAATATCCTCTTGACCTTATTTCTTTCAGCAATTTATCTTTCACAATTCCCCCCTTTCTGCCTCAAAAACCTTCTGAATTTCACTCCCAACATTTAGTCCTAATCCTTGATATCGTTGCATAAGCTTTACCGTAGCTCTATCTAGGATGTCTCTTAACTCTGATGAGTTACATACTTCACGACTAGCTGGCCGGCCTGAATTTGCCCGATAATACATTTTCCCATTATTAACATCATAGTGCTGCTTTTTACATATCACTGGAATTTGGTCAAACGGATTTACTTTTAAAACCAAGTATGGTGTTTCATTATTATCATTGACATGATAAAGCTGTATTCCCACATGCGGGTCAGCGTAATCAGATACTTGATCGCGAATTTTGTCAATTTCATAAGTAGTATTGTCTTCACTTTTTATACCCGACCTAGAAAAAGAACCCTCTGCTTCATCCACTCCTATCACCAACATCCCGCCACCCTCCACATTACTCATTGCTAAAATATCCTTAATAAAGTGCTCGATGCTCCACGGAACTGACGCTTTAAAATCAACCCTTTGTGTCTCTCCACCACCTTCAAGAATTCCCTCTAACTCTTCAGTATTCATCAACCTGAATTATATACTCTCACTTCCATTTCATTACTAATTCGCTCACATATTTTACCGGAATTAATCTTATACTGAAAACCTGTAAGAATAACTCCCGAAGGTCTCAATTAAGGTCTTTGGCGGAAATTATAGTCATCAGACGAACCTCGAGGTGAAAGTGAAAAAGGCAAGGCCTGAAAGGGAGTGTTTTTAGCGGGTCTGGAGTTTGTAGACAATAAAGATCCCCAAGACGCCGCCGACGCCGCCGAAGAAAACCGAGGAAAATGAGAAAAATCCGGCTCCCCAAAGAGTGGGTATATAAGTACCGATCGTGGTGCCGATAAAGCCGGCAATATAGTAAATGCTTTTCTCTGACATAAACCATCTTACCTCACAGCTTAGACGGCCGTGGCTGGTATAATTGTGGGTGTAGTTTGGTCGCGTAGCTCAGCTGGTTAGAGCGCTGCATTCACATTGCAGAGGTCACTGGTTCGAATCCAGTCGCGACCACAAGTAAGCACTTCACCCTCGCGGTGAGGTGCTTAGTTTGTTATTGACTGGATTCGAATGGCACAGCGCGGCACGTGACGTGCGGCGCGAGCCGGGCACGGAGCAAATTTGAAAAATTTGACGGAGTGCGATATCCAGTCGCGACCACCTCAAAGATATTAAACTTGAATAATTATTCCCGTCCAGCTAAACTGAACTGATGTCTTTCTTTCGAAAGTTTGTTCATATTGTTTACGAGTTTGTCGAAGCCTTTGTAATTTCGGCCTCGGTCTTTGTGGTGGTCTATCTATTCTTGATGCAACCTCACCAAGTAAAAGGGAGCTCTATGTTCCCCACATTTAAGGATAAGGAGTACCTGCTGACGGATAAGGTGACATACAAAACCAGACAGCCCATGGACGGAGATGTGATCGTCTTTAAAGCTCCGATAAATGAAGACTTTGATTTTATAAAAAGGATAATTGCAACTCCCGGCCAAACAGTGATGGTTAAAGATGGGAAGGTGTTCGTGGATGGACAAATGATTGATGAGTTTTACTTACCCAAAGAGTACACCACCGCTCCCGGACAATTTTTGCATGACGGTGAGGAGTATACGGTTCAACCGGATGAAATTATGGCTTTTGGAGACAATCGTGACCATTCTTCGGATAGCAGGGATTGGGGGCCGGTGCCGTATAGAAACATCGTCGGAAAAGTATTTTTCAGGTATTGGCCAACCAGTGTGGCCGGTCTCGTGATGGGTCCAGTAAAAGCCGGAGATGAATAGCGAACAACTTCAGAAGTCCAGAGAATATATCCGTCATAAAATATCGCAGTTTCCGGAAATATTGAATGATGATCCGGAATCGTGGTGGAGATCGGCGGCAAAATTTCTAATTAATTTTAGGGCTGAACTAATCAAAAATCAGGATCCGGAAGTACTTAACTATTTTCTGCCTCAAATAGATAGTTTAATTGACCAACTAAGGTCTGCCATGATACTAACCCCCAAGGGATTGGATGATTTTGCTTCACTGGCCGATCACATCATTATGAATTTTTCCATGGAAATTGCCTCCCCTTTTGAGAAGAAAGAGTTTTCTGTTAAAACAAACTTCTTGACTCTAAACGAAATTGTCAGTTATAGACCGGAAAGATTCAAAATAGTAAACCGTAACGTAAACGGAGAAGAGTGTATTATTCTCCAGGTAAAACACCCCACTCAGGATTATTTCGAAGAAATTCCCCTGCCCAAAAACCGAAAGGTTTGGCATAAGGGTGGCCCCGCTCGAGCCGTACTGAACGCGATCGCCGGCGCCCCCCTGTCCATGCAAGAAAGTGAGTTTCCTTGGAACGATTTTGATGCTTTGGTGGGCAATAAACGGAGAAATAAAATAGCGGCTTTGAAAATAGGAGTCGACGCCGATGGAATTGAATATATGGGTGAAGATGAACTTAATTTTCCTCGTTATTGTGCGGGCAGAGATACTACCCAAAATCAGGTTTGTCTTGGCGCCGATGGATTGTATTTTTCGGATGACGCTTATGCCACTGCAGTTTCCGGTCACACACGAATTGAGAATGAGTATGTCTCGAACAAGGCTATCTATGGCTTCGATAAATTGTCGCTTCACGGTGAAAGTTTGGCCAAGCCGAGAGGTCTCATGAGACTGATCAAAGCGGTTGTCGAAGGAAAGGCTCTTTCTTTTTATTACCTTCCCCTAAATTCAAGATTGGATCTCGGGACAAATTCTCTTTTCCTAGCCAAGCGCTGGTCAAATAGAGATATTTTTCCGGAAAATCTTCAAAGGATGTTTTATTTAATGAAGCAGATGAATCAAGTAAGAGACGGGGAAAGAGACATCTTTGACACGTTGGAACGGGTCCATACCGAAAATCCTTTTTTCGATTTTAGTAGTGAAGTAAGATTCCCGATTGAAGTGGTTAGATGGAAAGCCAGAAAATTAGTGAAACAGATAGATCGGGAAATGGGATGGCGGTTCCAAATTCCAAACAACATGGATGTTCAGAGAATGCCCGGGGATAATATTCCTAAGCTGATTTCTCTTGAGGGTTTTAAAATAAACCCGGAGGAAATGAACATTAGTGACAGGTGGAGGATGTTTCTGGAAAGGTCGAGAAAAAGGACCATTGCTTATCAAGCTCTTTGCTTACCGGCTTACGATCAGATATTTAGCAAGGGTCGTTCGGAAGACGAACCAATATTTTTTGGACACGAAGACCTTTAGCTATTCCAGTCGAAGGATTTAGTACTCGCGGGAGGTCTCTTCGGCAGAGGAAGAGGAAACCGGAGTCATGGGGGTGAAAGAATCGGAAAATGGCTCGAAGGGGCTTGAGTAGGTTGTTTCGGTCTCCGGAGGAGTATCGTCGGTTACCGAAGAAATCACCTCTTGGTTTTGTTCCGGTTGAGGATTGGCCGAGACGAGAGAGTCATGGATTTTTTGAATTTGGACTTCCGTTTCTTCGGGGTTTCCTCTTAAGACGATATGGATCGCGGTTTCCACTCTCGAGCGGCGCATTTTGACGTGAGCATTCTCCCCTATCGATTTTTCTATTTCACTCGCCATGCTGTCTATCGACTCGTTCACCGTTTTGGTGTTGAATCCGTCCTGCGGTTTGGACTTATGCATGCTTTTTTTGAATCTGCGGGCAAGCTCTTCGGCTCTTCTCACCGACCCTCCTTCACGAAGGATTATCTTGTATGCCTCGATCATCGATTGGGTGTCGGGAATGGCGGCTAAAGCCCTTGCGTGACCTTCAGAGATGACTCCGGAGATAAGACCGTCTTTCAGAGCGTCCGGAAGCTCAAGAAGACGCATAGTATTACTAACAAAGGCGGGGCTTTTGCCGATCCTGATGCAGATATCGGAGTTGCTGAGATTGAACTCTCTAATTAGTCGATCGAATGAGTTCGCCCGGTCAATGGGGTTGAGGTCGGTTCTCTGAACATTTTCGACAATGGCCATCTCGAGCATCCCTTGAGGGGAGGTTTCGATAATGCGCACCGGCACTTCTTTGAGTCCGGCCAGTCTGGAAGCTCTCCAGCGTCGTTCTCCGGCAATAATTTGATATCCGGCGGGAGTGTGGGCGACCACCAAAGGCTGAATGATACCGTGAGTTTTTATTGAGTCCACCAGCTCGGAGAGAGATTCGGGAGTGATGACTCCTCTTGGCTGAAGTGGGTTTGGTTGTAAATAGTCTAAAGGAAGTATGGCAACCGGTTGATCGTCCATTTATTTTGCGATTACATCGACGTAGTTAACGCCGTGTAATTTTCTAAATTTTACCGTTCCTTCGACCAGAGAAAATAAGGTAAAGTCACGACCAAGTTCGGTGTTGAGACCGGCATGAAAATCGGAGCCTCTTTGTCTCACGATTATTTGACCTGTTTTAACTGCTTGGCTGCCATAAATTTTGACTCCAAGTCTTTTTCCCGCCCGCTGAGCATGTTGCCTGGTTGCTCCACCAGATTTAACGTGTGCCATAGATTTTTATTTTTTTTGTAAGATAACTATCTCGCGCCTCACATCCGCATTCGGACGTGAATATAGTATATCGCGTTTGAGGAGATTGTAACCCAATTCCAGCTTCCCGTCAATGATACCGCTTGTCTTATAGATATGTTTTCCGTCATCGAAGCTGGGAAAGACCATGACAAGGAAACCTCCCGTTTTAAGAACCTTTAGCCAGTTCTTTAAACAGCCTAGATACAATTTCTGCAGACCGGGAACCAAGTATCTGATCTGATCCGGACGGAGGTTGGGTTTTCCGAGAAACGGCTCGGTGACGATAGCGTCCACGTCGTGAAATTTGTCCGAAAGGTGGGTGGCGTCCAGAACATCCAGTTTCGCCTCAAAGCCCATAAGGTCCAAATTGGCTTTCGTTTCCCGGACCTGATCCGCCAAGATATCCGTACCTCCAACCTCGTACCCCAGCTCGGCCGCTTCGATCAAAACGCGACCCGAGCCACAAAAGGGATCCACCAACAGTTTTCCACTCGGATCAAGTGGAACGAGATTGACCATGCTTCTGGCTATTTTTGGCGGAAGGATACCGGCTTTGGCGTTGGCAAAAGGCATGTGACGGTCTTTCTTGATCCAGTGCTCATAATCGTGAATCCAGATGGTTTTCCAAACTTCTTCCTGTTTTTCATCAACAAAAAATTCGTCGATCTTGTGTTTTTTGAGTAAAACCGGTGAGAGCCCGAACTGATCCTTGGGGAGGATAAAGCGGCCCTTGCCCAGAAAATCCTTGATCTCCTGGTTTATCCGACCGGATTCTTTGAAGCTATCGAGGCTCGTTAGGGAAAAATTCTTGGACTGAATCAGATCGGCTACCGACTGAACGGACGGAACGACTCCGGATAGTTCCTGAGCCAGCTTGATGCTGCATCCGAGTTTTGAGGCCAGATCGATAGCGACGGACTCATTTTCCGCTTCAAAGACGTAAATATTCGGCCTGGTAGCGGCGGCACCCTTGACCTGAGCCTCAATTTCGGACTCAGCCAAAGTGTTACTGGCGCCGACGAAAAGTATGAAACGCATAATTTTGTTAGATATTGATAGCCTTGACGGTGAAGTGGCTTTCAAGCTGTCTGTGTCCCGTAACCCTACGGTATCTGGACTTGGCTTTGAATTTGGCGATACGAATTTTTTCGCCTTTCTTTGTCCCTTCCATGACAAGATCTACGGAAGCTTTGTCCAAGTAAGGCTCACCGATCAGGGTTTTTTCCCCGTCGTATCCCAGAAGAACTTCCTTGACTGTGAGAGTTTCGCCCTCTTTGACCTCAACCTTTTCAGCCACGACCTTATCGCCTACTTTGACTAAGAATTGTTTTGCGCCAAGTTGAATAACCGCGTATGTGATTTTGTCTGCCATGGGCGCCATTATATCTCAAAAGGGGTGACTATATCAAGCTGGCGGGCCAGTAACCCGATCAGGATGGCAAAGCTCAAAAGAGAGCTGCCGCCATAGGAGAATAAAGGCAGGGTTATGCCGGTGACCGGCATTATCCCCAGATTCATCCCCACGTTGACGACAAACTGGAACAAAAAGAGTAAGAAGACGGAAAGGGACAGCAGTACCTGTCGGTCATCGTGGAGGTGTTTTATGCCATATAAGCAGTAACGGAAGATCACAAAGTAAGAAAGAATTAAGACTGTGGCACCGACGAAACCGAACTCTTCCACGTAGGAGGCAAAAATGAAGTCGGTGTGTCTTTCCGGGAGAAAATTCAGGTGAGACTGGGTACCAAGCTTGACTCCTTTACCAAAGATCTTTCCCGAACCTACGGCGATAGTGGCCTGGATAACGTTGTAGCCCGCGCCTTTTGGATCGGCGTAAGGATTGATAAAGGTCTCCAGTCTCTGACGCTGATAGGGCTTAAGAAGCCTTGATTCCAGAGGCAGGACCAGGATAGTAAAAATAACTCCGATTACCACCAGCTTCTTAAGGTGACCGGAAACGGCCAGGAGGGCCAGGGGTAAAAAGGTCAAAGCGAGGGCCGAGCCCAGATCCGGCTGAATGACGACCAGGGCGACAGGGATGAGCGCGAACCCTAAAAAGATCAGGAACTGTTTCCAGTTCATCTGTTTCATTTTTGCCAGGTAAGCCGAGTAGGAAATGGCCAGAAGCGGTTTGATAATTTCCGATGTTTGGAGATTGAAAAATCCCAGATCGATCCATCTGACGGAGCCTCTGATGTTCCGCCCCACTACCATGGTGATCAACAATAAAACGATGCTTAGCACATAAAAAAACTTTCCCAGACTAAGAAGGAGGAAGATGTCGGACTTACTCAGTAAGTAAATGATGATGGCTCCGGCGACTACAAAAGCCAGTTGGGACATAAAGAGATCCGGAACCGTGCTCCAAATGGTGATCAGACTAAGAACCTCGATAAAGATCAAGGCAATAAAAAGAAACGACTTGTTTTGACGCATTAGTCTCTAGAAATCGTAATCGGCTCCCCTTTGGTGATTTTTTTGACCAGAGTCTTCCTCTTGATCTCCTCCTCATATTCGGCCGGCCAGTCCGGAAGGGTGACGGAGACGGTTTCATCCAAGCTACAGCCGGCTTGTTTTCTGGCTTCCTGAATCGACCGGATAATCTCTCTGGTTTTCCCTTTGACGATCAACTCCGGTGTCAGATTCAGATCAAGTTTGACGGAGAGTTCTTTGTCCTCGACAAAATCAACAGTCAGTACGTTTAGCTCCTCTTTAATTAATTGAATTAACTCGGTTTCTGTTTCCAAGCCTAATTTTGGACCCAGGACCGTGATCTTTGACAAGGGCTGCTTGACCGCGATAGAGTTGGCTTTGCGGTCCGCATGTCCCATTTCACAGATCTTTCTGACGAGAGACATGTTTTCGATCAGTTTTTGGTCGACAACTTCCGGGGTAGTGACCGTCGGCCAGTCGGCCAAGTGGACCGACTCTTCACCTGTGATATTGGTATAGATCATATCGGCCATAAAAGGAGTGAAGGGCATAAGGACCCGGGATAAACAATCAAAAACCGTTCTCAGAGTGCGGTAACAAGTTTCTTTATCGTCGGGATCCGGAGCACTCGGCCCCACCCGGTCACGGGAACGCCGAATGTACCAAGTGGACAAATCGGAAACAAAACTTTCAATTGAGGTTGAGGCAAGTGAAGCGTCCAATTTTTCGAGACTCCCGGTAACTTCCAACACCATCTGATCCAGCCGGTTCAAGATCCAGAGATCCAGCTTGGTGGGAACATGATCGAACTCGATCTCCGGTTGCCATTTTTCCAGAGCGGCAAAGTTCGCAAAGAAGCGATAGGAGTTCCAGAGTAGCATGTGGAATTGGCGCTTGGTCTCGGAAGTAACTTTGTGGCCAAAAAGCATATTTCTTTCCGGATTGTGGCGGGTAAAAACCCAACGCATCACATCGACGCCTATTTTGTCCGCGGCTTCGTTGAATTCGATGGAGTTCCCCCAGGATTTGTGCATCGGACGGCCATCTTCTCCGAGCATGGAGTAGTAGCCGAGAACGGATTCGAAGGGGTTGGTATCTTCAAGGACCGTACTCATGGCGATCATTGAATAAAACCAGTTTTTGAATTGACCGGGAAATGATTCCGTAATAAAGTTGGCGGGGAACCATTCTCGCCAGTATTTTTTGTCCGAAGTGTAGCTAACTTTTTTTGTTTCCGGATCGACTAAGGTGGAGAAAGGGACGATGCCGGCGTCGAGCCAGGGGTTGCCGACGTCCGGAATGCGGGACATGGTACCTCCGCAGGAATGTTTTATTTTTACTTCATCGATAAAAGGCTTGTGAGGAGTGTGCCCTTCAAACTTGTCCCAACCGGAGACGGCTCTTACCTTTAACTCTTCCAGACCACCGATCACCTCAAACTTGCCGCACTTGTCACAGACCCAGATCGGGAGGGCAAGGCCCCAGTAACGATTCTTCTTACTGATTAGCCAGTCGTGCATGTTGTTCAGCCATTCCAGCTCGCGATCACTACCCGACTCGGGATTCCAGGTAATTTTTTTGGCGGAACCGATCATCTTTTGTCGAAGTGTCCGCTTTTTTTCATCGGCCGGGTCGACTTTGTCCATGGCGATATACCACTCATCGGCTACTTTCCACACCAGTTCCGTCTTACATCGCCAACAAGCCGGGTAGCGATGAGTGAAGTTCTCTATTTTAAAGATCCAGTTCGCTTCGCCCGTGGCTTCTTTTTCCAAGTAATCCAGAATTATTTCCGGATGCTTCTTGGCGTTTTGGCCGGAGAGAAAGTCGAGCCCGGGCAGATAATCGGCGTTATCTTCGATGATGGGGATCATGGGCAAGCCAAGTTTTTTGCCTAAAGCAAAGTCTTCGGTGCCGGCGCTGACCGCGGTATGAACCAGGCCGGTACCTTCGGTGTTGCTGATGGGCATAATGTACGAATCGGTGGGAATGACCACATGGAATTTATCGGGATGGGCTTCGGCGACTTTTTTGATAGCGGAAATTCCATCGAAGGGCCCGGTGTAGTGAAGACCAACCAGTTCTTTACCTTTGACGGTTTTGACGATCGTGGTCTCACCTCCCTTAAAGACGGTTTCGACCAGGTCTTTGAGGACCCAGAGTCGGACACCGCTGTTTACTTCTACCAGAGAGTAGTCCTGCTTCTCATCGACGGCGACGGCGATATTGGCGGGAATCGTCCAGGGAGTGGTGGTCCAAACCAATAAGGATTCTTGGTCCCGGCCGGTAATGGGTAGTTGGAGATAGACCGATTTGTGAGTAAGCTCCTTATAATCTTCGGTGAGCATCTCGTGTTGGGAAATGGCGGTTTCACAGCGGGGACACCAAGGAACGGAGTCGTGTCCTTTGTAGATCCAGCCTTTTTCCCAGCAGACTTTAAGGAAGTGCCAGATCATGTAGTTGTTTTCTTCCGACATGGTGAAGTAAGAGTTGTCCCAGTCCATAAAATAGCCCAACCTCTTGCTTTGGCCGGTTTGGATATCCGAGTATTTAACCACCCGGTCTTTACAGTGTTGAATAAACTCGGCGACACCGTAAGTTTCAATATCTTTCTTGAATCTGAAACCAAGCTCTTTTTCCACTTCAACTTCTACCCACAAGCCCTGACAGTCGAAACCGTTCTGGAATCTTTGTTTGAAGCCCCGCATATTCTTGTAGCGTTGCCAAAGATCTTTGTAGGTGCGCCCCCAAGCATGATGAACTCCCATGGGGTTATTGGCGGTAATCGGGCCGTCCTGAAAAGAAAACTTGGTGGGTGAATTGTCGTTTTTATGAAGATATTTTTTGACAATGCCCGTTTTGTACCAATGATCGAGGAGTTGATTTTCCAACAAGGGGAAGTCCGGTGAAGCTTCGACCTCTTTGATTGAGTGTTTTTCTTTGGACATATGATTGATTACCGGCCTCAAACCCGATTAGATATTATAACAATATTTAGTAGCCGGAGAGAGGATTTGACAAATAGAATTTTTGGCTATACATTGTAATCAATCCCACATATAAGAGTGTAGGGATAAGTTACAAGAATTACGATCTCCCTAGCTCTTATCGGTACATCGCACTTTTAAGTGGTAACACAGCCTAGGGATCCTAGACCTTCTCTGAGGTGCGTGTGTTACCTGTCAAGAGACAACGGAATGTAAGAAGTCCGTCCGGATAACAAGCCAAGAAATCTAAAGATCCGGTACATGACAGTCGGTGTAAACCAGAGAAAAAAGCCACCTCTTCCTTACAGAAGGGTGGCTTTTTGTCGAAGGTTCGATCAGGAAACCTTGGAGATGGTGACGGTAAGGTTTCCGTTTTGGTAGTCGAAGTTAAAGGTGACCGGCCGGCTTTGGTTGTTGACAATATAGAGGTTCTTTCTGGCGCTGGAAGCCCGGTTGGCCGGATCAAGATAGATAGCCACACCATATTGTTTGGGCACTTCGGGAATGGCGGCAAAGTCGTGGTTCGTGTATTGGGTAACCTCAAGCTGAGCGTCTCTGGCGGCCCAGTTGATCAGTGAGGCCAGCTGACAGACTCCGTCACCATAGAGATACCCATCGGTTTTAAAACCGTCTTGTTTGTTGAAACGGGCATTGGTGGTGACCACGACCTTGTCCTTGTACTCGGGCAAAATGGCATCGTGATAGGCAAAGGCCTGGTTTGGCTCGAGGGTAAACTCGGAGTGGAAGGGCTTGTCGATCTCTTCCCACTTAATTTCGGAGGCAGAGGTAACACGACCGTCAAGGTAGGCAATATTTAGAAGAATATTGTCTTTAAATACCTTGCTGACGGAGGGTACTCTGTAACGGTACTCCATATCGATTTCACGGCTAGCCAGAACCTCCTGATTGAGGTTTTTAGCCACGGGAGAAACAGCCGGAACGGCCGGTTGGCTCAGGATGATGGCAATTAGAGTCAATAGAATTATTCTTTTCATAGAACGGGTATTGTACTCTATTATAGGTCTTTTGTCAAATCAAAAACCCCTTCCGTGCCCGGAGCCTCGATAGGCATGACTCGTGCCTGGAGCGGAACGGCAAAAACTGATGTAAGATGAGCTATTACCAATAAAAAAATCATATGACCGGATTCCACACGGATATTGAAGCCGACACGATCGAAAACACCAACTTTAGAAAGGTTATTTTTACGGCACCCCACTCTCAGCTCGTCTTGATGAGCTTACTGCCGGGTGAAGAGATCGGCATGGAGGTGCACCCCGATATCGACCAATTTTTCCGGTTCGAAGCCGGACAGGGTAAGGCTGTTCTGAATGGCGAAGAAGTGGTTTTTAAGGCTAATGATGTGGTTATCGTGCCTGCCGGGACAAATCACAATATCATCAACACCTCCATGACCGAACCCTTGAAGCTGTACACCGTCTACTCTCCCGCCAACCACCCCGAAGGAACGGTTCACGCCACCAAAGCCGAGGCCATGGCCGGAGAAGCTTTGTACGAAAAACACTAAGAGGTTCTGCCGAAACCGATCCGGTCGTGAACTATGTCTTCGGTATTGGCCATGAGAGCCGGGGTGATCACAAAGTCTCCCCACCGGTCATTTATCTCATCCAGGGCGCGCACCAAACGGTCCTTTTTTAAACTGTCTTCGAATAAACAAAGTTGCAGGCGGTCCCTGCCCGAAAGGTCGAAGCAAGAAACGGCCAAATTGCGTACCGGCAGATGATACGGAGAGTGCGAAAGAAGCCGGTAGGCTACCCGGTAGATGTCCCGACTCAAAAAGACGGGCCTGTCCACCCTGATCCCCTGATGCCAGTATTCATGATCGCGGAAGAGAAGTCCCAGATGAACGCCTCTGGCCTGGAAACCCGCCTGCCTCATACGGAAACCCACTTTTTCCACTAACTTGGTAAGAGTGGGGGCCAGCTCTTCCGGCTTGGTCAAAAACTTGGGAAGAGCATAGGAGTGGCCAAAGCTTTTGACCCCCCAATCCACGTCGTCCACCTCCCAACCTCTAAGACGGACGAACCAGTAATAATCGGAGATAGAGTGAAAGGCCGACCTGAGAGTCCTCAAATCGGCCTCAAAAAAGTCCAAAACCGTGTAAATGCCGGCGGAGTTGAGACGGATGGCGTTCTGACGGGCAATGCCGGTGAGGTCCGTAAGAGTTAGGCCTTCATAAATCTTCAAAAAATTATCCTTATTGATCTCATCGAGACCGTCCGGCTTGTGAAGATTGCTCGCTGTCTTGGCGAGAAACCGGTTGGGGCCGATACCGATGGAAACCGTGAGGTAGTCCCCTATTTCTTTCTTGATACGATCCTTGATTTCCCGGCCAATGACAAACAGGCCCCTTTTGAGGGCCGGGGTACCGGCAAAGTCCAAGACAAATTCATCAATAGACTTGGGGACTACTTCGGGGGTGTAAACGGAAAGAGTTTTTTTTAGAGCGGCATGGACAGACCGGTATTTGTCCGGATCGGAAGAAAGGACAATGAGATCGGGACAAAGAAGACGCCCGTCTTTGACCCGCATGCCGACTTTGATACCCAGCCTCTTGGCTTGAACCGAAGGGGCCAGAATACAGCCGTTGGGGCTGTCGTAGGCGGCGACGGCAATGGGCTTATCACGAAGGAGCGGATTGGCCTGTTGTTCGATGGAAGCAAAGCAAGAGTTCAGGTCGATGTGCATGACCGTGGAGGGAGAGGCATTGAAGCCCAGTCTAATTGGCAAACCCATCGGAGATTTCTTCCAGTGTCCAAAATAATGAGTCGGTGTCCAGCCTAAGCCGGAAGGAAAGATCGGAAGAAACAACGGAAAAAATATGGAAAAGGGTTCTGCCCTCACGGAAAGTATGGTGAAGGCCGACACGGGCGATCCGGAATATCCGGCCGTCCCAAAAAATCCGCCGCGGGGTAATGGTGCGCTTGCGATGATCGTAAATTGTTTCGACGG
>CAZGSP010000006.1:0-34419 GCA_964528565.1 uncultured Pseudomonadales bacterium | reverse complement strand
AGGGGTCCGCCCCTACCCACGATGACGAGTTCGAGAAGGTGTGGAGGGTGGCAGAGGCGGTGGAGCTGGTACATACCGCCCTACTAATGCATGATGATTTTATGGATAGAGACTTGGTAAGGAGAGGAGGCCCAACAACGCAAATATTCCTGGGTGAGGGTGATAACCACTATGGAGACTCGATGGCAGTTTGTCTTGGAGATGCGGTTTTATGTTTGGGGTTCGAGAGGCTTTTAGATTGTAGCTTTGATGAAATCAAAACGAGCAGAGCGATGAAACAATTTCTCCGAGGAATTACCAATACTGCTTTTGGGCAGGCGTATGACGCTAGCCTTTCAAAACTAGGAGAGATGACAGAAGAGAAAGTGATGAGTTTACACCGAGCCAAGACGGCGATCTATACTTTCGAAAATCCGCTAATTATTGGAGGATTGCTCGCCGGACTTTCAACGGAAGTTCTGACCATATTAAGAGAGTATGCGGTAGACGGTGGAATTGCTTTTCAATTGCAGGATGACATTTTGGGGGTGTATGGTGACGAAGAGAAGACGGGAAAGTCGGCAGACTCAGATCTGTTACAAGGGAAGGTAACTTTGCTAGTGGTAAAAACTATGGAAATGGGAACAGAGAGGCAGAAAAATAGTTTGATGGAAGTTTGGGGAAAATTGAGGGTGAATAATAAAGCCATTGTCGAAGCGAAGAAGGCGATCCTCGAAAGTGGGGCGTATGGATATTCGATAGAAGTGGCAAAAAATTATGCCGAGAAAGCGGCCGAAACAGCGTCTAAATTACGTGGGAGAGGACTGAATAGCGAAGCAATAGATTACTTGGAAGGGATCGCGAGGTATATGGTGGAGAGAGAAATGTGAGAGTGTTTGGGAGAAAGGGTGTTTTAGTATTTAGTCTATGGAAATACCCAGACATTGGAGAGAACAGCCCACAAGAATGCGGTTTGAGGGGAGAGAAAAAAGATCTAAGGATTCGAACATTTCTTCGTTCAAGTATCCCGGAGGGGAAATCCTTTTGACCGGAGAATATCAGGAAATAAGGGAAAGGTTTAAAAAGAAAGGATTTAGTTCCGAAGTAACAGATGAGATACTATTTCGTCTTTGGGGTGGTATCCCCGCCGAATCGACGGTCTCTTTGGGCGAAGTCGTCCAGAGCTTCCATCAGTTTGTCGGGAGTGAAGTCGGGGAATAGGGTGGGGGTGAAGTATAGCTCGGCGTAAACAGATTGCCAGGGAAGATAGCCCGATGTCCGGCGTTCTCCTCCGGTACGGATAACCAGATCTGGGTCGGGCATACCAGTAGTGTCCAGGTGATTGGAAATTGTTTCTTCGGAAATATTTTCTACAGGAATTTTTTCGGAAACGATTTTTTTGATAGCCCTTAGGATTTCATCACGACCGCCGTAGTTTAGAGCAAAGGAAACGGTGATTTTATTATTATTTTTTGATTTTGAGATCATATCAAAAGTTTTTTTGGCGATGTCTTCGGGGAAACGGCTCATGTCACCGAGAATTTGAAGTTTGGCGCCTCGTTTTATAAAACGGAGGGCAAGGGTACCGAAAGCGATGCGAAAAATATCGAGAATGCCCCTTACTTCTTTTTCGTCTCTTTTCCAGTTTTCGGTGGAAAAGGCCCAGAAAGTAACATAGGGGATACCAAGATCGACACATTTTTCGATAAGAGGCTCGATAGTGTGATTGGCGGCATATTCGTGTCCCTTAACCGGTTCCAAACCTTTGGCTCGTGCCCATCGGCGGTTGCCATCCATCATGATTGCAATATGTTTAATTGGGGGTTCCATGCAGGAGTAAATTATACCAAAAGAAGCTAAACTACGTTACCCAGACCTAAAAAGTTGGTAATAATCCGGACGATGAGATAAGCGGTAAAGGCGATTATGAGACCGATAAGACTGTTCATAAATCTGGTGGTGGATGAAGCAACCTTTTTTGGGTCTCCCGAACTCATCATATATCCCCATCCGGCCATAACCAGGCTCGCGAAGAAGAGGAGCCCGACGAGAACAAAGACAAGATTGAGAAGATCTTGTGATAACAAACTAGACAAATTGGTAAAAGATTTCATGTTGAGTGCGGTGACGGTGTCTCTTTCGAGACCGGAGATGTCTACTTCGTCAACGGCCAGAACTAGATTTATTAGTGACATAGTTTATTTTAATCCAGGGAGACTAAGAATGTTGACACCAATTAGCCTTAATAAAAAGACGGAAAGAATGATAAAAATCAGGCCGGAAATAGCCGAGGTAATGATTTCTTGACCTTGTTTGAGTTTGTCCGGGATACCGGCCGAGGTGGTGATGATAAAGACACCAAAGAGCATGAGTATGAGGGCCAGTCCCCCTCCCAGGCCAACCGCAACCTGAATAATCCTGGAAAAAAATGTATCTTGTCCGGATCCGACTTCGACTTTGGTCGAGATACATCCTAGGGCGGTATTTATGCCACTATCGGGTTCGCCTCGTACACAATATGGATTAACATAATCAAGATCTATTGCGTTTGCTGATCCTACCAAAAAGGAAAATTGGCTAAGAAAGAGAAAGATAAAAATGATAATAGATTTAATTTTCATCCGGCAAAGTAATTTTAACATGATGGTTTAGAATTAGAGAGATGAAGTGGAGATATATATTAGTACCGGTGATTTTGCTGAGTGTTTTTGCCGGCCTGTCACGACAGACAAGCTTGGTAAAGGCGGAAGAGAGTTGTGGCGATAACATTGAATGTTTCCAGAAACAAATTAACGATTTAACGGCCTTATTAAATACAAACCAAGGAGAAGCCAATAAAATTGGAACCAAGATAAAATCTATTCAATCTCAAATAAATGTAGCGACTGCAAAACTTAAAGTAACAGAAGCAAACATAAAAGACCGAAGCAAAAAGGTTTCCACACAATACTTGGTATTATCGGTAAAAATACGTGAGATGTATATGAGGCTTAGATCTCAGCCTTTGTGGGTGAGTCTTCTGTCCAGCACTTCAATGGGAGAGTCTCGAAGAGAGCTGGCTTACCGTCAAGACAGTAACGAGAGAGACAAACAGATAATTGTTAACCTGGTTCAGGAGATCGGGAGTTTGGAAGCGGACAAGAAAGCTTTGGAACTAAAAAAAATCCAGTTAGCAAAGCTGCAAGCAGATCTTGATATCCAGAATGCGGTGTTTTTAAAAGAAATAAAAACACTTTCAGCAAAAATTGCCAAAATAACCGCAGAGATGCAGGAGGTTATTAACAGTAAAATAGATAGTCTAAATTTATCGTCTAGTTTGGGAGGAGGGCCATTATTTTGTGTAGACGATCGTAAACTTGATCCCGGATTTGGTACCGGTTTTGCCTTTTTTACTTCAGGAATACCTCATCGAGTAGGTATGAGTCAGTATGGGGCTCAATTGAGGGCAAAGAAAGGACAGAGCTATGAAACTATACTGCGGGCATATTATGACAATATTTCGATTGAAAAGGCGGATGAAAATACGGAAATACTGGTTAACGGAACAAATGATTACAGGCAAACATTCAACAATGAAAGAATGAAAATTGAGGATTATATGAAACATATATATGAAATGCCGGGGGATTGGGAAATGGAAGCACTCAAAGCACAAGCAATTGCCGCAAGATCGTATGCTTTGGCGGTAATGAGAGACGAAAAGGTAATTAAACCGAATCAAGAGGGACAAGAGATCAAAAAAGAAGAAAATACTCAAAAATGGAAAGATGCCGTAGAACAAACCAGGGGAATGGTGTTGAGATCCGAAGGTCAAATTGCAAAAGCTTGGTATGCCTCAACGGCCGGAGGATATACATATAGATCTTCAGACGTATGGCAAAGAAGTACTTCTTGGACAAAGCGACTGAGGGATACCGAAGGTGACGTTGGAAGTCTGAATGATCTGTTTTCTAAAGCATATGACAGAGAGTCTCCGTGCCTATATACAGCACAAGGTTCGAGAAAAGAATACGCAAAATCTGCATGGTTAAAACCGGAGGAAGTAGCCGATATTGCAAATGTAATTCTATTGGTGAGACGGGATTCAAGTATTGACCGATATACCCTTTGTGGCGAGAACTCTCCAAATAAAAAATGTCATGATATTTTGAGTGCCGATACCGTAAAAGACAAGTTGAGAAGTGCCGGAGGTCAGCCATTTGATTACATATCCGAAGCAACTATAACTGGTTTTGATTTTGGACTCGGAAAATCAAACGGGATAAGGTTAAGAGATCGGGGAGGGAGAGAAGAAACTTTTGACGGTGATGAATTCAAAAACTTCTTTAATACGAGAGCTCCATCTAATATAGTGATTGTCGGTCCTTTGTACAACGTGGAACGTAGATAGTCGGGGGCCGAGTTTGGTACAATTAGGTATGCCGGAAGTTTTTAAAGCGGAAAAAGCCAAGAGCGAATCGGAAGAGATCAAGAAATTGTTGGGGGAGTCTGTTTCCGGTAGCTCGTTTGGATCGTGCGTTCCCCGTCCAAGCAGGTTTCGGTTCGAGTCACAGCAGGACGATGAAACCGTCATGTTGCTTGGGAGAAGACATTTTGTCACTAATTTTGGCTGGATCGCCATGCTGTGTTTTGCTTCTGTCGTACCGCTTGTTTGGGGAGAGTTTCCCTTTTTGAAAGCACTCGATGGCAATACCTTGGTGGGTATTACAATGCTGTGGTACTTGGGGCTCATATTTTTTGGAATACAGAGTTTTCTGATGTGGTTTTACAATGTTTACATTATTACCAACGAAAGATTGGTAGATGTGGACTTTGTTGGACTATTGAGTAAAACGGTTAATGTGGCGCAGATTTCCAAAATCGAAGATGTAAACTACACTCAAAAAGGAATATTGGCTAATTTATTCAATTTCGGGGACGTGATAATTCAGACGGCTTCGGAACAAAGGACTCCGGACGCGGCCGGCGAGCTATCGTCTTTTACTTTTGAGTCGGTGGCTTTTCCGGACAAGGTGACCTCCGTAATTTCTCAATTAACAGAGGAAGCAGAACAACCATGGAAATAATACCGGGAGTATCTATAAGCCTAAGTTTAATTGTGGGGTTTATGGTGAAAATTTCGATGGTGCTTTTTTTGATCATGTCTCTAATCATGGTTCGTCAGGCAAGTTTGATGGACAGAGTAGTTAGCTTACCGATTGGAAAAAGCCTTAAATTGCTTACTTGGGGCTACTTCCTATTCTCGCTTTTTGTGACTGTTATAGTACTATTAGCTTAGGAAAGAATAACTGCCCCAATGAATACAGGTTTAGGATTATCTTTTTGGAGGATCGTAAAAGAAGAAGGCTCAAATGGCTGGGCTCAGATATATGCCAGGATTCCCTTCGACAATGTGGAGCTACAAAATAAAGGAGCGCTATTCGGAGTGGTTTTGGGAGAAAATAAGGAAAATTGGGCGGAGATAGATGCCGAACTTATGGCGTGGGTAGAAGAGTATTTTAATAAATTGGAGTCATCCGGCCAGTTGGCGGAATTTGGAGAAAAGTGGCAAGAAAAGTATCCCGATCTAACCGGAGTCTGGGTGTGGGTAAATTCGGAAGGAAACGGACGGGAGCTCAGAGTGGCCAGATGGGGGGAAGTAAAAGTAGTGTTAACCCGCAACCAAAAAGAGTTTGACCTGTCAAAAAATCTACCTCCGGGAAAAGTTCTCAAAGGAAAAATTGAGGAGGATGATAAATTGATGGTTTTAACAGGGAAGTACAAAGAGGAAATCGCGGAAAAATTTTCCGGTGCCACAGAAGATGATATTTCAAAATTGAATGAAGAACTTGGGGAAGAGGATGGTGCCGTGGCAGGATTGATGTTTAATTTTGGCAAATTATTGGGGAAAGAAACGGAAGAATCCTTGCCGGTAGAGCTACCTCCCGGTGAGATAAATGGAAACTCAATTACCGAGGAAGTAACCGGGGGAGTGGAGGAAGACTTGGTGGCAGATAGACTGGTGGGGCCAATAGGGCTTAAAGAAAAATTGATTAATTGGTGGATGAAACTCAGGCCGATAAAACAAAAGATCCTTGTTGATAGAAGAGAAACCTCCAAGAGGAAGAAGTGGTCGATGCTTTTGGGTATCTTGTTTTTGATTATGTTGGTGGTTAGTTTGATCACGGGCTCGATAAAGATGAAGAGAACGGCTGAGTTAAAAGACTGGCAAGGTTTTTCCGAACCAATTGAAAAAAGCCTCCTTGAGGCAAGCACGTTAGTATCGATAAACTCCACGGGGGCAAAGAAGCTGATAGAGGATGTAAGGGTGATCTTTGATACGGGTAAGGGTCGATTCGTAAACGGTAGATTTGGCAAAGAGTTGTCCGACTTGGAGAAGAAGATTAATGATGGTTGGACGGTGGCTTCGGGAGAAAAAGAAAGCCAGATAGAGGAAATCTTGAAAATTGATTTGGTACGACAAGGATTTAAGGGAAGCAGGTTGGGAACGCAAAAAGTCGGTCAGCTATTGGTTCTCGATTCCACAATGGGGGTGATAATGACGGCGGAAGTGAAAACCAAAGATATAAAGGTGGTAGCAGGGAAAGGAGAAGGATTGGGCTGGATGGATATGGTTGGAGAAGGAAGTCGGATAATGGTTCTCGGTAATAGCGGAGTCCGTAATGCGGTGACGGGGGAGGATCTGGTTAAATTTGATGCGGCGGTGGCAAGGCCGGTGACACTGGGAATCTTTGGGGGTAACCTTTATGTTCTTGATCAAGGTAATAAAGAAATATACAAGTACTCGGCCGCCGGAGAAGGTTTTGGTGACAGAGTTAGATGGCTGAAACAAGATCAGTCCATTGGGTTTGAACCGGTGGATATGGCTATGGATAGTGATATTTGGGTTGTTTCGGAAAAGGGTGTGGTGGAGAGATTTAGAAGGGGATCAAAGGAACAGTTTTCGGTAAGCGGTCTTCCGGCAGAGATAAAAGTAAATCGAATTGCCGTGGAACAGGACGGTACGAGACTGGCTCTATTGGGTAGTAGTACCGGAGCCGTGGTTATTTGCAGTAAGGACACCGGCGTTTGTAGCCAGGTCTTAAAATCCGGCAGATTGATTGAAGCTTCGGATATTGAGTTTGACGGACAAGGGAATCTCCTGGTGCTGGTGGGCGGGACGGTGGGGGTTATTAAGTAGGGAATAGGAGTTCGGATAAGGAGACGGGAGGGAATTGAAGTCACCGATATTTGCTTCGCAAATTCGTCGACCCCGACTCGCCAAAACCGTTACGGGTTTGGCTCCGTCATTGTTCAATTCTCCTTTAGACAATACAAAACTCTCCCACGAGGGGAGAGTTTTGTATTGTGGAGACGGGGAGAATCGAACTCCCGTCTGAAATAATATGGATACAGAGTCTACAAGCTTAGTTTACCGATTTTCCATAAAGCTTCAGGTAAACAAGAACACTTTATGGTCGACTTAGATTAAGTTAGTCCTTAAGCCTAAATCAAACTTAAGGCATTCAATCCGGTATTTTTTCGCCCTGAAAGTAGCCCGGGATCCGCCGGCTTTCAAGACGTCTTTAAGCTACTGTTTAGGCAAAAGCGTAAACGGGAGCGAAAGATTTGATTTCGTTAGCGAGGGATTTGACTCCGCCGGAAATGAAACCAAGTATTTTGTCTTCTTTATTGACAATTAAATTTTGGTCTTTTTGACTCCTATTACCAAAGGAGGCTTGCAACTGTAAACGTACCACTCCATCGATTCCTGTCGTCCCCAATACCTATAATATACAACAAATAGCTTCGAAAGTCAACCCAATTTAGGCTCTGAGACCCCGTAGAAACCCGACCTTTTCGGTCAAGTTGACACCCATCATTTGATCACGGCTGGCTTGCATAACGACTGCGGCTAAAAAAAGGTCAAATTCATTCTCGTCCATGGTCTTAATCTTCGCTTTTATGCCTTCTTGATACTTCTTTAAGCTCATTTTGGCCGTAAATTCACCGCCCCAAGAATACTTGGAAACACACTCAGGCATAATTTTTGTCCAGAATAGGTCCATTTTTTGTCCTTTCATCTATTGGTTTTTTAAACGTCTCGCCAGGCTCAAGTTTGAGACCCTTTTTTTAATCAACTCACGCTTTTCAAACTTCTTTTTGCCTCGAACTAAAGCTACCTGCACCTTTACGAGACTGCCCTTATTATACAGCTTCATAGGCACTAAAGTCAAACCGGCCGATCTCATTTTTGTCTTTATAGCCACGAGTTCCTTTTGGTGCAGGAGGAGCCTCCTCACCCGTGCAGGATCATAGCTTTCGGAAGTGGCAAACTTGTATTTTTGGATGTTCAGGCCGATTAGATAGGCTCCGTCTTCTTTGAGAAGGACTCTCGCCCCCGCAAAGTTGGCGCCTCCACTCCGGATACTCTTGACTTCGCCTCCGGTCAGCTCAATTCCAGCCTCATAAGACTCAATGACTTCATAATCAAAAAATGCCTTTTTGTTCGTGGCGAGCATGGCCTTATTATACTTAATTGTTCACGGGCGGAACAATTATGATTAATTATGATTTGGGAGGCGATCATCGACTTTATTTTTCCTAAAGTATGTGCGTTGTGCGGGAAGTGGGGTGTATATTTGTGTCCGGAGTGCCGGGAAAGACTGGATTTTGTGGATCAGATATGTCCGATGTGCGGAGAGGGTTCGCCTATGGGATGGACTCATCCCAGGTGTAAAACCGGATGGGGAATGGATGGCTTGATTTCAATTTATGAATACCAAGAGCCGGTCGCCAGAGCGGTAGTGGATGCGGTGAAGTATGACTTCAATAAAGAACTGGTAAAAATTGTTTTGGAGGGTTTTAGTTTTCAAACCGGTGAGAACTTTGACTATCTGGTGCCGGTACCGCTTCATTATTATCGTGAAAATTGGCGGGGGTTTAATCAAGCGGAGCTCATTGCACAGGTTATCGGACCCGCCTGCCGGACGGGCAGGTCTCGGATGACAAATATCAAATTGGAGAGATTGTTGAAACGAGTGAGAAATACGAAACAGCAGGTGACCATGAAAACAAAAGAAGAGAGGGAGAAGAATATCAAGGGGGCATTTGCTTTAGATCTCAGATTTCAGATTTCAGGTCTCAGAGGGAAGAAAATACTACTGGTGGATGATGTATTTACCAGCGGTGCGGATATGAGAGAGTGTACAAAAATTTTGAAAAAGGCCGGGGTGGCCCTGGTGTGGGGTCTGTCGCTCGCCCACTAATCATTTACAATATGAGTGTGAAGAGAAAATTTGTTTTAGGGCTGATATTGGTTTTTGTTTTTTTAATTATGGCTATGGGGATTTGGAAAATATGGCCAAAAAATACTCCCTTGAACGGAGACGGGAGGGTGTCCGTAGTCACTTCTTTTTATCCTCTTTATTATCTAACCAATGAAATCGGTAGGGAAAAAGTTGAGGTGAAGAACCTTACTCCGGCAGGGGTGGAGCCACATGACTACGAACCGACAGCCAGAGATATGGTTGATATCCAGCAAAGCAAGCTGTTGATTTTAAACGGTGGGTCTCTGGAAACATGGGGAAAGAAGATCAAAGAAGATGCAAAAAACGTCCAAGTGATCGAAGCGGGAAAGGACTTATTCGTCGGGGACGATTCCCATGTCTGGCTGTCGCCGCGGCTAGCCAAAGAGGAAGCCGGAAATATTCTGGCTGGATTGATCCAGGCAGATCGGGAAAATGAAAGTTATTACTCCGAAAACGCTGTTATTCTGAACCAAAAACTGGATAAACTGCAGGCGGACTATTCCCGGGGTCTGGCCGACTGTAATCGAAGAGAGATCGTAACCTCTCACGCGGCCTTTGGATATTTAACCCGTGAATTTGGGTTAACACAAGTAGCCATCGCCGGTTTATCTCCCGATGAAGAACCTTCGACCAAACAAATGACCGAGATAGCGAAGTTTGCCAAAGAAAGACAGATCAAATACATCTTTTTTGAGAGTTTGGTAAGTCCAAAACTGGCCGAAACAATAGCCGAGGAAGTCGGGGCAAAAACTTTGGTGTTGGATCCGATTGAAGGAATAAGCGATAATGACCTGATGCAAGGGAAAAATTACCTGTCTATTATGGAGGAAAATTTAGAAAATTTACGAATAGCACTAGAATGCCGGTAGACCATACAAAAAATATTATTGAGGTTAACGGAGTGTCGTTTGCCTATGGCGGAGACTTGGTTCTCGCGAAAGTGGACTTGAATATTCACAAAGGGGATTATCTGGGAGTGATTGGTCCAAATGGCGGCGGCAAAACAACTTTGATAAAAATCATGCTGGGACTTCTGGAGCCGTCTGCCGGAACAGTAAAGATGTTCGGACAGGAGATCCATGATTTTAAGGACCGATCCAAGATCGGATATGTACCACAGAAGGTGATCAACTTCGACGTGAACTTTCCGGCAACCGTGTTCGAGGTGGTAGCGATGGGAAGGTATGGGAAAGCCGGTCTTTTTAGGTCTCTTTCCGGAGAAGACAAAAAGATAATCAACGAATCTCTCAGACAAGTGGAAATGTATGAGTTCAAAGACCGGATCATCGGAGATCTCTCCGGCGGTCAACAGCAAAGAGTATTTATCGCCAGGGCCTTGGCGGGTCAACCCGAAGTAATCTTTTTGGATGAGCCGATGGCGGGAGTGGACACTCCGGCTCAAGATCAGTTTTATCAGCTGTTAAAAAAACTGAATCGCGAACTGGAAATTACTCTAGTATTTATTTCTCATGATATAGAGGCGGTGGTAAACGAGGTGACGGAAATAGCCTTTGTGAACAGAACTCTAAGCTACGACAATAATCCCAAGAAGTTTGTCAAAGCCGATCTGGAAAGGCTTTATGGAGATAAAAAGTTTATTCATCACCACCACGAACATGCTTGATATATTTCAATATGGCTTTGCCATCCGAGGATTGCAAGCCGGAATCATTATCGGGTTGATCGCCCCTCTTATTGGGATGTTTTTGGTACTGAGGCGGTATTCTTTGATCGCCGATACTTTGGCTCATGTGTCTTTGGCCGGAATAGCCGTCGGGTTTTTATTTCAAATAAATCCAATAGTGACCGCCATGGTGGCGACGGTTTTGTCCTCGGTCGTGATCGAGAGACTTAGAAGTTCAAAAAAAGTTTACGGTGAGTCGGCGCTGGCAATTTTTCTGTCCGGTAGTCTTGCTTTGGCGGTGGTCCTTATTAGTTTGGCACATGGCTTTAACGTGGGACTCTTGAATTATTTATTTGGATCGATAGTGACGGTGAAACAAGCAGACCTTTTCATTATTGGAGGTTTGGGGGCAGTGGTAGCCGGGGTGCTGTATTTATTCTATAAAGAGCTGGTTTACATTTCTTTTGACGAGGAGTCGGCTCGGGTGAGCGGCATTCCCACCAGAATGATCAATACCCTGCTGATCATTTTGGCGGCATTAACGGTGTCGTTGTCGATCCCGATCGTGGGCGTACTTTTGATATCGGCGCTGATGGTGATACCGGTGGTGACCGCTTTACAGTTCCGGAGGAGTTTTGTAAAAACGATAATCATTGCCGAACTGGTGTCTTTGTTTTCGGTGGTGGCGGGAATATTTTCTTCTTTTTATTTGAATCTTTCTTCGGGGGGAACGATAGTTCTCATCGCATTGGGAGTGTTTGTCGTGTCTTTGGGATTTCGGAAAAAATGAATGGCAGAGAGTTTATTGACTAGACACCACCATCGATTTCACAGGTAATTCGGAATTCAGCTCTAGATATTAGTGGTATGGCTAATTGGTATTGGGGATCGTTTTTTGCTTCATTGATTAAATCGAGCAACGCTCTTCCGATAGCGGCGATTTCCTTAGGAGATTTAGCGTGTTGTCTAATTGCTTTAAAGGTGTCGGTTAATGCTTGATCGAAAAGCCCATCTTTCTCCCCGAGCAAAACCAATACCGTTTTTGGATTTCGGTAGATGGTATCGGAGAGATTAGAAACAAGTTTGAGCATGGAAAATTGAAAAGTATCAAGCCATTTACCGGTCTTCCCAAACGAGGGGTCTAACTCTATTTCTTCTGCCCCTCTATGGTCAATTAAAGCTTCGATTCTTACTCTCCTCGGAATGCCGCTATCAAACAGCGATCTTTTAACTTTATTGATATTTATATCGATCATTCGAACAACATCAAATTCTGCTAGTTTATCAGCATCCATCAAGACATCACCCACCGGTTGCTTCGGAGCAAAGTTGAGGTCAATCTCATTGTGAGACAAGACTGCCAAGGCGACCAGTTTGGCATCGACTACTTTACCGGCAAAAATTGGATTACCGGCTAATAAATTGTATGCAAGAATAGCCCCCGACAAATGATGGAATTGACGAACGGATACTTCATTTTGAGCAGTAGAAAGTTGTGCTATTTGACTTTGGAAATGGTTAACGATTTCCTGAGTAATTCCATACTCTCCCACAACAAGAAATTTATTTAATTCTTGTTGGGTAATTTTTTCTCCTAATTCCGGATAGATTTTATTTAGAATTGAACTGATCTCATCTGAGGGTAGAGTGTCCAATTTTAAACCGGCAAAATCATGGAGAACACAGGCCAATTCAAGTGAGGGAATTAAGCCTTCTGTCTTTGCCGGTGTTTCGATTAAGCCAAGCAACTTTTTCGCTGTTTCAAAAACTTTTTCCGCATGTGTAAATCCGTGTGCGGTATCCAGTAAATATTTTTCAACATATTCGGCGCGAACACCGCGACTAATTAGAAATTCGGAAATAGTGCTTGCTGTTAACACCGCCTGTTGATCTTCAATCATACTTATTTATAGCACCTGTTTCCAGGAGACCGTTCGATGAATTTATGGTTGGCGGATGGGATGGGATGAGGCCCGAACTTTTCTAGAGATTACTTCGTCGCAGAAAAAGTGATACTAAGTCCGTAGTCAGGTAAAAAAGCTGGTATTTCCTTGTGAATTGTAATATCTGTAAATCCTGCTTGTTCCAAAAGACTTAGGTAATCTTCTTTTAGAATGGCGCCACTCACACAACCAATTAATAATTCTTTATCATTCAACAATTCTTCCGGAAGAGGTTTTACTAATACAACATCGGATACCATCAATCTTCCACCCGTCTTTAGTACTCGATACGCTTCTTTAAATACTCTCTCTTTGTCTGGGGCAAGGTTAATCACACAGTTTGAAATAATTACGTCAATTGAGTTATCTTCGACAGGTAAGTCTTCAATGTCGCCCTTTCTAAATTCAACATTGGTGATGCCACCCTTTTTAGCGTTCTCTCTGGCTTTCTCCAACATTTCATCGGTCATATCAACACCAAACACCTTACCACTATCTCCAACTTTCTTTGCAGCCAAAAATGAATCAAAACCGGCTCCGGACCCTAAATCCAATACAACATTTCCCTCTTCTAGTGAAGCGATTGCTATCGGATTACCGCACCCAAGACCAAGATTAGAACCTTCGGGAACTCCAAGCATTTCGTCTTCCGAATAACCCATCTCCCCTGATTGTTTTTGAACCGTCATGTTTGAACTACAGCCACAACTTCCACAACCACATTCAGCGCTAGTTTTGGCAATTTGTCCGTACTCTTTTTTGACAATTTCTTTGATATTCATATTTTTATCTTTAATAATAAATTAATAATTTCAAGACCCTTTGTTGTAAGGGAATAGTAAGACCATTTACTATCTTTACGAACCACAACTAGACCGGCATCTTTTAAATCCTTCAAATGGTGTGAAATTAGACTTTGGGATAGTTTGGTATGATCCAGAAGTTGGCAGACACAATGCTCACCATTTTGAAGAATACAAAGCATTCTCAATCGATTATTGTCAGAAACAAGCTTGAGAAGGGAAGATAACTCTTCAACCCCTCCTTCCTCTGTTTTATCACGAGAACAACATTTATATGAACCCATATTCATATGATAGAACTTTAAAAAATAAAAATCAAGAGATGAAACCTATTTGCGGAGGGGATGGGATTCGAAGTCTTCGGTCGCTTCGCGCCTCGGACCGCGCCTCGCTGAGCTCGTTACGAGATCAGCTCCGTCAGGTTCGAATTCCTTAGGATTAAATAAAATTCTCCATAAAGGAGATTTTTATCTAATGCGGAGGGGATGGGACGAACTCCGAACTTTTACTTCTAAGGTTTAATAAAAACTGAGGCAGAAACAATCAAAAAAATACCAATTGAGTTTAAGAAATAGGACATGACTACAAATTTAACCGTGCTCATTTTTGATATTCCCATCAAGCTAACCCCCAACTCATCTGGAAAAGGAGAGGCAATTATCATCGCGCCAATAACAGGTAACATCCAATTAAAGTACTTTGAATGAAATAAATGTTTTATGTGTCTTTTTTTATCAAAATTTTTAAAAATATCTTCAATTTCTCCAGATAATCCATCTTTGACAAAACGAAAAATCAACATATCTCCTACCACAGCTCCCAGTCCCGCAATTAACCCTATTTCAATTGGAGAAAGGGTTTCGGCAATAACTAATAAAACTAATGCGCTAGTAGCAATGGTGAACGTTGACACAAATAACATACCGGCTATAAATGCCCCAATATATCCAAAATTTCCAAGATGCAACAAAAATGAGTGAAAACCTTCAACTCTAGATAGAATAATTGCCAAAATAACTCCAACACATGCTATTGACAGATTTTTATATTTCCAATGATTCCGCATTAACATTCTGAAGTAATTGTACTGTAAGAATTAGTGGCAAGGAAACAGTTAATCGTGTAGGCGGAGAGTCTGGGACGAAGTCCGAACTTATTCAATAAAAAACCCAGAGGTTAGTCTGGGTTAGATGGATATTTTTGAATGGGAGTTATTTAGTAAGGTACGGGGAAAGACGCTTCATCGTTTCGTCGATTAATGTCTTGTCTAGTTCGGGGTCCATTTTCTTCCAGTCTGCTCGTTCCGGAACACCAAGTAAGTCGGCAGAAACGATTCGAAGATATTGGGCAGGTGCCGGTGGGTTCCAAATGACCCTGAATTTACCTAAAGTCGTTGACCAAAACAAGTACGGCTCTTGTCTTTTTTGATATTGAAATTGAAGATCGACGAGATTTTTTACGAACTGTATCTCTGATTTGGGAAAATCCGATCGGATTTTGTCGGTTAAATAGACAAATTCTGGAAATAAATGAAGATGGGCATGTTTGATGGTCTGTCCGACAATACCATGCTCAAAAATAGTCACTCCAGAATTGTATTCTTTTCTTAACACATGGTCTATCTGTCTGGATATGTTGTCTACAATTGAAATTTGTTTCTTATTCATTGCCCCCAGACAGGGAACATGATCTGTGGGGATAAGCAAAACATAACCACCTTCGGTAATTTGACCTAGTGTGGCGACGATATTTACACCGTCAAAGGAAGCAATTGTTCGAGGTTTTATCTTTTCGGGGTCACAAAAAACGCAATCAGTCATATACTCTCCTTTTTTAAAGTTCAAGGTAGAGCATACCACAAACTTTTGCGGAGGGGATGGGATTCGAACCCATGGTGCCTTGCGACACGGCGGTTTAGTAAACCGCTACACTAGACCACTATGTGACCCCTCCTGGGCGGAGAGCACAGGGGTCGGTCACCGGTTCACACTTCGTGTGCCCGTCGACCCCAGCTCGCCGAAACCGTTACGGGTTCTGCTCCGCTTTTCGAACCTGTACCGGAAAATCAAATCTGTCCGCGCAAGGCGTACAGATCAGATTTTGGCGGAGAGCACAGGGGTCGAACCTGTTAGAGCTTACGCTCATCAGTTTTCAAGACTGACGCATTACCGTCCTGCCCGCTCTCCACAGGCTATATTTTATCATTCACGAAGCTAATTAAACGAGAATAGCTGTTAAAATAGGGTTTGTTGGAGGTTCCAGTTGCTCGCTTGGAGGCGTCCGATAGTGGTTATTCGAGCGGGTTGCTAACCCGCGGCCTAACAAGGCCTCGTGGGTTCGAATCCCACCGCCTCCGCACAGGATTATTATTAGTTATATAAAAATGAAAAGAACTTATCGAGACTGTTTGGCGCTTGAGAGAACCAAGATGGCCGCCGATAGAACTGTTTTGGCCTATTTGCGAACTTCACTGACTTTGGTGATCGTCGGAGTAACTTTTATAAAGTTCTTTGAATCGAGTTTCATTGTTTATGCCGGATGGGCACTACTACCTTTTTCTTTGGGGCTATTTTTATCCGGACTATCAAGGTGTAAGAAAATGGGGGATAGGCAGTGATTATGTTAAGATGAAATGTGGCTACAGATCAAACAGAAATACGGGATTTAAGTGAGAAAGTGCTATTGGAATTTGAAGCTTTTGATCGACCTCACAAGGTTTGGAGTAAGGAATTTTATAGTTCGGTCATTGTAATAGCTTTTTTGGTGTCGATAATTTTTTATTTTATCGAAGGAGTTATGCCGGTGATTGTAATCTGGGCCCTGGTGTTTATGCTTTGGGCCATGGCAAAATCGAAACCGAGCATGATAACCACGACCCTAACCTCTTGGGGTCTGAAATCTTTTGACAAGACATACCGCTACGAGGAGATGACATCTTTTTGGTTTGAAACCAAATGGAGTACCCGGCTATTAAGGATAAATTTGGCGGCGGTACCATGGCATCTCGTGGTGGTAATCGATCCTAAAAGAGAAGAAGATTTGAAGAATCTGATGCTGGAAAGAGTAATTTTCCAGGAACCACCCGTGACCTGGGTAGACCGGGCCTTGAAGTGGGTGGGGGAGAAGATGCCTCTGGAGTGAGGAAAATGCCCCGTAGATGGTAAAATATCCTTGTTCGTGAGAATGAGTCCGTAGCTCAGTTGGATAGAGCAATTGCTTGCGGAGCAATAGGTCGCGCGTTCGAATCGCGCCGGGCTCACTTTTTGGAGGATGGGCAGGACGGTAATGCGTTGGTTTCGAAAACCAATGAGCGTAAGCTCTAACAGGTTCGACCCCTGTATCCTCCGCCAAAATCTGATCTGTACGCCTTGCGCGGACAGAGTTGACCCTTTGAAATTGGAGGAGGTAAAATGAAGATTATGCAAACATATCAATGGTATAGCCAGCTAATTAAGCCTTCCTGGTCTCCGCCCGCATGGCTATTCGGGCCGGTCTGGACGGTTCTTTATGGTTTGATAGCCTTGTCTTTTGGAAAGGTGGGGTACATGTATTGGCGAAAGGAAATCTCTTTTTTGGTGCTTTTACCGTTTGTACTGAATATTGTTTTTAATGTGATCTTTACGCCGATTCAGTTCGGACTACGAAATAACTATTTGGCGGCTCTGGATATTTTGCTGGTACTGATAACCCTTGTTTGGGCGATTATAGTAATTTACCCGGTCAAAAGATGGATAGCGTGGACACAGATCCCGTACTTATTGTGGGTAATGTTCGCCACTGTTTTGCAGTTTTCTGTTACCTATTTGAACCGGTAGTACTCGTGAGGTGAGATAATTGGAGGCAGTTGCTCTTTGCACCTATAGCTCAACTGGATAGAGTACTTCCCTCCGAAGGAAGAGGTTGTGCGTTCGAATCGCACTAGGTGCACAAAACACCCCGCCTCGCTGAAACTGTTACAGGTTCAGCTCCGGCATTCTTCGAATCTGTTCTTTGTCCTCAAAATCTCCACAAGGGATATTTTGAGGGAACAGATCCTCAGACCCCTCAGGGAAAGGTCGCGCGTTCGAGTCGCGCCGGGTACACACTGTTAATAGAGTTCTGTTACCCTCGACATCCTTACCCTGCCTCATCGAGCTCGTTACGAGATCGATTCCGGCACTCTTCATCAATTCCTTATTTGTTTCCTCCAATCTCCTCAAGGGATATTGTAGAAAACCGGGAATTGACGAAGAGCCCCTCAGGGAAAGGTCGCGCGTTCGAATCTCACTAAGTGCACATTGTTAAGGTCGCGCGTTCGAATCGCACTAGGTGCACAGTGGTGTAAAATGCGAGAATGATAGAACTGGACAGAGATCCTATCTTTGGGGCGGTAAAGGAAAAGCTAAACAAGTTGGGTATCGAGGCGGTGCTGTTCGATTTGGACGATACGTTGATTTACACGAGTGAGATATTCCTAAGAAATATGGTTCAATATTCCCGGGTAGTGTCAGAAAAAATCGGAGTTCCCGAGGAAGAGATGATGACGGCTTTGAAAGCAATAAATGATGAAGAGTACAAAACGATGGGGGTAAACCCAAAAAGATGGGAAGCCGTAGTTGAAAAACTGGCGGAAAGATTTGGACATGGTAAGGAAGAAATCTTGAACAACCTGGTTATATTGATGAATATCTATTCCGAAGAGCCGAGACTGAGGACCGGTGTCCGTACGATGTTGGAAATACTGAAAGAAAGTGGAGTCAAACTGGCTTTGGTAACTCACGCCAATGTGGATTGGACCGAGTACAAATTAAGCCGCCTGGTACTTTGGGATTATTTTGATCAAGTGGTGGTAGTCGATGAAAATGGTCACAAAAAATCCGAAGATTGGAAAAGAGGCATGGACGGAATGGGAGTAGAACCGGAAAAGTGTCTGGTGGTGGGGGACAATCTGGGGGGTGATATCCTGCCGGGTGACGAGCTGGGGGCCAGAACCGCCTATTTACCGAGCCCTTGGCTGGTTTATAGACAAGGAGAGGTGCCGGAAAGAACGGTGGTGATAAACGAGATCTTTGAGCTACTCGCGGCTTTGGATCGGTTAGGGTAAAATATCCTTTGTCTGGAGGAGTCGCCTAGTGGTCTATGGCGCTTGCTTGGAAAGCAAGTGTGCTTCGGCATACGCGGGTCCGAATCCCGCCTCCTCCGCAATAAGAAATGCCCGCCTCGTGTGGGGCTGAGGACGAATCCCTGCCTACCGGCAGGCAGACCCCCCTCCTCCGCCCAGCCGCAACCTATTGAATTAAGAGTGTAACATGTTAGAATTGTTACATGGCATCATGCCTGCATGAAGGGAGAAAATATGGAAGGTAATTTTTTCCTGGGTCTCGTAGATAACGCCGCGCTCTTGTTGGCTCTGGTTCTAATTTTTCAATTGTTCACTTCGAAATTTAAAAAAATTAAATCTTTTCTTTGGAAAGTGATTGTTGGGATATTTCTAGGGGTAATTTGTCTGGCGGTCATGCAAACGAACTGGACGTTAATCCCCGGAGTTATCTTTGACACACGGTCGGTGCTTCTGGGAATCACAGGGCTGTTTATTGGATGGATACCAACGCTTATTGCCATGACAATGGCGACCGTGTATAGGATTTATCTGGGTGGAGGCGGAGTGTATATGGGTGTTTCGGTAATTTTTTCCTCCGGCTTGATCGGTTTGATTTGGAGAAGTTTCCGCCAAAGGGATTTACACAGAATATCGTTTGCTGAGTTATATATATTTGGACTTTCCATTCATGTAGTGATGTTGATGTTGACATCACTTCTTCCGGTCGAGTCGAGAGATGAAGTACTCTCGCAAATTTGGTTTCCGGTGATGACCATATATCCGGTAGCAACCGTATTGTTTGGTAAGATGTTATCCAATTGTTTAAGAAGAGAGCTGGCCGAAATTGAGCTGATAGAGTCCGAGGAAAAATTTTCCCAGGTTTTCAAAAACGGACCACAGATAATTACGATTTCTTCGCTCGACAAAGGTATTTTTTTGGATGTAAATAAGGCTTTTTCCGAGACACTTGGATATAGCAGAGAGGAAGCTGTAGGAAAATTAGTTGAAAGCTTGAACATTTGGGTTGATAAGAAAGACAGAGGGGATCTATTAGAAGATTTAAAGACAAAAGAAGTGGTCAGTAATAGAGAGTATAAGTTCAGAAAGAAGAACGGGGAGATAATAACTTGTTTAGGTTCGGCGACGAAGATGAAGGTAAAAGGAGAAAAGTGCTTATTACTACTGGGAAATAATATTGAAGATCGTAAGTTGGCCGAAATTGCTTTGGAAGATAGCAAAACTAAACTGCGGGCGACTCTCGAATCTATTGTCGATGGAGTATTGGCGATGGACAACAAAGAAAAGATTCTTTTTGTAAATTCAAGGTTTGCGAAGATGTGGAAAATTCCGGAATCTTTGATTAAAAGAGGCGATGGTAGAAAGTTATTGGATTATGTGGCAAATCAACTGAGAAAACCGGAAGAATTTTATAATAGGACGAATTATTTATTTACATCAGGTGACTCGGGTGAGGATACTCTTTCCTTTGCCGACGGTAAATTTTTTGAAAGACATTCAATCCCTTTGGTGACAAACGGGCAAATGGTAGGTAGGGTGTGGTCATTTCGGGACGTAACGAGGGAAAGGGCGGTAGACAAGATGAGGACCGATTTTATTTCTTTGGCCAGCCATCAGATGAGAACACCTCTGACAGGGATAAAGTGGTTTGTTGAGTTATTAAAAGGAAAAGTGACAAAAACTTCCGGGAAAAGTATGGAAAGGTATGTGAATAATATAGATGAGAGCAATCAACGATTGATCGATTTGATAGACGACTTGTTGCTCGTGAGCAAGAGTGATGAGGGATTACTAAGCGCAAAAGATCTGGAAAACCATTCGATCAAAAAGCTTTGTCAGGAAGCGATTAAGCTACAAGGGAGATTGTTTATCGAAAAAGATATTCAAGTGGAAGGAGTGGATCAAATTCCCGAAAAATACATGTTTGAGGTGGACAAGATACAGATGGTTCAGGTATTTGGAAATCTTCTGAATAATGCCGGAAGATATTCTCCCGCCGGATCAAAGATCGATGTCCGAGTGGAGAAAAAAAGTCGAAACTATATTTTTTCGGTCAAAGATACGGGTTTGGGGATTCCCGAGAATCAGAAATCAAGAGTTTTTGAAAAATTTTTTAGAGCCGATAATGTGTCGAAGAATATTGCCGGGTCAGGTTTGGGGTTATACTTAACCAAGAGTATCGTCGAGGGACATGGGGGTAAGGTTTGGTTCGAGTCCGAGGAGGGTAAGGGAACAACGTTTTTTGTTGAATTACCAATTAAAAAACAAAAAAAAGATGGATAGAAAAAAGAAGGTGATGATCGTTGAGGACGATGCGGTGTTAGTAAACGCCTTAACTCTCGCTCTCGAGGACGAGGGATATGATATTTCGGTGGCGACGGACGGAGAAGAGGCCGAAAAAATGATCCTCAAAGAAGTCCCGGATCTAATTCTGCTGGATCTTCTGTTACCAATTAAGAGTGGGTTTGAAGTTTTGAAAGTGGTTAGGGCCAACCCGGATACCAAAAACGTTTCGGTGGTGATCTTGACCAACTTTGAGCAAGAGACGAGCGTGGATGAGGGAATGAGGCTTGGGGCCAAAGACTACATTGTCAAAGCCAACATCGACATCAAAGATATTCCGGTGATCGTGAAGAAGTATTTGCCCGCCTAAGTTTGGGGTAGATTTGGTACAATCGAGAAAGGATTGGTACTAATAAAACCCAAAGATGGAAGATCAAGTTGAGGAAATAAAAAGGAAGACGGATGTGGTGGGTGTGATAGGGCAGTATGTGGTCTTAAAGAAGTCGGGAAGACACCATAAAGGTCTTTGTCCATTTCACTCGGAAAAAACACCATCTTTTATGGTGAATGAAGAGATGGGACTTTACAAGTGTTTTGGCTGTGGAGCGGGGGGAGACGTAATCAAGTTTTTGATGGAAATCGAAGGAATTGACTTTCGTGATGCTCTGGAGAGATTGGCCGAGAAGGTTGGAGTAAAGCTGACGGCCAGAAACTTTGACGCCGGTGGAGAAAAACAGAAACTACTGGAAGTCATGGATTTGGCGGCCCGGTATTTTCACTGGCTACTGACCGAAGGTAAGTCCGGAGAAGAAGCGAGAAAGTACTTGGAGGACAGGAAAATAAATACTAAATTGATCGAAACATTTAATCTGGGTTATGCCATTTCCGGATGGGACAATCTAATCAAGTATTTGGTCAAGAAAAAAGGATACTCAGAGGAACTACTGGACAAAGCGGGACTGATAAGCAAAAGGAATGGAGGGGGGTATTACGATAAGTTCCGGGGAAGAATAATGTTTCCACTACAGGATTCCGGTGGGAAAGTAGTTGGGTTTACGGGAAGAATCCTTCCCTGTCTCGCGAAAGAAAGTGAGCCGAAATACCTGAATTCACCGGAAACGGAGATATACCACAAGGGGCGTATGCTTTATGGATTTTACCAAGCCAGGCAAGCCATTAGAGAACGGAAAATAGCTGTTTTGGTTGAGGGACAGATGGATATGATCAGTTCGTATGGAGCCGGGGTGACCGAAACGGTGGCGGTAGGGGGAACGGCCCTGACCGCAGATCAGGTCGAGCTATTGGCAAGACTGGCGACCACAATATACCTATCCCTTGATGCAGACGATGCGGGGACAGCGGCTATAAAAAGAGCGGTGGAGCTAGCCGAAAAGAGAGGAATGGA
This sequence comes from uncultured Pseudomonadales bacterium, assembly GCA_964528565.1. Taxonomy (GTDB): domain Bacteria; phylum Patescibacteriota; class Microgenomatia; order UBA1400; family MFAQ01; genus UBA10133. Next base: position 11,994 of record CAZGSP010000006.1, on the reverse strand, counting down.
GATAAAAGTTGTCCAAATAGAAGGAGGGAAGGATCCCGACGAAATCGCCAGAAAATACCCAAGTAAGTGGAAAGAAATGGTTGAGGGCGCCGTAGATGTCTATGAGTTTGTATTGATGAAGTCTTTGGAAAAAAATAACCCCAAAACAGTTTCCGGCATAAAAAAGATCACGGAAGAAGTGGTCCCTTTTATTTCAAAAATCGAAAACAGCGTGGTAAAAGAAGTTTGGACAAAGAAGTTATCGGAGAAGCTGGGGGTGGAGTCGGCGATAGTTAGGTCGGAGATGGAAAGGACAAGGTCGGGAAAGACCCCCAACGAAAGAATTCCCGACAGAACCGGTGAAGAGCCGGTGTCCGAAGACAACAAGACAGACAAGCTGGCGAGAAGATTGGTGGGTGCGCTTCTTATCTGCCCCGAAGCCAAGCAAGAAGTCCGGCTCTGGCTAAAGAAGACAGATATTTCCGGTGCTTCCGGGAAGGCACTCTTGTGGGTTTTGAACTCCGAAGAAACCAGCCCCGCAAAAATTTCCGAACTGGCACCGGCAGAGCTAAAGAGCCTGATCGACGACGCTTATATGTCCGAAGAGGAAGGGGAAACCGAGGTAAAAGATGTTTTGAGTTTGGCGGCCCAGCTATTACGGGAGATCGTCCGTGAAAAGAGGAAGGGGTTGATCGAAGAGATGAAAAAAGCCCGGGATGCAGGGGAGGAGTCAAAAGAAGAGGATTTTTCGAGAGAACTGAGTCTTTTGGATAGGGAAGAGAACAAAATAATGGCGCTTTTGGGGTAATTTCGGAACACGCCTATGTTAAAATAGGAGAGAATATTATGGCCGATAAAAAGAGCGATACATCCATTCAGCTGAAAATTAGAGATATTATGGCTCTGGGTAAGGAGCAGGGATTTGTAACACAGGATGATATTCTTGAATATTTTCCCCACCCCGAGACTCAAGTAAACGATCTGGACTTTCTATACGAACTGCTTTTTAAGGCCGATATCGACGTGTTTGAAAGCGTTTTGGCCGGACAGGACGCAGAGATCGCCGCCGCCTCCAGCGACTTGGAAAAAGAGCTGGAGTCTCTTTCGAAGCTGGAAGAGACTGAAGTAAACGATCCGGTAAGAATGTATCTTAAAGAAATCGGACGAATTCCTCTTCTGAAACGTGATGAAGAAATCGCTTTGGCTCAGAAAGTGGAGAGAGGCGATAAGAGAGCCAAGGATATGTTGACGAAGTCAAACTTGAGACTCGTGGTTTCGATTGCCAAGAAGTATATGGGTAGAGGCATGAGTTTCCTGGATCTCATCCAGGAGGGGAATAAGGGTTTGATCCGGGCGGTGGAGAAATATGACTGGACGAAAGGCTTTAAGTTCTCTACCTACGCCACCTGGTGGATCCGTCAAGCCATTACCCGTGCCATTGCCGATCAAGCCCGCACCATCCGTATCCCGGTGCACATGGTCGAGACGATTAACAAGCTCATAAGGACTCAAAGAAAACTAATGCAGGATCTCGGCAGAGAGCCCACGGATGAAGAGGTGGCGGAAGAGCTGGAAACGACACCGGAAAAGGTTCGGGAGATCTTGAAGATAGCTCAAAAGACTACTTCACTCGAGACCCCCATTGGAGATGATGAAGATTCACTGCTTGGTGACTTTATTCCCGATGAGCGACAAGCGACCCCATACGAAGCTACGTCAAGACAGCTGATGCATGAGAACCTCGAGGAGGCACTAGGGTCTCTCACCGAACGTGAAAGCAAGGTGCTCCGGATGAGATTTGGACTGGACGGGAGTAAACCTTTGACTCTGGAAGAAGTGGGTAAAGTGTTTGGAGTGACCCGCGAAAGAATCAGACAGATAGAAAGTAAGGCACTGAGGAAACTCCGCCATCCCTCACGAAGAAGGAAACTGCAAGATTATCTCGAGTAAGAGCTTATTTTATTTTTGGTTTGGGTTTGCCGGGTATTTGATGGTGTTTGAAGCAACGGGCGTGGTAACCTTCGTCTTCTCCTCCAACCATAACAACCGGATCGGTGTATTTGGCCGGTTTGCCGTCGATCAGTCTTTGGGTTTTTGTGGCCGGTTCACCGCAAGGTATTCCATTTATTTCTTCGGTACAGATAGCGGTTGGTTTGTCTATTTCATCACACAGAGCCAAAAGGGTGGGCATGGAACCGAATGGCTCACCCCGGAAATCTTGAGCCAGTCCGGCAAAAACAACCCGGATATCCATTTCAAGAAGGATTCTGACGACGTCGACAATACTTTCCGGCATGAATTGAGTTTCGTCGATGGCGACTAAGTTCAGGCGATGATTTACTTCCAGATATTGGGCGACAATGTCAAGAATTTCCAGAGGATCGGATACAGGATAGGCGTCGTGCTCCGCTTTCGAATGAGACCGGATCTTGTCTATTTTTCCCCATCTGTCATCTAATCTGGGTTTAAAAACAAGAACGTTTCTTTTGGCAATTTCTGCCCGTGTGATTTCACCAATAAGTTCTTCCGTTTTGCCGGCGAACATAGACCCCGAGATACCTTTGAGTTTTTCTGTCATACGGAAATTATTATGACGGAAGTATGCGATTTGACAAGGGTGAATAAAAGTGAATAAGATGGGATATGTTAATAAACCTCATCATCAATGCGCTGGCTTTTTATGTGACCGCTTATATTGTTCCCGGAGTGCGGATAGCAAATTTCCAGGCTCTGGCAGTAGTGGCTATTGTGTGGGGGGTACTGTCTATTGTTTTGAAACCAATCCTGATCCTGTTAACCCTGCCCGTAAACATCCTGACCTTGGGGTTGTTTACCTTTGTCATAAACGCGTTTTTGATCATGCTGATGAGCAATTTTGTCGTCGGATTCAAGGTAGATAACTTTGGTACGGCACTTTTGGCGGCGATCGTACTGGCTTTGCTGAACGTCGTTTTGGGGAAATTGGTCTAGTCTAGGCTCGCTTGGCTTGCTTCGAACCCCTAGCTTTGGTAAAATTAGGCGTTCGTTAAATATTCCCCTGTAGCTCAGTTGGTAGAGCGCCTCCCTGTTAAGGAGGATGTCCGTGGTTCGAGTCCACGCGGGGGAGCTGAATTGGTCATAATCTGACCATAAATATGGATACAAAAGTACCTCTAGATAAATCAGAGGAAGAAAAGTTCAATGAAGATTTTTTAAAAATAGCCTTTCCTGACTGGATGAGGTCGTCAAAAGAATCAAATAATTTTCGTGGTTTTGTCGTTGATAAACATACAATAGTTGAGAATCTTCTTGATTTGCTAATCACGGCATCTTTCTTTGAAAGGATGAATGGTGAAAAACCAGAACTATTTAGGGATAATGTGCTCACCAAAATGGATTTCGCAAAAAAAGTGATGATTGTTTATGATATGGGTTTAATCGATAATGTGATAAAAAGCAAGATCTTTCGTGTAAATGACTACAGAAAGGCGCAAGCACATATAAAAAAAGACGATCCTCTTCGAGAACCAAGTAAAAATAATTGGGATATATTTCAACAGATTTCAACGGATATTCACAGTAAACTGTCATCAAAAATAATGTTGACAGATGCCGATTTAAGAAATAGGGTCGCAAAAATAATTGAGCAAAATAGCCAAGATATAAATAAATAAAAACGTTTGTGAGGATACCAATACCAAAAAACTTAGAAGCAGATGTGCTTTATAAAGCGAATCACACATGTTCAATTTGTAATGATCCAAATATCGGGGTTCAAATAGCACATATTGACGATAATCCTAGTAATAACAATGAAGCTAACTTAATTGTTCTTTGTGTGAACCACCATGATAAGGCGCACATAAAAACACCAATATCAAAATCCTATACAAAGCAAGAACTAGAAAAGTACAAAAATAATTGGGAAAATACTGTCGAATTAAGAAGAAAATCACTTGAAAGCCCTCAGCTTGTGCGCTTAATAAGATTTGATGGAGCTGATGTCAACACTGTTTATTTAGAAATAGAACCAAAGATTCTGAAAGCTTTTCAAGACCCCCTAACTTTTGAATTACTTGGTTTTAATTGGGGAAATGTTGATGTTTACCCTGATAGTTATAAAACTAAGTTTACTTTTCAAACATCATTAGAAAAATTAAGTAATAGCAAAAAAGTCAGATTAAAATTTTCTAATGGGACTCATGCAAATGAAATTTATGTTATTTGGGAAGATGGTAGGAAACACCATGTTCCTGACCCTGAGACGATGAGGGAGCTCGGTGGATTTTCAGATATAAATGAAGTTGATTTTTTGGAATTTAATGCAATTCCCCACGGTCAGCCACTGGTGAATATTTTTACTATTAGAACCAATAGATTATTGAAAGAAGCTATGTCACCATCTGCATCACCATCGCCTTCTCCTTCAGAATCTGCAGATTAAGCATGACTTGGGTTGATTAAAATTTAGTGAATAACTTTATCTTTTCAAGTCTATTTTGAGCTTGTTCAGACCAAATAGGATTTTGAAAAGCCTTGATGATTGAATTCAAATTGTCGGTCAGAGCAAAACTAGGGATAGGGAGCACTGAAAAATTCTAGTCCGGTTTTGAGGGGTTTTGTAGAGAACTATCGACTCTTGAATCAAGTTTGCTCATCTTGTCAACAAATTCTTTTTCGACATCGATGTTTAGTTTTTTGGCAATGCAGATTATTGACCAAAGACAATCTACGATTTCTCCTTTGAGCTTTTCGTCAACATTATCAATGACTCGTTTTCCCTCCTTCGCCATTACTAGCTTCATCAAATCACCGACGTCTCCGACTAACCCTTCCGTTAATTCAGACAGATTCCATTCTCTTCCCATTCTGGCAATTTCTAGTTTTGAGTATTTATTTTTTACTCTCAGGGCAAGCTCTTGAATTTGTTGGTATTCCATAATTATTATCTTACATTAAATATTCGTACGTTCGAAAATCGACCCACGCCATAGGCGGGTAGGCTGTTGGCGGGTCTAGCGCTCCGTGGCTTGACTTCGTATCTGTACAGTTATATGCTTGTGGCCAAGATGAATAAGGAAACAGTGATTGGAATACTAGAAAGGGCGATTTCCAGGAAAGGAATAAAGGTGGAGGCAGAACAGGCTTCTGTAAAAAAACTTGAGAAGTCTAGCCAAGCCGAGGAAAGACAAATCGCAATCGAGTATCACCAGCTTGTTAATCAAGCTGTGAAGTATTATATTCCGCCCGAACTGGTAGAGCTGTTTGACTGTTTTTCACAGAAACTACGTCAAAACCAACGTGGTAATTTTGTGAAGGAAACTAAAGTTAGTTGGTTCAAAAATGAATCCGAAGAAAGTGTTGTAAAAGCGAACCGGATGGGTGTGTTAGGAGAGCCGGATGTGGTGAGCGTGAAATACAGAACACCGTACACTCCTACTCCCGGTGGGGGAATAAATCCAGATTCTTTTGGGGTAGTTTTCTATAATAGACTCGAGGCAAATCTTGAAATAAGTCTTTTGGAGGATGAGAAATACGTTGGTAGTCAAGATCAGCTGTTTCAAATCGCGGATGCAATGTCGGAATATATAGTTGGCATAAGGCAAGTAGGGGATTTTTCTGAAGGTGGTCGCGGTGGCAGTGGAAGTGAAGGCGATAAGTGGGATAGAAGTGGTACTTCTTAACGTAGATAGAATTATGAGTAGTTTTGAGAGGATATGGGCGTATTTGAGGGTATTATGGTTGAAGGTAACGGTAATGGAGCGGAGATCACCGGAAAAAAGATTGTTTGATTAATTATTCTTTGGCGTATACACTAAAATTATAAGTGACTTTGTTTAAGTATTATTTGTCCTTATTTATTTTTTTAGTCCTGTTTTTGGGAGTACCATGTGTGTCTTATGGAGCCGGAGTCACGAGGACAATCAGAGTGGGAATATATAACAATGAACCCAAAATTTATCAAGATTCCGACGGTAAGGCTGCGGGAGTCTATGCTGACATCTTAAATTTTATTGCCAAGAAAGAAAATTGGAAGGTAGAATATGTCTTTGGTCTTTGGGAGGAAGGGCTTTCCCGACTGAAAAAAGGTGAAATTGATGTATTGGTTGATGTTGCTTTTTCTGAAGATAGAGAAAAGCAATTTGATTTCACCAAAGAGACAGTCTTGAATAGTTGGGGTGTTATTTATGTTAAGAACAATTCGCCGATTGATTCCTTTCTTGGGTTAGAAAATAAAAGAATTTCCGTTTTGAAGTCTAGTGTTTACGAGGAGGGTCGAGAGGGGATCATTCAGTATTTGGTAGCCTTTGGAATAAATGCGGTCATGGTGGAGGTGGACAGCTATGATGCGGTCTTGACATTGGTAGATACAGGTGTGGCCGATGCCGCTATCGTGAGTCATTTTTTTGGTCTTGCACATCGAAAGGAATATCCAAATTTGAGAGCGACCAAAATCTTCTTAAAACCGACTGAATTAAGATTCGCGCTAACGAAGGGGGATGTTGATAATCAATATTTGATTGAAAGATTGGATTATTGGGTAAAAAAATTGAGACAGGGTTATGACGGCTACTATCTAAAGTCTCTGGAGAAGTATGGTTTGATTGAGACAGAACCACAGGCGAATAAACAGGCATGGCTTGTTCCTAACTGGGTCTTGCCGTTTTGCTTGGGGGCGGCGTCGGCGTTTATTTTTTCCTGGCTAATTAAAAAATTTCCCAGACTACGAAAGAAGAAGCTTAATTCCTAATAACATCTTGGGGTAAAATTGCAGCATGAAAGATTTTCAAAAACAGGTTGATGATTGGGTTTCGCGATACAAAATTGGATATTTTAAACCTTTAGAAATACTGGCTCGATTGACCGAAGAAGTAGGAGAGCTAGCGAGAGAGCTGAACCATAGATTTGGACCAAAAAAGAAAAAATCGTCGGAAGAAACCCAAGAAGTGGGTGACGAAATGGCAGACATAATCTTTACCCTTATTTGTCTGGCAAACTCACAGAATATTGATTTGGACAGGCATTTTAAGAGGGTAATGGATAAATATAATGATAGAGATGAGAATAGGTGGGAGAAGAAGAATCCTTAATTAATGTAAAATTGTACATATGGCAAAAACTGTGAGTGTTGATAATAAACTCAAGCTTGGAATAATCGGTTGCGTAGTCGCCATTATGACTCTCACGATTTTAGAATTTCCTGCACCTGTCGGATTTGAAACAAGACCACAGGATAATGTATCAATGGGGTGGTTATTTTTCTTTTTGACAATTGTTGTAACTGAAATAGCCACTATCCCGCTTATTCTAAAGAAACCTAAGTTAGGAAGCGTATTTGGAATAATAGCGGGATCACTAAATATCCTGCAGGTTATCGCCGACCAACTTCATTTGATGCAGCCCGAAGTCGCTCCGCTGGGGTATACACTTCTTGAGCTTGCTGTTGCTACAATTTCAATCGGACTCATATATTTATCTTTGCAAATCAAAAAACAATATGAATAAAGATGTAAATAACACTGATTCGGAATTAATAATTTGGAAGCCACTATTTAGAATTACTGGTCTTGCTCTGTATACCATTATCTTTCTGGTAATTATTCAAATAGTTGTATTCGTAGTTAGCCCCCCTCCAAAAGATGTCATCGGCTTTTTCAATTTGTTTCAGAAAAACGCAGTCTTGGGCCTTCTATCCTTAGACGCAATTATGTTTATTGATTGGATTTTACAAATCCCATTATTTTTGACTTTATATGTGCTCCTCAAGCGAAAGAACGAGTCATTCACGTTGTTGGCAACAGCTTTTGGCTTAATCGGTATAGCCATATATTTTTCTTCAAGTATTGCTTTTGAAATGCTGTCTTTAAGTAATCAACATGCTATTGCTACTACGGAAATTCAAAAAACCGCATTACTTTCGGCAGGACAGATGTTTCTTGCTACCTATCAGGGAACGGCTTTTAATGTGAGTTACATCCTTGTTGCTTTAGCACTTTTGATTGACTCCTTTGTCATGCTGAAAAGTGAGCTGTTTACGATAATGACTGCGTATATTGGAATTGGTATGGGGGTGTTAATGCTTGTACCTCCTACAGCGGGAATGGTAGGCTTAGCCATGTCTTTCCTTTCCCTTATTCCAATGGTGGTGTGGTTTATCATCGTGGGTAAACGACTTTTTCAGTTAAGTTAGTTATTAAAAACTTGTTGAAAATTTATAGTAGGTGAAAACAGTCCTTTTTAGGCATTAATTTATCCTTAATAACTAGGGGAGTCCAGATAGGACTCGAACTTCTTGTATACTTTGCGTATGGATAGACCCATTACAACCTTATTTTTGTTGACCTCTTTGGACGGAAAAATATCGACTGGTGATACCGACGAGTTAGATGTCGATAAAGATTTCAAAAAGATAAAAGGTATCAGAGAAGGGCTTTACCAATATTACCAGATTGAAAAGCAAACCGATCCGTTTTCGTTTAACACCGGTAAAGTAATGGCCAAGATTGGAGTTAATAACAGAGCTGAGGAGCCAAAAAAGGTTGGATGCAGTTTTGTAATCATTGATAATCAACCACATCTAACCGAGAAGGGGGTGGAGTATATGGCGAAATGGGTTAAGGTGCTTTATCTGGTTACTACGAACAAAAAACATCCCGCATTTAAACTTGAAGATAGGTACAAGAATATTAAGATTGTTTATTATGAAAGTAAAATTGACTTGGCAAATTTATTGGAGACAATGAAAAGTGAGCATGGTGTAGAAAGAATTACCATTCAATCGGGAGGAACGATCAATTCTCAATTGGTTCGACAAGGGTTAATTGATCATGTCTCAATCGTAATTGCTCCATGTCTGATAGGGGGTGATAATACCCCATCGCTTGTTGATGGAGAGTCTCTTCATACTCAAGAGGATCTGATGAATATAAAACCTCTAAAACTTGTAAAGTGTGAGGTGTTGGAAGATTCATATATTCATCTCCTTTACGACGTTGTTAATATCACTCAAATTACAGAATAGTCGAATTAGTTCGAAAATCGCCTTCACAGAGCAGTCGGTGAGCTTTGGTTTGAATTAGGAATTTTTTCGAAATATACGAGTAGTTTTACTCCTTACAGTAATCGCTTTCTTTCCCATGTTTAAGGTCCGAAGAGGGTAATGTCAGCACTCTATCCCTGTCTTCCGGACTGATCCAATCAAACCAACAGACGCCGTATTGGTAGGTAGGGAAAGAGTGTTCTGCTGTCCAGGTGGGATTTTGCGCTGCTTCATTTTTCTGCCTGTAGTCGTATACTCCCCAGTCGAGAAACGTATTTGGTCCTCGGAAGTTGGGGTCGTTGCTTTTCGTCATCCCCACCGCCGTTGAGACCACTTCTCCTTGTTTGACGTCTATTCGTGAACGTATCTGTGTCGTTCGTGAGTTACCTTCTTCGTTGAGCGGGAATTTTTCTGCGATCGCTTGGAATTTTGGTGACAGCGTCAACAGGTGTCCCAGTCGGTACTGTATCCCGCACGGATGTGCAAAGTCAAAGACGTATTGAATTTCCCCATTTACGGGGTACCGTCCGCCTGCGACAACCTGTGCATCGTACGGCACCGTTACAATGATCTCGTCGTTTTGTGAGGTGTCAAACCGGAATCCGCCATGGGCTTTGTAGTCATCACCTCGCACCTGTCCCGGATAGAGGACCGAGGTGGCCTTCGAAATATCTATGGGTAGCCTGAAAATGAAAGGATCCGGGCAATCATCGGTTATCGGCAGCTGATACGAAGCGGTGAACTCCGGGGAGTCTTCCTGTTTGTTCTTTACCAAAAAGATCACCAATAACCCTGCTAGAACAAATATGGAGAGGATTGCTGTTCGATTCATCTCTTTCATTGTAACAATCTTACAAAACTCGTTTCAGTAAGGCGAGCCACAGCTAAAGGTTCGAAAATCCACCCCCGCCACAGGCGGGCAGGCAGCCAGCAGCTTTGATTGGGATTGTTCGGATTCCAGCTCGGTGGGAAAATGATTTTAGTGTTGTAGGGTGTCTAGGGAATCGATGATGCTTATTTGAGTTTGGTGAAAAAAGAGAAAATTGTTTATATATCCAGGTACACCGGGTGACAATGTCCGTTTTTTTGTTAAAGGGTCGAGTTGCATAGAAGCAACATTAAATTCTTCAAAGGGGACTAATAAACCTTCTTCGTTGATAAAAAATCCCAGATAACCATGTCCTTTTAGGTAGGATCCAACTCTTTCATGACCTCCCGGGTTCAACCGCTCCTCTATCTCAACTAATATATGTGGGTGTGAAGCCGAGATCGTTCTTTTTGCGCCGCGAAGCACTTCTTCTTCGTGCCCCTCAACATCGATTTTGATAAAACCCAAATTATCTAAAGCAAATGAATCTAAAGTCCGTGTTTCAACCGATACCGCATCACTTCCCATATATCCTCGACAGTGTTGAGTAAAATAAACATCAAGCGTTCTATTTAGGCTGGCCATTGCGTTTAAGGGATAATTTGTTTTGAATCTGTTAACAAAACGGGGAATATAGAGTGTCGCACACCCATTCGTGTCGGAAAGCGCGTAAGGGAAAACCATCACATTATGTGTCCTAGCAAACCGAGTCTTTGAGAAAGATTCGTATAGCTTCCGTATAGGTTCAAAAGCGAGTACTTTATTACTGTATGGAACCATTTCTTTTGTGTACCCACCAAGATTTGCTCCGGCATCGACGGAATCCTTTTTACGATCGCAGAGATAGGGAATTAGTGGTATTTCACGTTCTGGCATAAGTTTTTATTGATTGTGCTCAGATTATACAGAACTATGGCACCAAAGTTCGAAAATCGGGCTTTTTGTGGACGGGCGGGTAGCCGGTGAATAAAGGGCCTATAATCTTGACTTTTGGGGGTAGTCGTAGTATACTTCGAGGGTACGTTAACTTGTTCGTGCGGGTGTGTCCAACCGGGTGACCGGAAAACCTCCAAAAAGGAAGGATAGGCGATGTTAAAGAAACGTGGTGAGAGCGGTCAGAGTGCAGTTTGGCTTGCTGGGGGAATGGCAGCTTTGATCCTGGTAGTGCTTGCCTTGTCATCGATTAGGATTATCGACGTTGGCGACTCTTGTGTCTGGACCCGCTTCGGTCAGACTAAGGGGGATGCCCACGCCGGTCTTCAGTTCGTCAACCCGTTCAATCGGGCAGTGTGCTTCTCTCGGCAGAGTGTACTATTCCAAACCGCCGGTGATGTGACGGGAGACGGCAAGGTGGACAGCCAGGCTGACTATTACGACTTCCCCGTTGAAATCAAGACTCTCGATGGGCAGTCGGCGATGGTGGAATTCAACTTGAAATTCCACGTCGAACCCGAGTGTGCTGTTGTACTGAGAACCAGTATCGCATCCAATGAGGATGACCTGGTAATGCGGGTGGTAAACAACTTCAGCCGGTCGCTTCCCCGTGATATTGCGCCTCTGTACACAGCTCAACAGCTGTATGGTCAGCAGCGCGTGGACTACGAGCAGGACATTAAAGACGGTGTGCCCGAGGAGGGAGACCGCCCTGCGATTCCTGGGCTGAAAAAGATGTTTGCCGACCAATGCGTCGTCCTGGACGAGTTTATCCTTAGGGACATAAACTTCGATCCCGCCTATGAGGCGGTGATGGAACAGAAGCAGATCCAGATGGAGAATGTGACTGTCCAGAAGTTTGTCGCCGACCAGGCCGTGGAAAATGCCCGCGCCACGGTAACAAACGCTCGAGCGCAGGCAGATGCCCAGATCGAAGCTGCACGCGGTGCCGCCGAGACTGTCCGTCTTATGGCTATAGCCGAGGCTGAGGCGATGCGCATTAAGGGTCAAGCTCTTAAAGATTTCCCGGAAATGTTGAGCTTGATGTTCTTTGACGCCCTAAAAACAGCCAACTGGTCCATCATTCCGTGGAGTCAGGTTCAGGGCTATATGCCCCTCCCGATGGTTCAGTAAGCACGAATTTCTTTTTTTTGCCCCCCCGCTTGGGGGGGGGTTTTTTTTTTTGTTAAAAGGA
>CAZGSP010000005.1:0-7353 GCA_964528565.1 uncultured Pseudomonadales bacterium | reverse complement strand
GTCGACCCTACCGGTCGCTTTGTGTATGTGGCAAGTAGCAGTGTCGCCGATATCGTTACGATATACACCATTAACCAGTCCACCGGTGCCTTAACCTCTATCGGCACCGCTAACACAGGAGATGGCCCTAACGCTATTGCCGTCGACCCCACCGGTCGCTTTGTGTACGTGACAAATCAAACCGATGCTACCGTTTCGATGTACACCATCAATGAGTCCACCGGGGCCTTAACCGCCTTGACCCCCACCGCCACTGTCGCCACTGGAACAACTCCTCTCGCCGTTGATGTCGACCCTACCGGCAGTTTTGTGTATGTAGCAAATGTCGGCGACGATACCGTTTCGATGTACGGCATCCATCCGTCCACCGGTGCCCTGACCTCAATTACTACCGCCGTTGCCTCGGGAGATGGCCCTTACGGTATTGCCGTCGACCCTACCGGCCGTTTTGTGTACACGGCAAATTTTAACGACGATACCATTTCGATGTACGACCTTTATAGCTTTTCTGCCGGGGGCGCCATTATCTCCTCCCAACTTAATGTTTATAAAAATATTATCCTCTCCACCAATGATACAGGCGGAACCGTTCAAACTCTGAACTTTCAAGGAGGCACCACTCAAACCGGCACTTTGTATGGTTTTGCGATTGACATGAGCAACTTAACCACCAACACCACCAACGCGGTTCAAGGGTTGCGTATCTTAGATCCAGGTGATTCCAATAGTAGTGTTTTTGGTATAGTTATTTCCGGCGCTAACTTTGATACCGACATATATCTGCAAAACGCGGAAACAATAGATAATGATACAAACGGCACCGTGGCCATAAAGAATGACGCGGGCGTGGTCCTTATTTCCACAAACAATACAACAACCTCCTTAAATCTATCCAGTGTTGATCAAACGGAAAGACTATGTCATGGTGGAGCAGATGCCTCGCGAGGCGTAGAAGATATTGGAGATTGCGCAGTCTCCGGAGCTGACTTTGCGGAATATTCGTTGGTAGAGAATCAAAACGCGGAACCTGGAGATCTTGTGTTTACCATCGGAAATGATTCCCAAGATACAACCAAGACCTTGAAACAGATATCACAATCGCCCTATCAACAAATTACAGGTGTCATAAGCACCAATCCTTACATCGAAATCTTAGGCGAAACTCATTATAAAGACGATCCCCGTTCATTCCCCATAGCCCTTAGAGGAAAAGCACCGATTAAAGTTTCTCTTGAAAACGGACCTATAAAGGTTGGGGACCCTCTTGCGTCGTCTTCATATCCGGGGGTAGCCATGAAAGCCACAAAAGCCAGTCAAATCATAGGCTTTGCGGAAGAAAATTTCGATGGATCGGTTGGAATAAGTAGTCAAGTTCTTTATGAAGAAGAAGTGTGGGCAAAAAGTCGAAATGGTAGAAAAGCACTTACTTCAAATCCTTCAAAATGGCCACAAGGCGTCGGAAAAATCATTGTTGATGTAAATCCAGGTTACCATGACCCTGACCTCGCCATCAACAATACCGGCGATGTCACTCTTGCCGGTAATCCCGTCATCGGTTACACCGTTACCACTCCTACCGGCTTTACGGAAAAGATCGGTGCTTTTGCTTCAGCTACCACCGCTTACTTCAAGGCCGGAGTTGCGGAAGTTAGTGAGCTCGTCACCGACAATCTTGTCGTCCGCACCAAACTCATTTCCCCCATCGCCGACATAGATCAGCTCAAGGTCATCGACGCTACCGTCTCCGGCACTCTTTATGCCGACAACATCAAAGGCAAAACGGTTGAAAATTTAAACACTCAGCTCGACTTATTAAGTGAAAAATACTCTACCGCCTCCGCTATCCTCGCCGATCTTCAAGCCAAGTACACCTCCTACGACTCACTCATCGGAAACCTCCATACCGCCACCGCTTCCGGAGACCTGTCTGCCGTGGCGGACCCTCTTGCCCTGTCGCCCCTGGCCACCTCTTCCGCCACCTCTTCGGATCTTGCCTTGGACTCTCTTACTATTCAAATGCTCATGACCGGCGACATTATGGCCAGTGGCTCCGTGCTGGCTCAGTCTTTTAGTTCCCTCGACGCCGATCTTTTCATCCAGCCCACCGGTGACAAACCCGTCCATTTGTTAGCCAATCTTCTGTCTCTCTACCCCGACGGCAAAGTGGTGGTCAATGGCGATCTCATCATCACCGGTACTCTCTATGCCAACAATTTGGAAACCAAAACAGCCACTATCTCCGGCTCTCTCGCCGTCGGTAGAGGTGAGCTGGCGACCGACTCCGGCAAACTCATGGCCATTTTTGACGACAACGGTCAAATCGTAGGCTCGGTGGACACCGCCGGCTCCGCCGACTTTGGCCAGCTAACTACCGGCGGTCTCGTGATCGCTTCCGAAAATAATAATCAGTCCTCCACCGTCTCGGCTCAAATAAACTCCAATGCTACTATCGGTACAGCGACTATTGTCACCGGCTCGTCGGAAGTAGTGATTGGTAGCAACAAAGTTACCGACAACACTCTGATATACGTCACTCCGGTTTCCGATACCAACAATCAAGTACTTTACGTCAAGTCTAAAGAGTCGGGTGTGGGCTTCACCGTCGCCATCCCCGCACCAATCAACTCGGATATCCAATTCAATTATTGGCTGATCCAAACAAAATAATTAATAATGTGTAAAATTAAATCATGAAACTTGGTCATTGGAAATTGAAAATTTCTCTCCAACGGGGCTTCACCCTTGCCGAACTTCTCATTGTCATCGCGATCATCGCCATCCTGGCCGTCCTTATTTTATTGGCTCTCAATCCCTTTACCTACATCAAAAAAGCCTACGACACCGAGCGTAAAACCGACATTTACAAGATCAAAAACGCCCTCGAAAACTACTACGCCGACCACGATAGTTATCCTCCGGATCTGGCTACCGTCCTCGCCACTTGCGACGGTAGTGGTCTTGCGCCTTACTTGGAAAAAATCCCTTGTGATCCGAACACCGGACGGGGTTATACCACCTACACCACTCCGGTAGGTAGCTCCGCTCCTCAGCAGTACGCCATTTATGCACCCACCACCTCCATTAACTATCCCGATGCCAACATCATTCCCGAATGTCCGGATACTCTTATAGCAAACTCCACCGGTATGAGCGGCTACGACCTTATCACGGGTTGCGGGGGCGAAACCCCCACCTGTCGCATCTACTATGGTTGCAAAAGCGGCGCTTGCGTCATCGTCGCTTACGAAGAAAGTATTGCTTGCTCTCCCAGCTCTTGCGACTCGGACTGCGGTGCCGGAAGTACCCCTATCTCCACTTTCTGTTCCTACCCTAACGCCGAATGTAAGTAATTTGGGTTATTAGCTCGGCAACTCCTTTTTGAGTGGCCGCGGAAATCGGTAAGATCTCGATTTTCTTTTTCTTAAAATATTTTCTGGCTTCTTCCACTTTTTCTTCACTAATAAGATCCGTTTTGCTGAGAACCACGATCTCTTTTTTCTTCTCAATTTCACCACCATAGTTCATCAGCTCATTTCTAACTTTAGAATACTTCTCATAAGCCTCTTTGGGGTCCTCGCCGGCCGGCACCAAATGGATCAACACTTTTGTTCTCTCAATGTGTTTTAGAAACTTGATCCCGAGTCCCTTTCCCTCGCTGGCGCCTTCGATCAATCCGGGAATATCGGCGATCACCAAACGCTTATCTCCACTTTTAAACACTCCAAGGTTCGGCTCCAGAGTGGTAAATTCGTAATCGGCTATCTTTGGTCTCGCATTCGACAGCACCGAAAGTAAAGTCGACTTGCCCGCGTTCGGCAGACCGACCAAACCCACGTCTGCCAGCAGTTTAAGTGATAGTTCCACCTGATAACTCTGGCCCACCTGCCCCTGCTCCGCCGTCATCGGGGTTGTTTCCCTCGCGCTCATAAAGTGGACATTGCCTCTGCCTCCGACCCCGCCTTTGGCGATTAGTATCTTCATACCCGGCTTATCAAAATCGATCACTTGTTCCACTGCCTCAACTTCCGGGATCTGTTTGAGAGTCAGCCTGCCCATTTGTCCCCGGGGCATGCCTTTAACGGCAATATTTTCCACTTCCGGCTTGGCGGTAAAAAGAGGTTTTAAGGTTACTATGGTACCGAGCGGAACTTTGATGATTAGATCATCTCCCTTGGGACCGGACATTTTCTTCCCCATACCCTTGGCGCCGTCTTCCGCTTCAAACTTCTGCCGGTGGGCAAAATCATCCAAAGTGTTGCTATTGGGATCGGTTTCCAGATACACACTGCCGCCCTTACCACCGTCCCCGCCGTCCGGACCGCCTTTGGGTATAAATTTCTCCCGGCGAAAACTCACGGCACCGTTACCGCCTTTTCCCGCTCGTATCAATATTTTTGCAGAATCAACCATGGCTACATTTTACCCTACTTCAGTACCGACAGTGGATTCATGTTTCCCTTGTCCGTCCTGATCTCAAAATGGAGATGTGTCCCCGTAGATCTACCCGTACTACCCATCATTCCCAGCTTGTCTCCTCTCTTAACCGTCTGCCCTACCACCACCGAGAAAGAAGACATATGTCCGTACAAGGTCTTTACCCCGTTTCCGTGATCCACAACCACTCTGTTTCCATATCCGGTATTGTCGAGCCAACTTGCGACTATCACCGTTCCCGAATCGGCCGCCAGTATCGGTCCTCCGCCATGATTGGCTATATCCAGTCCCTTGTGCCAAGCTCTGTACTCCTGAGAGATCTTTCCGGCCGTCGGCCAGATCCAATTTCCGGTTGCCGATACCGCTCCGGCATTCGGCGTCAGCGAAGAAGCCAGATTTGATCTCGGTGACAGTATCGGCTCGTCCGGCATCTCACCGTCAGGCACGATCAGTTGTTGTCCGATAGCCAGGGCAAAAGTTTCGTCATTGGTAAATTCGTTGAAAGGGAAGTCGACTACCGCCTGGGCGGACACATTATATTTTTTGGCGATGGAATAAATCGTCTCCCCACTCTTCACGGTGTGGATCACTCCGGTTACCGGCGGAATTTTGAGAACGGATCCGGGTTTCAATTTTTTTTCATTCAAGCCCTTGTTCAGCCATTTGATCGAGTCCGTGTCTACTCCAAATTTTTTGGCGATGGAAGCCAGTGTGTCCCCATTTTCTACCGTGTAATCGAGAACATCCGCCCTTGGCTTATCGGAAACCAAAGTTAGAGGATCCATCTCTATTTGCGAGTCGGTCGCTAGACCCAGCACCCTGGCCGTTTCCGCCGAAGCACTGCTTTCCTGGGCAAAAGCAAACTTACTGCCAAGCCCGAGAGACATTACCGCTTGTGTTTGAGAGTCGTTGACGATGAGGGACGGTCCCAAGGTTACCGAGAGAGCCATCACGGTTACCATCGCCGAGTTCACGATCAGTTGAGCATGTTTACCCCGCTGTTGGTACATCTTGCCAACGAGTATCGACTTTACCGACTCAAACGCCGAAAACTTCGGCTTCAGGTAGTACGCCACAAAATACGACAGCAGTATCCTCAAATACTTGAAAAAGTCAAACACCCATTCACCGATAAAAGTCTTTAGGCTACTCATAAATTAGTGCAAGGTCCATTTTATCACCCCGCCGTCCGTGTCTTAAAGATCAGGGAGTAAGGCGTCTTCGCTATAAGATCATACCCCAAAGAGTCCAGGTACGCCGTCACGTCCGACTTTTTCCAATTCTTATAGTCAAACTCCAGATCCTCGCAGACTACCATCTCCGGCCGGTACTTCTTCCAGTCGTTCGACTTCAGGACTTCCAAGTCCATTCCCTCCACATCCACCGACAGCAAATCGATCTTTCCACCCTTCGGGAGATACTTCTCAAAGATCATTTTCAGAGGCATTATGGCTACCATCCGGGTTCCAATCTGTTTTCTCCCAGCTTCCACCTGATTCTTCTTGGCCTGCTCCGGAGAGAACGTATTGGCCGCTCCATCCTCAAACTCAAAATACTCCATCACCTTTCTTGACTCTCCTACCCCCATATTCAAGAACTTGTCTCCCGGCCTCGCTTTCCGGAACAACTCTTCCATCTCCGGGTTCGGGTCGATACAAATTCCCCGCCACCCTTTTTTATAAAACATGTAAGTATTCGAAAACACCTTTGGGTGGAACGCCCCCACATCTATATAGTAGCCCTGCTTCCGGCCACCCAGCTCTCCCCACGCGATCAAGTCCTCTCCACTCTGGGCATAGGATCGCTTCCCAAACAGGTCGTATAAAAATGACACTCTCAAGGATGATCTAAAATCCATATTTTTAATTAATCCCTATATATTACATCGTGATTCCCTATTCGAATCAAAAATATCGTCTCATCCTCGATCTCTATCAATATTCGGACTTTCATATCTACCGAGACAGAGTAGCTACTTCTATTATTCAGTTTATGAAGTCGAAGAGACGGATGGTTGATATCTCTAGCCAAAAATTCAAGTGTTTTTGTCACTTTGTCACGATACTTGGAGCCACTCCTAAGCAGTCGTACAAAATCCTCTTCAAATCTTTTGGAGAAAACTAACTTCATTTCCCTAGGGTGTCTAAATAACCTCCAATTTCTTTCGTATCGGAAATAGTCTTCAGTTTTCCGTTCTTGTGATCTTTCTTTGCCTCGGCAACCCAAATATCGTATTTTGACTCCAATAACTTTCTTACCGATGTCCTCACCAGATCACTAAAGGAAGCATAATAGCCCTCCTTTACCAGCTCGTCGGCCTCATTTTTCAATTGCCTTGGTAACGATACGTTTATTGTACTAATCATGTATAGATATTAGCACAATTCATACATATGTCAAGCCCCACGCACCACTGGCTTGACTTTTTGCGCACTATAAGATATAATACCCCATCTTTTCACCTTAAAACGAACCCAAAAAGGAGCCTCAAGTGAAAAAAATCAGCATGATCGTTCTTGTCATTGTTCTAGTCTCTCTCCTCCTCTCCGCTTGCGGCGGGACCGGCCTGGACGATAAATCTTTTTTCAACCTCACCACCGTCCCCGCAAGGTACGGAAATGGGGGGTATGAAGTAAGGATTCTCCCGATTGATTTTTCGGAAATACCAACGGATCTCTCAGCAGATTACGTTGCGTATTACGCCGTATTCAAGCTGTCGAACTCGCAGTACACGTTTGAAAGGATCTTCGTCGGGTCGAACTTTGAAAACAAGCCTGACGTTCACTATTTCAAACTGTACCCATTCGATGTACAGGCACAGGTAACAGCGTTCGACCAGAACGCTCACCAGGCGATGATCGATTTATGCCTGTCAATTCCCAAGTAACTACGTGTCACCCCCGAAAACCCCCCCCCCCC
>CAZGSP010000004.1:0-7965 GCA_964528565.1 uncultured Pseudomonadales bacterium | reverse complement strand
CGAGCACTGCTCGGATCTTGGCACAGATAGTCAATTGCGAGAATAATCAGGGTAAAACGGGAAATTTTTCCGAGCCTTGCGGGGAGTGTGATGCTTGTTGGGTGATCGGCAGGGGCAGTAGCGTGGATGTGATCGAGATCGATGCCGCCAGCAACGGTTTGGTAGACGATATCCGGGATCTCAGGGAAAAGGTCCGTCTTTCACCTGTTCAGCTGAAGAAGAAGATCTATATTATTGATGAAGTTCACATGGTATCTACCGCGGGCTTCAATGCGCTTCTTAAGACCCTGGAAGAACCACCGGCACACGCCTTGTTCATTTTGTGTACTACCGAGTCACAGAAAGTACCGGAGACCATTGCCAGCAGATGTGCCAGGATCAATTTCACAAAAGCGACGGTGGAGGAGGTCATGGAATCACTTCTTAAAGCCGTCAAGGGTGAGAAGCTGGACATCAACAAAGAAGTTCTCCGGCAGATCGCCGAAGCGACGGATGGAAGCTTCCGTGAGGGCCACAAGATACTCGAGCAACTTTCTTCGTATGGAAAGAAAATCAACGAAGAGGTTATGACCAAGGTCTTGGGAGTAGTGGGCAAACACTCGATAAAAAAATTGCTGGAGGCGGTTCTTATTTCCGATACCGGTGAGATCACCAAGATGTTTGAGGAGATGGAAAAGACGGGCGTCAAAGCCCCGATACTGGTGGCTTCACTGCTAACGGAAGCCAAGGCGGAGATGGAGAAAAAGATCAGAAGTGGAGAAAGCCCCGCCGCCTATCTAAAAATAATTGACAACCTGATTTCTTCCGCCGACCGGATCAAAATTTCTCCGTTACCACTGCTTCCGATAGAGATCGCTCTGCTGTCGGTAGTCCTAGACGAGAAAGGGGGAATACCCAACCCAAAAGTCCGGATGCCTGCCCCAGAGAAAACGGCTCCTAAAGATTCGATTGCCGAAATGAATTCGAGAGCCCTGATAGAGAGGCAAGAAGAGGGTGATCCGAGTATGATTAGTATTCAACCACAGACCGAGGTATTGGTGGATATTGAGAAAGTAAAGACGGGCTGGTTGGACTTTTTGAACTCGATGGCGGAGAGTAATGGATCGCTTGCCGGGATGCTTCGTCTCGTTTCTCCCGTGGATATTCAGGGAAAGTCTCTCACGATCTCCGTGACTTCCAGATTTCAGCAAGATATGTTGGAACGAGAAGTCAAGAGAAAATTGATCGAAGAACAAATGGCGAAAGTATGGGGACCAATGACTTTTAAGTGCGTGCTGGTGGACAAGGGGATGGCTCGGACCGAAGGAGATAAAGAGGACGACAACTTGGTTTCTCCCAAGGAAGACATATTAAATAGTACCGGTGGAGTAATGTCGGCGGCAGAAAAGATTTTTGGAAATTGACAGAATCCGCAGTGAATAGATTGTTTTGATATACAATAAGTCTGTTACAAGTTATTTTCAAATATGTTCAATGGAATAAAACAGTTTGGCTCTCAAGGTGCGGCTCTGGCTAAGTTAGCTTTACTTCAACGGAAGATTGCCGGACACAAAACGGAGATAGAAGAGGGCGATGTGAAGGCGGTAGTCACGGGGGACGGCAAGCTCAAAGAGCTTTTTATCGGCGGAGAAAACATGAATACCGCGGTCAAGGTGATCAATGAAGCCATCACCAAAGCCCAGAAATATGCGGCCGAAGAGATGAAGGACTCCATGGGAGATCTATCAAAAGTACTGGGGAACATGCCGAAGGGGATGTAAAAATGAGAAGTATCAGGCCGGTTCAGAAAGTAATTGATGCGTTTGAAGCCTTGCCCGGTATCGGGCCGAAGTCGGCGGCACGCTTGGCTTATTACCTGCTGAACGTTCCTCAGGAGAAGCTGACCAAGTTTGCCCAATCTTTGGAAAACTTGAAAAAAGATACCAAGCTGTGCGCCCTGTGTTTTAACGTGGGTGAAGAGGAGTTTTGTCCGGTCTGCCAGGATGAGAGTAGGGATAAGAGCTTGGTGTGTGTGGTGGAGACCTCGCTCGACCTACTGGCGTTTGAGCGCGCCGACGGCTACAAGGGTGTTTATCACGTACTGGGAGGCTCGGTAAACCCTCTCGCAGGCATTGGGCCGAATGACTTGCGGATCCCTCAGCTGATGGCCAGGCTAAAAGCGGGGGAGATCAAGGAACTTATCCTGGCCACCAATCCAAACATGGAGGGGGAGGCGACGGCTATGTTTATTATCGAGAGAATGAAAGAGGTGGGGTTGAGGGAAACCATCAAAGTGACCAGGATCGGGCGTGGTTTACCAACTGGGGCGGATATCGAGTATGCGGATGGGCAGACGCTCACCAGAGCTCTGGAAGGCAGGGGAGAAATGTAGGTTGGGCTTGAGAGGACTGGTATAATACCCAAAAGACAGTCACTTTGAAAATTGAAGGAGGTGAGGATGAACTTTTTCCCAAAAATTCCCTATACCGAGTGGTTTGGGATTCAAGGGGAAGCCAGTAACAATATTCCGGCCGGAATTCACTTTTATGCGCTCTATGGTGCTTGTAGATTTTATTTACAAGGATCAAACTTCGATGAGAGCTTCTTTATCGTCGGGGAGGGGATGGTCGACGATCATCCGGAGCCTGTGTATCGGATCAATCTGGCCGGCGGAGTAAGCGTATTGGTGTTCTTTGAATCGTTAAACGCAGTGGTATTCTCCGTAAGTTCGGTGCGGCCACTTAGTATTGATTGGACAGGGATTTTCGATGTTAATACGTCCGCCGGTAGGGAGGAAACTCTGTTTTCGCAAAATTCTTACTCGCAAAGCCGGATAAGCTTTTCCGGCCGCCTAACTGCCATAAACCGTTTGTCGGAGTTCCTTTACCGTTTGGTCAAAGCCAACTAGAAGACAAGGAGAAAAGATGTCCCCAGATGAAGTTCATGACAAATCGCCAAATGAGTCGGTGGGAGAGTTTTTTGCCTGGATGGCCAAGAAAGCAAGGCTCGACGGGAAAATAATTTATGGACGAATCAATGGTTTGGTTTACTCCGTCGGCCCGGAAGATGAAAATATTGACCAGGCCATTGACAAGTTCTTGGATAGTCTTGGGTTAAAGGGTATAGATTAGGATACCGCCCCGCCGTTTGGTGGGGCATTTTTGTGGTTAAATGAAGGTAATGCCCGCACCACTGGGAGGTATCGGTCAGCAAGTGGCCGACAATTTATTTGAGCTTGGAAAAAGCACGGTTAAGTCCGCCACGGATGCGGGGAAACAGTTGGCGGAGGGTACCATAGAGCAGCTAACGGGGGCGCCAAGCGGCGTGGGCGCAACACAGGCGGACAAAGCACAGGAACCGAGCCAGGCCCAAAAAAGTCAGGAGGAAGCGGTTAAAAAACAAAAGGAGAAACAAAGATACGATCAGGTTTTGAATGAACTGGAGCAGTACCGCCAGAGGAAGAGTCAGTTGGATGCTCAGATTGCCCGGGAAAAAGATCAGCAGGAACAAGAAAAGGTTCAAAAAGACGCCGGCGAAAAACAAAAGAAGGAGAACTTCGTTCAGGGTTTGTTGAGGAAAGTAGGTGCCGGGGCGCATGGAGAAACGGCGAAGCAGAAGGAGTAAGCCTTTTATGGGAAAGTGGTAAAATACTTCAATTGGTTTTCCTAGCCAATCATTCTTTGAAACATTTCTGGAGGAAAAATGGCTTCTTTGGAGATCTATGACTTGGTGGTGAAAATTCAGATGGCGATCATTGAGCTTCGGAAAGAGCGCAAACATCCGGCGGAAATAAACGGTATGCTCTACGGAGTTCTTACCGGCCTGAATTTGGGAAAAGCCAGGGCAGAAGCCGGCGGAACGATCACGGATGGCGCTTCACTTTGTTCCCTGAAAATTTTAGCAGATCCCAGCATTAGGTCCGTGGATATTTTGGGTGCGGCAAATGTATTCATGCCGGCGGAGATATTCTATACGGCCGATATGTTCATGGGACTCGAATACCGAAACGCCAAATATTCGATTGAAAGTTACGCCAAAGGCATCCGCATGGGATTCCGGTATGCATTGGAGCTTCTGGAAGCCTTCAAAAGTGCTACCCCCTATAAAGACAAGTCGCTCCGGTTGACACTGGAACATCTAGGCCGCGTCAGCCAGATGGTGGCCGATCTCCGTGAATTTTAATTTTTTTGGAAAATCTAAGGAGGAAAAATGGCAGTAAGGGTTGTGAGTGATATCAGTCTATTCCCGTATTACCTGATGTGTTCCCACTGTAAGAAACCTCTTATAATCGAACACCCCCGGGATTTAGATCTCCGGGTAGAACCGGTTAATGTAGGCGGCCGCCGACTTTACGTCCGTCAGCTACCGGTGGTGACTTGCCCTCAGTGCAAAAAAGAAACCAGACTGCCTGTGAGAGACCGGGATATTGTTATGGATAGATATTTAAGAGACGGCAAACGTCAAAAGTAGTTTTTAAACCGGTCTTTATGGCCGGTTTTTTCTATGGATGTGAGAATAGCCACCGCTAATCGGGGAGAGGTGAAAGGATGTTGTTTTGAATTACATGTGTGATTCCGAGTAAGTGGAGACGGGTAAGGTTATCTTGATCGAGACCGTTTTGTTGAATACGGATAACTAAGTCGATCCATGTGTTGCTGGCAAAGCCGGAAAAGCCATTAAAGCGACGGTGATGATGTTCCAGGGAATACAAAGAACGGATGGACTCTATTTCATGGTTCGGTCCAGCCCAAAGTTTAATAGGCAACTCGAGAATAATGGCGTTTTCGGGAAGAGCTTTTACCTGCCGATAGACAGGGTGCATATTAATGTTGACCGGAAAGGCTTTGAGAGGCAAATCGGCTTCAAGGAAAAGAAAAGAGGAAATAAGAAATAGAAAAACGATCTTGGTTCCGGTTTTTAATCCAGAAACAATAGGAATAAGAGCGTATCCGATTAAAATTACCGAGGCCAAAAGGGCAAGCACGATAAAGCGGCCGGGAGTACGGAAGCCCGTAAATCCGGGAAATAAATAGTAAAAAGCGGTATAAGGTAGGGGAATGGGAAGAGAGAAGATTTTAAAGGTTTTACCAAATACCTTGAGGACCGGGCCGAGAGACATCACAAGAGAGAAGAAAAATATTATCTTCCAGGAAAGAGTAGGGAAGATTTTGGAAGATCTGGCCTGCGTTGACATGACGGAAAAACTCAAAAAAGCAAATATCAGTAAAATAATTACTGTCCAACTATGGAAAAAGGTAAAGATCTGGTCGACACTTAAAGAAAAATTGGCAGTATCACGAATGGAACGGAAGGCTTCGGGAAAGGTAAGTCGAAGCTGAAGGTAGGGAAAAAGAAGAAAGGCCCATACAAAGAGAAAGGGAATTAGGCGCGGAAGAACATGTTTAACATCCGAGATAAATTTTGACTTGGTGGGGAACCCGGAAAGATAAATAATGGAGGTGGCAAAAAATAACAAGTAAACAGGGAAAAGACTCTCCGCCATTTGTAAGGTGGTGGTAAAAAAAAATAGGGTCAGAAAAAGAGGTCGGTCTTCGCGGAGATAGCGCAAGAAAAAGTAAAGAGAAAGAAGAAGCGGCCAAAGAAAAAACAATTGCGTGTGAGGATAATAGGCCAAATGAAAACCGGAAAAATTAAACAAAATTGTGGCCAGAGCAGAAATCCAATCGTTGCGGAAAAGGTAGCCAAATAAGATAAAACAACTGAGAATGGTAAGTAAAAATCCAAGAACATAGGCGATATTAAAAATTTGAATAGGAGAGTTGGTAACGGCACGAAAGGGTAAGGTAATAACGGCCGAGGTTATGAAGGGGTCGGAGTAGGTAAGGGTGTTCTTTTCCGGAGCAAAAAAGGTTCCGTAATACAGTGGCCGGTAATTGATAAGGTTTTGTTGGACTTGACCAATGATATAGGCGATCAGGCGATCGTCGTTGTTGTCGGGTAGTGTGTCGTTGGGGTAAATAAAGGCCGAAGGGTAGACAAATAGAATAGAAAGGAGCGAAAGACAGATAATTACCGGCCAGCGTTTCATTGTGTCTGAGTATATCTTAAAGAGGCTTTTTTGTTAGAATACAGTTATGTTGAGATTGTTTAATAGTATTTCGAAGAAGATCGAGGAATTTAAGCCTATTAAGGCCGGTGAAGTTGGAATGTATGCTTGCGGCCCGACGGTTTACGATTATCCCCATATCGGACATGGCCGGAAATATGTCAACGATGATATTTTGAAGAGGGTTTTTGAAGTAGTTGAGGGGTTTAAGGTCACTCATGTTCAGAACATCACCGATGTGGGACATCTGGTGTCGGACGCGGACGAGGGTGAGGACAAGCTGGAAAAGGGAGCCCAAAAGTCCGGTATGACTGTTTGGGAAGTTGCGGAGATGTATACCAAGTATTTTGTGAAAGAGATGGACCTACTAAACATCATCCGTCCGGACATTGAGTGCAAGGCGACGGATCATGTTCCGGAGCAGATCGAGCTGATCAAAAAAATAATTGAAAACGGATACGGTTACGACACCCCCGAGGCGGTGTACTTTGATGTCTCCAAGTTCCCCGATTACGGAAAATTATTTGGCCAATCTCTGGACGAAAAACTGGTGGGTGGCCGCGACGAAGTAGTCACCGAGACGAGCAAAAAGCATCCGGCAGACTTTGCCTTGTGGTTTAAAAGAGTGGGCAAGTTCTCCGATCATGTGATGCACTGGGAGAGTCCTTGGGGAGACGGATTCCCCGGGTGGCACATAGAGTGTTCCGCCATGAGCATGAAGTATCTCGGGGAACAATTTGATATCCATACCGGTGGCGAGGACCATCTGTCCATCCATCATCCAAACGAAATTGCCCAGAGCGAAGCGGCTACGGGGAAGAAGCCTTTTGTGAAGTACTGGTTCCACAGCCTATTCCTGGCGGTTGACGGAAAAAAGATGAGTAAGAGTTTGGGAAATGTTTATCAGGTGTCGGATGTTGTCCAAAAGGGATTTTCGCCAATGGCCTTACGTTACTACTATTTGTCCGCCCACTACCGCAAACAAATGAACTTTTCGTGGGAGGGGATGGAAGGAGTGTCGAACTCGTATAAAAAACTCAAGAAAGAGTTTTTGGCCTTGAGAGTTGAGGGAGGTCAGGATAAAAATATCTTTGAACCCAAGCCGGAAGTGGAGCTGTCCGGCAAGGAAACATTCTTTAGAGATGAGTTTGTCAAAGCGGTGGAAGACGATCTGAATATGTCGGCGGCCTTGGCTGTAGCCCGCGCCGTTTTGGGGGATGATACTTTGACTTCTTTTGAAAAAAGAAGGTTGGTGGAAAACTTTGATAAAGTCTTCGGACTAAAACTGTCCGAGAGGGACGAAGTGCCGGCCGATATTCCGGCGGAGGTAATGGAGATGGTCAACCGGAGAGAGGGGATGAGAAAGTCGAAGCAGTGGGCCGAGTCCGATGCTCTCCGAAAGGAGATAGAGGACAAGGGCTACAAGGTTTCCGACTTTTTCGACGGAGTGAAAGTGGAGAAGGTTTAGCCAAAAAAGACCCCGCCTCGCGGCGGGGTCTGATGGAGAGAAACTATTTCCGTTGGGTGTAAATCTTGATCCAATCAAGAGTATTGTTTCCCCTGACGAGTTGTGCCAGGATTAAGACGAGGACGATCAAGACGAACAATAGTAAAATAGCTATCAATATATCCATGTCTATTTCTCCTTATTTGGAAGCTATCTTTTCCCCATTAATCCAGATATTGCATCCAATGAACAGGCCGGAAAGTGCAATGGCAAGGGTAACATTCTGAACTCCAAAAACGGCAAGAACAGCCAGTATGATTAGGGCCAGAAACGCTACGACGTCAATCGTCACCTTAAGGTTCATATATTCTCCTTATGTTGGGAATGGGCTTAGATAGCCTATATAATATCATGCCTGAGGGGAAATGTCAAGTTTTGGGCATGAAGAACCCGCCTGCCCGCCGGCAGGCAG
>CAZGSP010000003.1:0-15656 GCA_964528565.1 uncultured Pseudomonadales bacterium | reverse complement strand
CAAGAATCGAAGAGTCGGCTCGGCGCGCATGACTTGCGACCAACGGACATAGATAGCCTCATCCACGAAGACGGGGACCGACCCCAAACGATAGAGCCGGAAAAATAAAAATAATACAAGAGTAACAACGGCCAGTCCGATGAGCCAGAGAACTTTATTTTTGGTCATATTTTCCTTGGAGATCGTTTACCTTAACTTGAATAATTTGCTTTAACATATCGATCGATTCACCAATAAAACTTTTTTGCTTACTCACGGAAGTATCCTCGTTCTTCCAGATGACGTCGACTTCCTTAAGCCGGTAGCCAAGTTTCTCGGCCAGGAAAAGCAGTTCGACGTCAAAAGCAGAGACGGTCCAGCCTTTACTGACCACCTTTTTATCTTTGATGACACTGAGCATAGGAAAGATCTTTTTGGCGACATCTGCCCGAAGGGCTTTGAAGCCACATTGGGTGTCGACTACATCGTGCAAAAGAAGCAGACCTCTGAAAGACCGGAAAGCCCACGAAGAGATCTGACGAAAAAATGAAAAATTGTCGCGCATTTTGCCGCGGGAACCAAAAACCACATCATAATTTTTTTCAAACCAGGGTAGTAACTTCTCGACTTCCTGAAGAGGAGTGGACTGATCCATATCGGTAAAAAGAACTATCTCGCCTTCCGCTTCTTGAATACCATTCCAGATACCGGCGGCCTTACCGCCGTGCTTTCCCCTGACCATCTTAAAACCGGGGTGAATTTTCACATAATCGGCGATAATTATGTCACCACCGTCGGTCGAGCCGTCGTCGTTGATGATGACTTCCCACGAATATTTGGCCTTTTTTAGGTAGACGGACATTTGCTCCAGGACTCCCCTTTCGAGATTGGCGTGTTCGTTGTAGTTACTCAGAACTATGGAAAGCTTTGGTTTCATGGAAAGTCGGCTATTTGAAGACTACCGACTGGTAATATTTTAACTCATCGATGGACTCCAGAATGTCGGCTTTGGCCCGGTGAGCCTCGACCTTGGGGAAATCGGGAATGTTGGGATACCAGCGATGCATCAATTCTTTAATTGTATTCGTATCGACGATCCGGTAATGGACAAAGTCGTAGAGCGCCGGCATGTGTATCCTCAGGAACTCCCGGTCCATGTAGATAGAGGAGCCCGCCAGCAAGGCGGTATGAGGAGCGCAGTATTTTTTCAGAAACTTTATGGTTTCTTTTTCGGCCTCCTCGGTCGTGATGGTGGATCGGCGGATCTCCTCCGTGAGCCCCGACTCACCAAAATGATCCCGGTTCCACTTGACCATACTTCCAAGAATTGACTCCGGCTGATGAATGACGAGATCGGGCCCCGTGTCCAGGATCTTTAAGTTCCCATCGGTAACGACAGAAGCGATCTCGACGATCACGCCTTTTTTGACATCCAGGTCGGTGAACTCGAGGTCAAGCCAGATAAAGGGAGAAGAGGGTAAGGTGGAGCTCATAAAGTATGGACTAAACGATAAATTTTTAAGTAATCGATCTGCCACTGATTGTCGATGTGAGAAGGACCGAAGACGGCAATTTGCCACGCGGGGTTTCCTTCCGGCCGGCACTTATCTCCATCTTCACAGATCACGAAGAGCTGATCAACCACTTTGACTTCACCTCTGACCAGGTTGGCTTTTTTATTTTCCAAAAAGTAGCGATAGGATTCGTCGTAGTTTTGTTTGGCTATTAAGCCAAAATTGAATGGAGCTCCCCCCGACTCTTTGATAATGAGGTCGACCGCCGCTTCGGTGCGCCAAAGCTGACGGTTGGGACTTTCTCGGACCGGACTATAAAACAAACTAAGGCCGGTGAGGGCGACTATGGAGAGAGCAAAGGGGAGACAGCGGGGAAAACGATGGCCAATAAAACTTCCGAGCGAAGTACCAAGAATTAAATAAAAGCAGGGGTAGAGGAAACCAAGATAATGAATATAAACATGTTGTTTGTAAACCCCCAGACCAAGAAAACCCAAGAGTAGCCAGAGAAAAAGCAGGGTGTATGGGGCTTTGTTTTTTGAACGACGGTAGGCAAAAAAGTAGAGGATGCCGGTAACGATGGCGACGAGACCGGGGAAGAAGTTTTGTCTACCCAAAACCAGATCTTGGAATGCGCCGGTGATAACGGGAATGAAACGGTCCGACCGTGCCGGATTGAGATTGACCGTTGTTTGACGGTCCGAGAAGAAAGCCTTGAAGGCGTTAAAGTTCATCCCCTGGTGTTTGATATCAAAAAGAACCAAGGGCGACATCAACAAAAGGAAAAGCAAAACCGCGTAAATGGTTTGGCGGATGAGGACGGATTTTTGTCCGGGGTCTTTTTTGACCTGCAGTAAGGTAAGTAGCCAATACAAACCAAGTACGGGAGCCAGAAGCAAACCCAAGTAATGCATCTGGAGAGCAAAGGCAAAGAAAACCCCGATCAGAGGCAGCCAGAAGTATTTTTTGTTTTGCCGGACTTCATAGATCCCCCAGATGCAAAGCAGGGCAAAGAGGGGCATGGGGTTCGGATTCCAGGAAGATCGGGAATAGACAATGGCGACCGGAGAGACGGCGTAAAGGAGAGCGGCGATCAAGCCGGACCATTTACCGAACCACTGACGACCAAAAAGGTAAGTGAGAAAAACGGTGAGAGTTCCCAGTAAGGCGTTCATGATGGCCGGACCAACCGGGTTCAGGCGGGAGAGCCACAAAGCCGGAGCCATCATATAGTAGTAGAGGGGGCCGAGGTACATATTGCCGATGCTGGTTTGGGGGCCGATAAAGACGAGGTTGCCATGAGTGATCAGATCGCGGACGATACGGACATCCCGACCTTCATCGCCCAGAAAGGTCATAAATTCTCCGATGCGGTAGACGCGGAGAAAAAGGGCTAAGAGAATGATGAATACTATCAGGAATGACTCGGGCTTATTTTTTTTGATGAAGTTGATCATTTTAACTTGTACCAGAGTTTGAAAAGATCGACAAAACTTTGAATGATCACGTCGAGATTGGCACCTGTCCCCTCTCCCTTTTTGCGGGGGTAGTGGTTGACACCGATTTCCACTATCTTGAAACCGGCTTTTTTAGCCTTGATGAGGAATTCACTACTGATAAAAGCGCCTCTTTCGCTTTGGAGCGGCTCGATGGTGTCGATAACTTTTTTGGAGATCAGTTTAAAACCGCAGTCGATATCGCGAACTCTCAAGCCAAATAACAAACGGACAATTACTTGCCACACAAAAGTATTTGCTTTTCGACTAAAAGAAACTTTTCGACCGAGATAATAACCAATGACCATATCGGCACCGGTTCTCTCCTGGGTATCAATAAAACGATTTATCTCGGAAAAATCGAACTGTCCGTCGGAGTCGATGAAGGAGATCCAGGGATATTTACAGGCGTAGAGACCGCTTTTGAGAGCGGCGCCATAGCCGCGGTTCGGGTGGTGATGGATGACCGAGATCCGTTTGTCTTTTTTGCTCCAACTGTCGGCCACCTCCCCGGTTTTGTCTTTGGAGCCGTCGTTGACGATTATTAACTCCCATTCGGAAACATTCTTTTTGAGACTGCCGATGACGTTCTCGATCGTTTTCCCCAAATTCGCTTCTTCGTTGTAGGCCGGCAAAAATACCGATAGCTTATCTAATTGTCGCGACATAATCACAAGTATATACTAGAGGTAGATGAAACGAGCGTATTTATTACTCGCGGTGGTGATTTTTTCCCTGCTGATCTGGCTGCCTTTTGGCTTGAAAACCAAGCTTCCGGGTTGGGGTTTGGATTTTTCCAAAGGAAACATCACTCTGTGGCAGAATTATGACGGTCCGAATTATCTGATCGTGGAAAAATCTTGGTATAACAAGGAAAAAATAAAGAAGGATTTCTCGGTGACCGAACCGACGGAGTATTTCCCCGCCCACTTCCCCCTGTATCCGTCCGTGATTGCCGTCTTTGACCCTTTCCTAAAGGGTCCCACCGCCATGCTACTGGCCACTCTTTTGGGTACGGTTCTTTGTTTTTGGATGTTCCATAAGTATCTGTCCGAATTCAAATTGAGTATTGACCCCTTTTGGCTGTCTCTTGTTTTTATGATCCTACCCGCCCGCTGGGTAGCTCTCCGAGCGATCGGTTCTCCGGAGCCCTGGTTCATACTCTTCATCCTGGCCAGTCTATTCTATTTTAAAAAAGGTAAGTATTTGTGGGCAGGAATTTTTGGCGCACTGGCTCAGCTAACCAAGAGCCCGGCGATAATCTTGCTTGCCGCCTACGGCGTCTATGCTCTAGTGGAATCAATTAAAGAGAAAAGAATCGCCTGGAAATATTGGCCGCTTCTTATCCAACTTTTGGCCATCGGTGGATTGTTTTACTTTTTCAAGATCCGCACGGATGACTGGCTGGCATACGTGCACAGTGGGGACAATATGCATTTATTTTGGCCGCCGTTCTCGGTCTTTGCCCCCAAAGGACAAGTGTGGGTCGGGAATTTCTGGCTCGAAGATGTCATTTGGACTTGGATCATCTTTGGTGTCGGAATCATGAAACTCAAAGAGAAGAAGCTGACGATCGAGTATTATTTTGCCGGTTTATTTTTCCTCTCTACCCTGTTTGTTGCCCACCGCGATATCAGCCGCTACATCCTCCCCATCGCCCCGTTGGTGCTGATCGGCTGGGATAAACTGGTACAAAAGAAGGAGTTTAGGGTGATAGCCTACCTTCTGATCATCCCGATCATGCTGTTTACCTGGAACTTCCTTCTGAACAATACCGCCCCCATCGCCGATTGGGCACCGTATCTTTAAAACTCCTTGGAGGAAAGAATTCTTAAAGTATCCTTGTCGAAGAAAGGATTTGCTTTGGCCAAGAACATAGTAAACTTTTTACACTCAATTGAAACTGTTGAAAGATCATTTGTTACTTTTTCGAGATCTTTAAGATCAAAATCGGTAGTGAATCTAACGAGACTCATCCAAAGTGAAGGGAGAGAAACGGGAAGTTTTGACTGATACCCGGCTTTGGAAAAAGCACTGGTGGCTTTTTCCCGAATTTTTGCCATCCAGAGTGAGTTATTTTTTGGAATGACGACGGCAAATAAGTTTGGTTTACTTGGAAATGGGAGGATAAATTCCGCTTCAAGTGCAGGAGGATTTATTTGACTTATAAGAGAAGCAAGTTGTGCCTCATCTCCGGTTTGTTGATCAGACCATTGAATAGAGATATGAAGTCCTTCCACTGGTTGGATATATAATCCCTTGAACATATTTGCCAGAGGAGTGATCGCCTCATGTATTTTTTGCCTTGTCTCTTCATCCGGTTGTATGACTAGAGTAGTGGTGAATCTGGTTTTTTCTATTTCCACGTTGATAAGCGAAGGACCTTCCACCTTCATCCTAGTTAAATCCGCGGCAATTTTTTCTTGCCATTCCATGGAAAGTGTGCCGATATTGCTCATTTCATTTTCTTCCATATTACGAGGTTGTAGATGAACCAGTTGAGAGGAACGGTGATGAAGAAGACGGCGATAATTAGGAACAAAAAGCGGTATTGATCCCCAAAGATCTGTGTGCCGGCACCGATGACAAGACTGGGGAGAATAATGCCCGAGATGACCGAGCTGAGATTAAAGGTGGTAAACTTCTTGACCAGTTTCGCACCCCAGACCAATTTTTCATTCTTGAAAGTCCAGAGATTGTTAAAAATAAAGTTGCTGATGATGGAGATCTCGGCCGCCATAGCATTCGCCAGGGTGTTCCTTATACCGACACTATTGATCAGATTTTTTAGCAGAGAAGCAAAAACATCCAGTCCGACTTTGTTTATTACAAATCCAAAAAGGCCGATGGTGCCGAACTTCAGGAATTTTTGAGTGGTGGGGTCGTTCCAACGCAATAGAGTGACGACTCTAAAGACTTCTAGAGCGGTTTGTGGTTCTATCTTGGATTCTCCGGCTTCCCGAAGTCCAAACACCAGAGGTATTTCTTTGACCTTGGCACCGAGCATGACGGTTTTATAAAGAAATTCCAGTTTGTAACCAAAGCTCCTGGAATAAAGGTGGTCCATATCCATGGTATCGACAAAGCCTTTGACACGGGTGGCCTTGAAGCCGCCGGTAGGGTCGGTGATCCTGAAAAAATTCTTGGTGGGAAAAAAGAGAACAAAACGGGCAATTAGGCTACCGACTTCACTTAAAAAGACTCTTTTGAAACCCCAGCCTTTTGGGTTACTGCCACCTTTAATTTTCCGAGACCCCAAGACATAATCATAACCGTCGCCGATCTCTTTGAGAAAAACGGGTATCAACTTCGGAGGGTGTTGGAAATCGCCATCCATTTCAAAAACAACGTCGGCTCCCAGCTCATCCATGGCATATCGGAAGCCGCGCACATAGGCTCCGCCGATACCGGCTTTCTTGGCGCTGAGGGAAAGAAAAAGATCTTTGTATTTTTTCTGTAAAGCTTGGACTACCTTGTAAGTGCCATCAGGAGAGGTGTCGTCCACTACCAGTACTTTACAATCCCAATCTTTGATTCCGGGAAAGGTCACGGTAAAAAGATGATCGATCATCTTACCGATCGAGGCGGCTTCGTTGTAAGTGGGGATGACGACGACGGCGACAGGAAGTTTGGTCATAGTGATTAATGCTTATGGCAATCCCCCTTACATACCCCCTCGTCACAGGAACATCCATCGGCCTCGGTGACAATCTCTTCGGCTTTGCCGTTCTCGTACCAGTAAAGTTTACTTTCATCCTCCGTGAGAGTCTTTTTGTGGGAGAAGTCGCAGAAGGGCTGATTTTCCGAAAGTCCGCACATACAGATCATCTTGTCCCCTACTTGCTGAGGACCATTGGCAGTTTTTTTGACTAGTCTTGACATAAGGGTATTATATATCTATGAAGTCTAAGGAATAACTTACCCAACCAAGTTCTTTTTCTCTTAGCAACCAGATTCTTGTTTCCATTTGATCAAAGTCAATTAACATTTTTCCAATTGTCCTTTCGTTAAAGACGCTTAAGTTCGATCCAAGACTAGAATTTTCCTGTAAAGCAATCACCTCTTCTGCCGACATGTGTTGTTTGACGTTTTCTTGGAAATATTTTAATCGACTAATGGTGCCGAAGTCGTCAGGATATGTTGTTGAGGTACTTAAGCAGTGATTGCTGTGCACAAACGGTGATTTTGGCTTAGTTAAATGCCCATTGAGATTAGTCAGTTCCAAATTCCAAATTTCTCCTTTTGTGTTAATGATGTTGTGATTGTAACCCGATGCTCTTGGAATGGTCAGTACAGTATTTATGTCATTCTCGGGATTTTTTGTGTCAGATAGAAATCGTCCAATAACGTTTTTTGGTACTCCGATTGTTGTTTCCGTGAACAACAAAGTGTTTAAGGATTGGGCAAATCCAAATGAATTTACTCCGACCGAGTTGCCTCCAAGTGTGTTGTAGTAATAAATTTCAAGAATCGTGAGATCGTTTATGGTCTTTTTTACTACACAAACGTTGTTTTCATAACCGGGTTCATCGGCATCTTCATTATGACCGATGAGTTTCCCGAAGTTGGTAACTAGATTTGTACATTTTGCACCTTCCTTCAGAAATGCATCTGATTCGATATTTATTGTCCAAAGATCCATGAAATCAATTTGCGCCCCTTTTGAATAGCCTTCGATTTCAGATATATAATCCGGGAAATATTTTTTGGTTACTTCAAACTGTTGTTTCCCGATTGCCATCCTTTGTTCCCAGTGATCCTCTTTTGCTTCTGCGATTGCTTCTTGTGCTTTATCAGCAAAGGCTTCTCCCATTTTTAAACCGAGATCGTAATGACTATCTGCATAAAATTCATGATAGTTTTTGTGACTCATATGGGTTTTATTATACTTCGGGTTGGATGGGTGATAGTAGTATAAAATTAGCTATATGAAAATTGATATTTTGACTATATTTCCGGAAATGTTTGAGGGCGTACTCAAGACCTCGATAGTGGGCAGGGCAGTAGGAACAGAGGCGGTGAGTATTTATGTCCGGAATCTGCGGGACTGGAGTGATGATAACTACAAGAGTGTGGATGACCGCCCGTTCGGAGGCGGAGCCGGCATGGTCATGAGGGTGGATGTGATCGACCGGGCGCTAACTGAATTAAGAACTCCGGACACAAAAGTAATTCTGATGGATACGAAGGGGAAAATGTATGATCAAAAAACAGCCGAGAGACTGAAGACGGAAGAGCATTTGATCCTTATAGCGCCGCACTTTGAAGGGATAGACCACCGGGTCCATGAGCACTTGGCCGACGAAATATATAGTATCGGACCTTATGTACTAAGTGGAGGCGAACTGCCGGCGATGGTAGTGGTGGACAGTATTTGCCGCCTCCTGCCCGGTGTTCTCGGAAACCCCGAGTCTCTTAAGGAAGAGTCCTACAGCGAGGAAATGGCCATGGAGTACCCGCAGTATACGAGACCGGCCGAGTACAACGGCTGGAAAGTGCCGGAGATACTACTTTCGGGAGATCACAAGAAAATCAGCGAGTGGAGAAAGGGTAAGTAGCGATTAGTAGTCGGTGTGGTGCTGGTTCTTAGGGGTTGAAGCTTCAAGATCCATTATCGCAATAACTTCTTCAACATCAAGGGCTTTTCCCCTATTTATCATTTCTTTGGCTCTTTCTACTTGCGCAACAGTGGTTAACCTAGGGTCCAATTCAACCGATTGCATTAACCGTATTAATTCTCGTTTACTTAACCCTTTTATATAATTTCGCCTTCTTTCCTCTTCCTTGTCTTCAATAAGTTGTTTTGATCTCTCAGCGGCTTCTTGCATATTATTGTTTGGGTGTTCCGAAAGGAACTAGGTAGATTATAGTATCGGAAACGGGAATGGTAACCAGATCTTTGATCTTGGACTCCGAAAAACCGGTAATCGTCACCATGCCAAGCTTGAGGCTTTCGGCCTGCAGATAGAGGCTTTGGCCTACATGCCCGGCTTCCAAATAGACTTCTTTGTCGTGAGGAATACCTCCATATGCCTCGGCCATCTTTCCCATGTTGCCGGTAATTACCAGGACAGCCGGAGCATTTTTGAAAGAGCTTTCGTTCAGAGCTTCAAAAATCGCCTTCTGGAGTTCAACCTGCTTGATGGGCTTGAGTTTGTGCACCGGAGTTCTGTCACCGGCAAGATATTGATACTCTCCTGCCTCCAGACCGGTAACTTTATTAGCGATCAAAAATACGGATAGAGGGTAGGTGGACTTGGCGGAAGGAGCCGTCCTGCCACCCCAGTCAACGGTAACTCCCTGAGCCGCCCAGAGCATCTGGGAAACCTGTTTTAAGGAGAGTTCTTTATCCAGGAAGTCTCTTCTCGTGCGGCGGTTTTTTAAAACTGCCTCTATAGAGTTGCCGCTTCGCAGATCCGGTGCGGGTAAGGAGATCTCTTCCGCCGTGAGAGTTTTGGCTGTGTCGGTGGGCACACCCGGAGACTCTTTGGGCGGGATTGAGCGTCGAACGAGGATGGCTCCGCCGGCAAAAATGATCACCACCAAAGCCGTAAGCGCCGGAACCAGCCAGCGCTTAACATTGACTCCTATTTTTTTTGTTTGTGAAGTCTGGGCAGATTTTTTCACAGATCTTTAAATATAGGGGACGATCTTGGCATCTTTGCGGATACCGGTAAACCATTCCTGAGTTTTGGTATACACCGCTTGCTGGTACAAAGTTTCCTTAATATCTACGGTAACTTCCTCCAGTTTTTTGCCTTCAAAAAGTGTCTTGTTCTCATCGAAATACTTCTTGACTTGATCGTCGGTAATCTCGATCTTATAATTTTTCTCGATTATTTTTTTGAGACTCAAACTTTGTTTGATAGAGTCTTTGGCTTTGGCTTCCGTCAGCCCGTACTGGGTCAGAGCGGCTTTGAAGGCCTCTTCACCACCATATTCTTGAATGATCTTGGCTGTTTCATCGGATACTTCCTTGTCGGTGACGGTGATGTTTTGCTTCTTTAACTCGGCCGCCAGTAATTTTTCGTTGACCATTTCGTCAAAAGTTTGTTTGCCGTACTTCTCAACCATTTTTTGGTTTAACTCCCAGCGGGAAATAGGAGAAGAGTTTACCGTTCCGGCGAGAAATGCTCCGCGGTATTTTTGGGCCAATAAGTAAAGAATCGAGCCCAGGGCAATAATCAGTAAAAGCTTCACAATAAAACCGAAGGGTGGGCGCTTGACTTCGTTAATGCCCGAGAAAGATTCCTCAACGGGGGTAACGCGTAACTTTTTAATCACCTTCACCGACTTTTTTGCTTTTGGTTTTGTTTCGGCCATGTTGGATTTATTTTTATTAATGGGTTTTTTGGATATTGCTTTTGTCATAGGTTATATATTAACACTTTCAAGATCAATTGCATTGTCGAAGGGCGGGATGACCGGATCGGGAAGGTCGGTGCTGAAGTTTCGGATGTTCTCCCGGATCCATTCGTAATCGGACTTGACTGTCGTCACTACGGTGGGAACCGGAGTGCCGATATCCGGAGGCAGAAAGACGGGGGGCTCGCTTTTCCGGGAGATCGCTTTTCCAATTGCCAGGGCGATGAGCAGAACAATTATGACCAAGCCGCTGACCAAAAACCATTTGTAACGAATTATCCAAGCCTTGACCGGAGCAAAGATAGCGCCGCTTTTCAGATCGTTTATCAGTTTGATGGCTTCCGGATTGGTGACTTCAATTTTTAGGTTGGACATAGTTTATATCGATATCTATTAGACGATTGATCCAGTCCAGTTGAAGGTCGTGGATCTCGATCAATTTTTCTATCCTGGCGGTGAAAAAGATCTCGGTGACGGACTCCGCCACCGCATCGGCTAAATTTAGGTTGTTTGCCAACAGATCTATTTTGGCGTCGATAAATTTGGCAGAGTCTTTGAGCTCCTGAACCCGCGCGGAAAGACCCGAGGGCATGGGAACGGGTAATTTGGGGATGATCTCGTCCAGGGCAGTCTTGGAATCGATCTGGATCCTGACCAGGGCGGCGATTTTGTTGCCCACTATGCCGAACTTGATCATACTATCGTTCTCGGTCGCTAAGTTTAGATAGTTTTGGGTAAACTTTTTAAGATCCGTCTGAGTCGTGATAGCCTGAGATTTTTGAGCTTCACCGAGGAAAAACAGTCTGGCGGTATTTAAAGAGGTAAGAACCGGTTTGATTGGCTCGTAGTTGACGTTGGAGCTCCCGATAAGATCCATAAGATACCAGTCGAGCGAGGCTTTCGCCAAGTCCCGGGCGAGAATGGTCTGCTTCGCCGAAAGCATAGCTTTTTGCTGATTGTCCAGACTGGGGGTGGCCAGATAGTCCTGCTTGAGGATGAGAAACTCGGAGTAGCCCCGGCGATACTGACCGTATTGATAGTCGTAGTCGGACTTCGCGTCCGCGTGAGCCATAGGAGCCATGAATAAGACGAATAGAAATATGGGCAACAAGACAAGAAGTCTTGCACAATGCTTCATATCTTTAGGATACTCGATTATTGCGTCTCAGGCAAGCTTGCCTGGCCGGCAGGCAGGCGAAGGCCCTGGCCGGTGAGATGTTCGACGATGGTCTGCCAGGTAGGAAAGAGAAGATCGAGTTTTTCTTCGGTGATCTTAGTTTTCAGGCCTCCCCAGACAGGATAACGGTTGGGGTTGGTCTGCGTTTTGAGAAATTCGTGAACGGAAGTGGATTTGATGACCGAAGAGTCGGCACCCAGCTGATCGATGACAAAAGCGATCAACTCATAAGGAGTGGTGGTATCGGAGGAACAATGGAAGGTACCGTTTGCTTCGGTCTCGATGATTTTTTGAATGGTCTTTGAGATCTCGTCAATATAGGCGATGCAGATCTGCTGATCCATGAAAAGAGGGTACATTTTCCCGTCGGCATATTTTTTGAGAGCCCCGCGGATATAGTCCGGTTTCTTGTCGAAATGAGCCCTGACGGGATAGATAATCCGAAGAATTGAGCCACCGTGTTCTCTTACGAGCTTCTCGGCGCGGTTCTTGGTCCAGCCATACCAGGTAAGCTTTTCGTTTGAGTCCGGGGGAATTTGGGTTTCGTCATAAGGACCCGGGTTACCAAGGTCTCCGGGAAAGACCATATCGGTAGAAATTTGCAGGAAGTTTTTGGACTTGAAGGCT
Organism: uncultured Pseudomonadales bacterium; assembly: GCA_964528565.1. Taxonomy (GTDB): domain Bacteria; phylum Patescibacteriota; class Microgenomatia; order UBA1400; family MFAQ01; genus UBA10133. Next base: position 3,498 of record CAZGSP010000003.1, on the reverse strand, counting down.
TTGAGTAAATTTTCGACCCCGGTCACATTTACTTTCCAGGCCGGTCCGTTCTCGTCTCCGGATTGTAGTTCGGCGGCGTTGACGTCCGTAAAGGCGGCGAAGTTAACTATCCATTCCGGATTTTCCTTTTCGACCAAAGTTTTGACGGCCAGGGCGTCCGTCATGTCGAAGTCCGGGAGATCCGGGGTGACAAAATCAAACCCATGGGAAACTTCAATTAAATGAGAACCGACGAGCCCCGAGGCTCCGGTAACAAGGACTTTTATTTTTGCCATATTACATTAATTCCGATTTAACAAAATCATAGCTAACTTTTTCGGGATCAATACGACACTCTTCGGTGGTTTCGTCGGCCATAAAATGATGGTCGGTAAAGTAGTTGAGGGTCACAAACTCGTCCCCCTGGTTGATAAAACCGTGAGCAACGCCGGTGGGGATATAAACCATTCGGTCCGGAGACAGGACGATCTTCATCTTTTTCTCATAAGTCTTGGAGTCTTTGCGGAAGTCGATCAGTCCCAGAAGGATGGTGCCCGTTGTGGTCCAGATCTCATTTTGGTGAGGATGGATATGCCAAAATCTCTTGGTCTTGGGAGCCAGATGTGAGACATTGACCTGGATGGGGTGAAAATCAACTCCCAGATCTTTCAAGGCGACGACGTTGCCGTCTTCGTCGAGGCGCATAGCTTCTTTGAACCAGCCTCCGAAATCATCCGAGAAAGTGTTGAGCTTGCTCACGATGACACCATCGATCACCTCGGCTTTTTCGTAAGTTTGGCGGTAAAGCACGGTTTTGCCGGGAAGAGATATTTTGGCGTAATTTATTTTTTTGAATCCCATTTTTTTATCTATTTTTATAAAAATCTTCGGATTTTACTTTCATCTCTTTCCACCACCACTCATTGGCTCGATACCAATCGATGGTCTGTTTGAGACGTTTGGAGAACTTTTCTTTTGGCCCCCAGCCAAGATCTTTATTGATCTTTTTCCAGCTAACGGCGTAGCGGCGGTCGTGGCCGGGACGGTCTTTGATATACTCGATCCTGCTCTCCGGGAGTTTCATGATCTTCAGAATTTTTTGGGAGATTTCAAGATTGCTGACGTCTTTGGTCATACCGCCAACGGTGTAGGTACTGCCGATCTTGCCTTTGAGGAGAACCAGCTCGATCGCGCGGCAGTGGTCCTCAACATGCAGCCAATCCCGGACATATTTACCGTCACCGTAGATCAGGATGTTTTTTCCCTCCAGGAGGTTGGTGATGGTGCGGGGAATAAACTTTTCGGTATCCTGATAGGGGCCATAGTTGTTAGAGCAGTTCGTGATCGTCACCGGAACACCGAAGGTGGTGTGGTAAGACAGGACGAGGTGGTCGGAAGCGGCTTTGGAGGCAGAGTAGGGGGAGTTTGGACTGTACTTCGTTTGAGTATTGAATTTATTTTTTGAGTCGAGCTTTAGGGCGCCGAAAACTTCATCGGTCGAGATGTGATGGAATCGGGTACCGTATTTTTTGGCGGCTTCCAAAAGGGTTTGGGTACCCAGAACGTTTGTTCTGGTGAAGATCATCGGATCGGTGATGGAACGATCGACGTGGGTCTCCGCGGCGAAATGAACGATAACGTCTACCTGGGAAACCAGGGAGTCCACCAGCTCGGCATTGTTGATATCTCCCCTGACAAAAGTGTAGTGATGACGATGAGCGATATCTTGGAGAGACTCCAGATGACCGGCGTAGGTAAGACTATCCAGGTTGATGATCTGATCGGCCGGATGCTTCTTGAGCCAGTAGTGGATGAAGTTGGAGCCTATGAAACCCGCTCCGCCGGTAATTAGGAGTTTCATTTTTATAAAGAAATTTTACTTAGCTCGCCGACTAATAGCTCCGAATAGTGTTCGGAGTGATTGCTCTGAGAGATGTTCGAGTTTGGCCCGATAATGCTGTTCTCAATGTTTTTGCGGACTTTGTCGATGACGACCGCTTCCATGAGCACGGAGTCGGTGACCGTACTGTCGATAATGACGCAGTTGTTGTAAACGGAGGTAAAAGGACCGACGGTACTATTCGTAATGTTGACATTGTCACCTATGTTCAGAGGACCCTTCAGACGAGAGTTGGTGATGACGCAGTTCTTGCCGATGGTGACCCGACCGACGATCTTCACGGTCTTGTCCAGGTCGGAGCCAATTTTGGTTTTGGTATTCAGATCGAGCAGGTAGAAGTTCGCTTCGAGCCAGTCTTGAACTTTGCCCGGATCCAGCCAAGCGCCTTCTATCTCCATGGTATCAACTTCGTATTTGTGGTCGATGAGCCACTGGTAGGCGGAGGAAATTTCGAGCTCGCCTCTGGCCGAGGGTTTGATCTTGTCCTTGCCTTTGAAACACTTGAAAATAATGTTGTCGAAGAAATATATTCCGGGGATGGCAAAATCATGAGGAGGGTTCTCCGGCTTCTCAACATACTTGACCAGTTTGCCCTGCTCGTCGAAGTAAGGCACGCCCAAGCGGACATTCTCGGGGTGATGAACCAGACCGACCAACCCTTTGGGTTTGTTTTTTCTAAAGCTATCCGCCAGATTTTTGATACCTCCGGTAAAGATATTGTCTCCGAGGTGCATCATGAACGAATCTCCGTCGACAAACTCTTCGCAAACTTGAAAAATGTTTGCGAGACCGCCTCTAGGATTATCCTGAAGGATGTAGGTAAACTTAACTCCCCATTTGGATCCATCGCCGAGAAAATTTTTGATGATATCCAACTGACCGGGATTATAAGTCAATGCAATATCTTTGACGCCGGCGGCGGCGACGGTTTCGATAGGATATAGTATTAGAGGCTTATTGGCCACGGGAATAAGATGCTTGTTCGCGGTAAACGTCAGCGGTCTCATTCTGGTGCCCATTCCACCTGTAGGTATTATAGCTTTCATACAGGCTATATTATACGATACGATGCAACTTTATTCACTATTAAAATCCTATAACAATCTATAATAATCCTATAATAATGATGGAACCCAGACAGGCAAAAAGGACATATTCGAGTATGATCCGGGGGTAAAAAGTATGCTCCCTGAGGTGATGAATAATGCCCCATATTATATATATAAGAGATACTCCTATGACGGTGATTTGCTGGAAAACCCGGTTCCCGTTGAATAAAAGGATCAGGACTACGGCGGTAGAGATGACTAAGCTAAGCACCAGGTAGTCCAGTATGGTTCTGATCGGCTTTTTCATAGGATGATGCCTTGGCGAATGATAATCAGAATGGCGGCCATGCCGGCAAAGTAGGTAAGGTGTGCCCAAGTGTCGCCGGAAATACGGATAATGTTGTATCTCAGGACGAAGATCCAGTCCAGGCTAAGGGCGAAAAGGACCAGGACGACAAAGGCGAGGGACCAGGAGCGTTTGAGATCCAGAGGTGACAGACCGGAGGAAGGGATCAATTTTTCACCCGCAGGCTCGGACATGACCTCAACCTTTGTTTCTGCCGGGACCGG
>CAZGSP010000002.1:0-9962 GCA_964528565.1 uncultured Pseudomonadales bacterium | reverse complement strand
TTCATCAAGATCAGGCATTCGCCAGGGTGCGGGAAATCCGCGTGCTCGGCGAGAGGGAAGTTTGTAGAGTGATTTACATAGTTATCCCAGAACACTGCCCGTCAAGTCAACAAAGTCAGTAGTGCCCGAAGTGGGTATCCCCAACCGCAAGGGAGGGACCTCCTAAGGTAAGACTGGCGATGGGGGCTAAGTCGTAACAAGGTATCCGTACTGGAAGGTGCGGATGGATCACCTCCTTTCTAGGAGTTAAGGTCTTCACGAGACCGGATGATAATATCGCCACACTATTGGTTAGAGGAGTGTCTAAATACACTCTAACCTGACTCTTGCCACTCTTCAGACGAAAATTAGTTGCTTAACTTGAAATAGCTACAAATTACCTGCAAACAGCAGGTTTTTTGTGATTTATAGGGTATAATTAAGAACGCAAGTACCCTAATATTCGCATCCGGAGGAAAACGTGGAACAGTACCCAAATTGGTCTCTCATTGGTTATTTGAAAGGAGCAATTGGTCTCGTTGAAGCTAGTGTAAAAGGTCAATCGGGGGATTTTTGGATGAAACTGGCGGCCTTGTTAGCGGCTTTGGCTTGGGCCGGAATATTTATTCCCATATCCATCGTGTGGTTCATCATTAAGAATAAGGGTAGGGTGGGAGGTCTGACCTGGGCACTGGTGATAATTATTCCGATCATAGGTTTCTTTTGGATGGCACTAGCTTGATTTTTTCCCCGGCTTCGGCCGGGTATTTTGTACCCAAGTGGTACAATATGGGCCAATACACCTTGACATAACTTGGAGGACAAATGCCAAAATATCTGAGAGTGGTATATTTCCTGCTGATGATGGCGATGGCTTGCTTTTTTGTGTTTTCAATATACGGTGGATTGGTCATCCTGATAACCGATTTTTCTTCACTGAGCATATCGTCTATCATTGGACATTCGTTCGTAGTTCTGATAGCCACGATCGCTACGACAGTTACAACAATCGAAGCCTTTCTTGTCCTCAGGAAGAAGAAAACGGAGAATAAATGAAACTGCGTGACATATTTTTCATATGCCTGGCCGTGATATTTCTGGTCATATCGGTTGCTACAGGGATGGGACTGTTTGGTCATACCGTACACAATGTGAACTTAGCTGCCGGGTTACTGGTGGTTTCATTTTTACTGACTCCTTGGGCATTTGGGAAGGCTATGTGCTCTGAAGGAGAGGTTTTTGAACTCGAATTTTATTTGAAACTCTTGATCGTCTGGACCTTCCTGTTTTTCTTTGTTGTCTGTCTGGTCGTGTTGGTAACATTGTTATCCATAATTTGATTCTGTCCCCCGCCTTACGGCGGGTGTTTTGATATAATCCGTAGGTAAGTACGTTCACAAAGAGGAGAAACGATGAAATTGAAGGATGTGTTGGTTGTAATTGGGTTGATTACGCTATTGATTATGGATATTGGAATTGGTTTTTCGGCCGCGGCGGTGTTCTGCGCCTCCACGATAATGCTCTTGGAACTGGAAATTTCCTGGGCCATGGCTGTAATGTTCGTTGGTGGAGCGTTTGCCACAGCAATAGCCATTTATTTGTTTGTGTATACTCTGAGTTTGGTGAGAGAAAAAATGGAAGATTTGTAGACCCCTCCCAAGAGGGGTCTTTTTGTGCTCGTTTTTAGTCTTTTGTGTTAGAATATACGAGTGTTTTGGGCGCTTAGCTCATCTGGTTAGATTGACAATTGATGTGTTCGTGGGCGATTAGCTCATCTGGTTAGAGCGCGGTCCTGATAAGACCGAGGTGCTTGGTTCGACCCCAAGATCGCCCACGAACATATTAAGTTTGTCCTGATACGAGCTTGCTCGATTTTTCTCAATAACTTCGTTATTTTGATAAAAAATCTTGCGCTTCCTCGTATTCTGAAACACCCATAATTACTACGTCATTATGGGGATTGGAATAAGACCGAGGTGCTTGGTTCGACCCCAAGAGCGCCCACAAAAACAATTCCGCCCTGGGGGCGGAATTTTTTTGTGTCAATCCGGATTGGGGTCGAAAGTCGGAGCCAAGCTCGTAACGATCTTGGCGAGACAGGTTCCGAAGCCCCGAACTGAGAGAGGGGACTGAGGAGACCCCAAGAGCGCCCACAAAAACAATTCCGCCCTTGTGGCGGCATTTTTTTGTGTCAATCCGGATTGGGGTCTTTTATTTGAGTTCAAGTATTTTCTGCTGAAAATACTCTCACCCCGGCCATCAGGTCCAGCCGACCTGATGCCTCACTCAGTCAATTCCGTGACTCGTTTTTCCCGATTTCCACAAGGGATATCGGAAAAAACCAGGAATTGCCTTCGCGCCAAGAGCGCCCACTCTTTGAGGCTAATTTGGAGGTTGTAAATGACTTATCGGAGACTTAGAATTGGGGCGTGGTGAGAAAGAAAGATAAAATACTACTCGTGCCTGTAAAACCCGTCCGTCAGGAGAATGGGTATGAGTGTGGCTTGGCCTCCGTAATGACCATCCTGAGGACTTTGGGCTGTAAATCGAGGAAAGACACCGTAAAAAGGAGACTGGGCACTACAAGCAGGCGTGGGACACATCCGGAACGAATTAAAGGGCTGTTCAGAGAGATGGACCTAAATTTCCGGGAGAAACATGGAGCGAGCCTGCACGACTTGGAAAATAGGGTAAAAAAGCAAAAACTGTGCCTGGTGGTTTATCAAGCTTGGGGAAGTCAGAAATATTATGACAGGATGGAAAGCGGACATTACTCGGTGGTGTTTGGAGTTGAGAAGGACTACTTGTGGCTCGCTGACCCTTATGTCCGGCAACAGAAAAGCAAGTACGGGAAAGGCATAAGAAAGATAAGGAAAGAAACATTTGACGGCAGATGGAAAGATGTGGACCATAAAGGGGTTCTGTATGACCATTGGATGCTTGCTGTTTGACGGGTCTGCTATATTAGGATATGAGTTTGAATTTTGAGTATTTTGACAGTGGAAGCAGAGAGAGCTTGGATGTAATTTTGCATGGAAGCAGTAAGGGTATAGAAACCTCCGAGTCGATTCAAAAGATATTTAAGACAGCCAAAGATCTGGGAAGAAGTGTTGCCATGTTTAATTTTCCTTTTATAGAGAGAAATGAAAAACGGAAGGAGGGTGTCGGTTTTGATGAAGAGATCGCAACATTGAAAGAAGTTTTGGAAAAGTGTAACGCCTCCGGGTACAAAAAAGTCAGATTGATCGGAAAGTCTTTAGGGGGAATTGTGGCGGCGGAGTATCTCAGCGGACATGATAAAAAGGCTCAGGAAAGATACGAGCTGGTAATTTTGGGATTTATTCCGGGGGCAACCAAGGTGAATAGTCTCGTGAATAAAATCATTATTTTTCAGGGGAGTGAGGACAGATATGGAGATATAGAAAGTGTTCGAAAGGAAGTGGGGGCTGTTACGGAAAATATTACTGTTTACGGGATTAACGGAGCGGATCATTCGTTTAATGATCCGGCTACCGGTGAGCCTAGGTACTTTGATAAGGTTTTGGAATTATTATTTATGAACCAAAAATTGGAAAAAGAACCTCCCCAAAAAGGCAGAAAAAGGGTAGTGAGGATCGAGCCGGTAATACAAAAATTTAACTATGATTGTGGGGGCGCTGCCGTCAGCAATCTATTGTTAATGTTAGGAAAGGGGGAAGTACTCAAAACCGAACTTTATCAGAGGCTGGAGGTTGATCCGGTGAACGGCACGAGGATAAATAACATCAAGAAGTTGTTGGATGAGGAAGGGGTCGAGTATTTTGAGGCATCCGGAGTTGGAATATCGGATTTGGAGGCCGTACTATCAACGGGGTACGTTTGTTTGGTTTGCTATCAAGCTTGGGGAACAGAGGAAGAGATGGACACACTCGAAAGCGGTCACTACTCGGTGGTTTTTGATGTTGACGAGACAAATGTTTGGTTTATCGACCCATCGGTATTGAAAGAGGACGAGGTGGGGGAAGGGATCGGGGTAATTTTCCGGTCAAGAGAAGATTTTGACAAAAGATGGAGAGATAAGGGAGTCGAGGGGGAGATATACGATCACTGGATGCTCGCGGTAAAAGTTCCATACTAAGTACTAGCCATAGCGCTAGTTATGGGGATATATTTTTTTATGGAACAAAATGAGATTCCTGTAGAAGAAAAAGCATTAGCAAAAAAAGGCGACACAGACAGGATCGGTTGCTAAAAAGAGTGAACGTGGGTTAGCGTGTGGTGTCTGTCTTGGTTATGACAAGAGATGAATCCGAGTGCTATCTTCGGAAGTTGGTATGAAAAACCCGCCTTTTTTAGGAGCGGGTTTGGGAAATTTACTGACACCGGTAGGTGAACTTTCCTTCCTTATCATGGCCATCAAGCAAGAGCGTTGGCATGGCAATGGGAGAATAGTGCTCGTTCTCATATGAGATAACCTGCTGGGCAGTCGTGTACCCCGCTGGGGCACATACAAGCTCGTACAGAGTATCTGTTTTTCCAAAACCAACCATGTAAGTTCCCCCGTATCCGATGATGTTAACCAGGAAGAATTTGTCCGGGTCACGATCAGATATGAAGGTGGTGCCAGCTTCCACCTGTTGAGAGACGAGGTAGAGCTCGAACCCTTCTCCCAAAGAAGTAAAGGAGTTGACGCGAGCTAACTGGGTTTCTGTCCCGTTTACCCCCTCTTCAACCGTGAGTCTCACGGTTATTTGTTGGTTGCGAAACTGTCGGATGTTGTCGCTCACTCCATTTGCGCCCAGGAATAGAACGAAAATGGCGATAAGGGTGAAAAAGCTGTTTTGTTTCATGGTAACCTCCAGGTGAAGTTTGAGTGGAAAAGAACTAGGGTAGGAGCGTATTATAACACTATAGGGTTAAAAAGTCAAGCTTGGGGGTACTTTGGGGTAAAATAGATGGATGTTTTGGGATAATTTATCTTTTCCGATTGTAGGGCTATCGCCCATGGATGGGGTGACAGATGCGCCCATGCGTTTTGTGGCTAAAAAATATGGCCAGGCAGACATTGTTTACACCGAGTTTGTCAGTGCCGAAGGTTTGTGGAGGATCAAAAAAAGAGGTGAAATGGATAATAAAATATGGAAAGACTTAATTTTTGACGAAAGCGAGAGGCCGGTAATCGCTCAATTGTTTGGCAGTGATCCGGACTCTTTTTTTGAGGCGGCAAAGATTGTTTGCGAAATGGGCTTTGACGGAATTGACATAAACATGGGTTGCCCTTCTCCGGGACTGGAAAAAAGAGGAGGTGGTGCCGGACTAATGCGGGATATGGGTTTGGCGGGGGCGGTAATAGAGGCGACGAGACAGGGAGCCAAAGATTTTTTTGGCTCGGTTCGAACCGCGCCAAAACCGTACTCGGATCTCCCTGGAGTACCGGGTCCCGCCTGCGTGCGGTTGTTGGCTAGCGCTTCTGTACCGGCTCAAAAAAACTTGATTCCGGTAAGCGTAAAAACACGGATCGGGAGTATCAAACCGGACGAGAGTTGGTGGAGATTCCTGGCAGAGCAAGACCTGCCCGCCGTGGCGATGCATGGCAGGACTTTTAAGCAGTTGTACAAAGGTGAAGCGGATTGGGGAGTTTTGCTTAAAGCGGCCGAGATAATCAGGCAGAACGGAACAAGGTTTTTGGGGAATGGGGACATTCAACAATTTTCAATTTTCAATGATCAATTTTCAAGTCGTATGGACGGAGTGTTGATCGGCCGGGCGGCATTGGGGAACCCGTGGGCATTAAGAAAAGATGACTATACTCCGGAACTCCGGGAAAAACTTCAGGTTGCCATAGAACATGCAAAGAAATATGAAGAAGTTTTTAATACGACCTATGGTGAAAAAGGATTTCAATTTTTCCCAATGAGAAAACATTTGGCCGGTTATATTCGGGGATTTGAAGGATCTACCGGTCTAAGGAAAAAATTAATGACGGCCGAAAACGCAGAACAAGTAGAAAGTTTGATAAATGAGTTTTTGCCGGTGTAAAAAGGGGAGGAAACATTTTATCTGTCGGAAAATTCTATCACCAGGGAAGGATATTGAAGCTATAATGAAATATATATTACTGAAATATAAGATAGGAAAAATGAGGGGTTGACAGGCCGATTTTCAGGGTATAATTCGGAGTAGACAGGTAATTTTTTATCAACAAAAAATTAAAAATAAATGCCCAAAAAAGAACAGGAAAGAATGTTCAAGACGGTTAAGCAAATTCCGGAATTTATTTCTCCCGACGAAAAAACAAGACTGTTTAAAGAGGCACTCGTCAACCTGCAGAAGCTGGAGAGAGACAATATGGGCAGGGAGTCCGTAACCCGAAAGGTAAGTAGAAACGAACCAATGCAAATTATTGTCGCGTCCGATTGGCATCTCGGTAGCATCGCCTCGGATCTAGAAGCGATGGAGGAGTTGCGGGACTATATTTTGGCTCATGAAAATGTCGGGGTAGTGTTTGCAGGAGATGAAATCGAGGGTATGGTGAGCAAGTATTTAAATACCAATGCCGCCAGGACCCCGATCGATGTCCAACAACAAATCGAGTTTCTTCAGATCATGTTTTTTGAACCTTTGGCAAAACAGGGAAAAGTGTTGGGTATGGTGTCCGGGTATTGGGGACACCCCGGGTGGGCCATGGATGCCAGTACCGTCAATACCTGGATGGCGATGGTGGGCGGCCTGGATATCCCGATCATTCAAAATGGAGGAGAGCTAATCATCCGGTTCCCAAATGGATCGGAACACAAACTGAGAATGTGGCATAACCCTCCCGGATCAAGTATGTTTGATGAGGTCCATGGTCTAAGACAGACTGTTCAGGGAATCAGTGAAAGTGTGAGACCGGATGGAGCAATAAACGGACACATTCATCGAATGGGAGTAGCCAAAGAAACTTATGCCGGTGCCAAAGCCAGTGTTTATTACATATCTGCCGGTACCTTGAAGGGTTCAAATCCTTTGTTACCAAGAGACAGATTCGGTGAGAATCTGGGGTCGCCTTTGTCCCAACCTCAAGGACAGGGGGTAATCGTTCAACCACGTATAGGAAGAAGAGAAGCCAGAAATTATCCGTTTGCCTCTTTGAGACATGGAGAAGTAGGAATGAAAGCGGTGAAATTATTGGATAAGACCGAGTCGTCCGGAATAACAGAAGAACTACTTGAGAAAATTTCCAAACAGGTCGAGGAAGCTCCAGAGATCTTCTACACTTCGGCGACGAGTAGGTTGGGCGGAAAAATTCACACGGAGGAAAGACCTTTGGAGAGTCTGAGGGTGGGCGGGGAAAATATTATAAATCCGTATTCGAGAATGGAAATGAAGGCGCCATACGATACTTTGTCTTACGATGTAAGGACCAAGCTGCCGATTGCCCTTCACCTGATCCAAAATGCCAGACTCGGGAGTTCGTCCGAAGGGTATCGTGAACTGGGATTGTATGTGAATAAGATAGCGGAGAATCCACACGCTTTGATGGTATTTCTTCGAAACATGATCGACCGGGACGCGGGTAAGTCTCCCGACCGGGTGGAAATACTGGATAGATTGGTCAAGCTGATTAATTTCGGATCGGATCAGACGCTTGCGATTATGATGGACGAGTCAATGAGACAACCGGGGTGGAAGTCGCCCGTGGATACGGGGGAAGTCGAAATCTGGGAGGATGAAAAAGGCAAAGAGCACAGGAGAAAAATCTACACTCCACCTTTGGCTCCGGCTTCTTATGTCGCCAACGCTACCCAAGTGCCGTTGATCCATCACCTATCTCTAATTAAACTTGCCATAGGTCCATCGGTACAGCTTAGAGAAAAACCATTGTACATCGGGGCTTTCGCCGATAAACTGGAACATCATGGATCCGGATCGAAACCGACATGGGGTCTTCAAAGAATCTATGACTTGCATCAACACGAAAAGCCGGGGTACGTGGTCGGTGGGCATATGCCAAATGCGGGGGTGAGTACTTTCTATGACGGAACAAACGCCGAGACGAACTATCCGATTTTGGTAGCTCCGGGCTGGTGGGCGGGGTCAGCGGACTCTTTGGGCAAAGGAAACGTCAAACCGGGCGCCGAACCGGGCCAGGCAATAATATTCATGCCGGGAAAAACAAAGCGCGACCGCTTGGCATTCCCAACCGTCAGCGCGGATGAGACCGAGTATATGCAAGACGGTTTGAAGCTACTGGTGGGCTTGGAAATTTTGGGGCTGACGGATAAAGTGCTGAAAAGAACAAAGTAACAGTAATTACATCGGCGAACCTATGATATATTGGTTTATATGACCAAATTGTTGATAATTGAAGACGATTTGTTGTTGGATGAAGCTTACAGAAGAAAGTTCGAGGAAAATTACGATATCAGGGTTGCGACCGATGGGGAGACGGGAATAAAAATGGCGGAGTCCTTTGAACCCGAGGTAATTCTCCTGGATATTTATCTTCCCGGAAGATTTAACGGACTGGATGTGTTGACGGAGATCAAAAAAAACAAGAAAACGGCCAATATCCCGGTAATAGTGATCACCAACCTACCCGACTCGCTCGAACGGGTAACCCAGATGGGAGCAGCGAAATGCTTTATGAAGACGGACGTTGATCTAAATAATATCGAAGAAGAAATTCGAGCGGTGATTGTCAAGAAAGCTCAGTAGACTATGCAACAAAAAAAAATATGGGTGCTATTTCTTGTTGGAATGGCGACAGTGTTTTTTTGGATAGGATCGTACTATGTTTCCCCGTATTTACCCCCTCTTGTCTCGGTCGCGGTAGTACTAATTAATTTGGGCTGGTTGGTTACCGTTTACTTTACGGTATTTGTAACGGGAAGATCAATTGATGAAGCCGGCTCGTCGACAAAAGACCTGATGGTGTTCAAACAGGCGGTCGACGGAGTGTCCGATCATGTCGTAATTACCAACCCGGAGGGAGTGATCACTTATGCCAATAAAGCGGCCACCAAGATTACCGGCTATTCGCTTGAGGAGATGGTGGGGAGGAAACCATCTCTGTGGGGAGGTCAGATGCCTAAAGAGTTTTATGAAAAATTTTGGAGAACCATAAAGTCTGATAAAAAGCCCTTTTGGAGTGAACTGACTAATAAAAGAAAGGGCGGTGAGTTGTATGAGGCGGAGCTAAGAGTCTCTCCCATTTTGGATGAGAATGGAAACTTACTGTTTTTTGTCGGAATTGAAAGAGATATCAGCAAGGTTAAGGCCGTGGACAAAATGAAGACCGAGTTCATCTCTCTTGCCAGTCATCAACTGCGAACACCTCTGTCTGCGGTGAAGTGGTTCGGGGAGATGCTCATAGATGGGGATGCCGGAAAGCTGACCAAGATGCAAGAGAAGTATGTGATGAAAATTAATGAGTCAAATGAGAGAGAGATCCAGCTGGTGAATGCTTTGTTGAATGTGAGCAGAATTGAGTCCGGGAAAATAGTGGTATCGGCCAAGCCGACAGATTTTAGAAAAATGGTGGAAGGGATCTTGGGTGACATGAAGGTGAATATTACCGGAGAAAATAAAATATTACAGTATACGGTTGACAAAAATGTGCCTGAGATGATGATCGATGTCGAGCTGATCAAGCATGTTTATTCGAATTTGCTCACTAACGCCCTAAAATACACAAACGAAGGCGGAAAAATTTCGGTTAGGGTTTATTTGAAAGGAAGAAACGTGATCACCGAAGTGAAAGATAACGGTATCGGTATTCCTAAAGAGGAGCAATTGCGGATAACGGAAAAGTTTTTCCGGGGAAGCAACGCTCTGAAGAAGGAAACCGAAGGAAGCGGACTGGGTTTGTATTTAACGAAGACGATAGTGGAGTCTTCCGGCGGCAAAATGTGGTTTGAGAGTACCGAAGGGAAGGGATCTACTTTTAAGTTTTCTCTGCCGATCCGGGCCATTCGCCATAAACGGAGATGACAAAAAACCCCCGCCTAATGGCGGGGTGA
>CAZGSP010000001.1:0-9128 GCA_964528565.1 uncultured Pseudomonadales bacterium | reverse complement strand
CGTGTTTTTCAGACACGCGCCGTGACCATCTTGGCTAGCTTGGCTAAGCCTATTTATTATATCAGGAGATTCGTGATTTAAGAGCTTCGTCTGTGCTTGATATAATAAGCTTTGTTGGGCAGGTGGCGAAATGGTAGACGCGCAGCGTTCAGGACGCTGTGAGGCAACTCATGGGGGTTCGAGTCCCCCCCCGCCCACTTACAAAAAAATCTCTCCCTTGTGGAGAGATTTTTTTAAATAGGAGACTCGGACCTGCCGGAGTCGCGACGGCGACGAGGCACGGTCTGAGGAACTTCAGCAGAAGTTACCGAAGACTTCGAGTCCCCCCCCGCCCACAAGAAGTTGAAGGCTATCGGCAAATCTCGTATAATCCAACCGAAAGCAAATTTACATTCAGGAGGTCCGGTTGAGAACAACATCCGAATCGTTTTTTCTGTGGCTAAAAATAATAAGTGTGTCCGCCCTCATTATCGGCGTGTGCGCCCTCACTTCTTACATTGTCTGGCAAGCCATAGGCACCACCCTTCAGCAAATCATCCTTGGCACTCTGGCGGTAGGCTTCGTCTGGAACTGCGTCGTTCCGGTCTTCACCGTTATTGCGATCCTGACTGTTATCTTCGGCATTTCCTACCTTCTCGACAGGTGGTAACAAGAATTACGTCTTCACTCCGGGTATACCCCGGAGTTTTTTCTAGGCGTATAATAAATAATCCATGCATAGAAATCAGGAAGATTTTGAAAGGCTATTGGTTTCGGAGTATTTCAAATACGGATCGATCAACAAAGTGTTTTCGGCTCACCAGTATGATTTACCCATTTCATTTGCCGGTTATACCCGGGTACTATCCAAATTTAAAGTTGTCAAATCGGCCGGACCAAACAGCAATCTTTCCGAATCTCTTCACATCTTAAGCAAAATTGCCGATTACAAAATTCCTCTTGAGAGAATCTATCATCAGCACGCCCCCCGTACCATTCAGGTCTCCACCAATACTCTTCACCGCGTCCTTCACTACACCCGCCTGGGACTAACAAGACGGCAGGGGACGGCCCTGATAATTACCCAAAAAAATAAACCCGATCGGTTTTTGGTTGGAAACGACTTAAGCTTGGTCAATCCGGCGCTTGGCCATAAAGGAGATTTGTCACTGCCCATGGTACATTCCAAGATCGGTGAACACCCCAAAGAATCAATTCTCCGTGTGCTTCAGCAAGAGGTCTTTACCGACCTGGTTTTGGAAAAATCATTCCCCTCCAACATAGTACCGGAACACCCCAAACCCATCATGTATATTAATATTGCCGACATCCGCGTGACGGTCTATCGTCTCACTCTGGACCAAAAATATCCTTTTTCCAGTTTCCGGTTAACCAATCACTCTTTCCTGGACTCGGGTCACATTTCCGGCCGGAAGGTTCGTCCGGGAGTAGAGGAAATTCTTGGTAAATTTTTAGAGATGGAATTAAACCCCGGTCCCTCCATCGCACCGGAACTCAACTCCAACCTAAACTCCCGTCTCTGTGCTCCGGCCATCATCCCCGTAAAATTCAAATAATTATCCTATTTGGGGTACCCGTATTACAATAAAATCACCCATGAAAAAGATCTATCTGTTTCAGTCGGTGTTGCTACTAGCCGGTACCCTTTTTGCCTGGTTTACCGTTTACTCGGACTTTAGCCGCTTTTACGATCTATACGGAAGCATTACCAGGATTACCGACTGTATTATCCCGAATCCTGTGACCACGGCTTGTTTTTATGGAGCTTTTGCCTTTTTGGGTGCTTTGATCTGGTCCTTGTTTATCAATAAAGCTTCGGCAATTAAAAAAGTCGCCGGTCAAAGAAAGCTCCACCTTCTCCTCATTGGATCTACCATCTTTGCGTTCAGCAACCTCTTTTTGGAAATATACAATTTCTATTTTAATGGCACTTCCGAAAAAGTCTCATGCTCCGGAGTGCCCTCAACAAGCATCTTCGTTACTCCCTGCTTCATCGGATCAATGTTCTTTCTGGGATCTCTCATTACTTCCATGATAATCATCAGGAAGAGCAACACCAAGAAGAAGTAACCTCCCCCACCTGTTGCCGAGCTAGGATTCTCTCGGGGAGTTTTTTGATGTTGCCGAGCTAGGATTCGAACCTAGGATATCCTCCTTCAAAGGGAGGCGTCCTACCACTAGACGACTCGGCACTAATGCCTATATTTTACCTTAAAAAAAAAGAGACCCCAATGGGTCTCTCAGGTAGAAAGCGGACTACAGACGATCCTCGTAATTCTTTGCCAGTTCGGCGTCTCGGTACTTGATGACCGGAACACCGATGGTGCAGATGGGGATAAAGATCAATGCAGGCAAGAAAAACGTTCCCAGCGACCAAAGACTCAAGCCAGAAAAGATCAGACCAGCCACAAAACCCCAAAACATATTCTTGCCGGTGAAATACGGTTTCATATCAGTCCACAGGTTCATTTAAAGATCTCCTTTTGTCTAAAAGATATCATATCCTATCACCGGGAGCGTATTTGTCAACCTCGGAATTGTAAGATAAACCTCATATATATTTACTATAATTGAAATAATCACCGTATGGATCTATTATCAATAGACAATGACAAGGAGAGAATCCGAGTTTGAACATCGGTCAAATCGTGAGCTTTTGGATCATCTATCTCACGAGCCCTCTCCCATAAATCTTCATTTGTATCAACCCCCAAGACTTCTCAGCCTTTCCCTAAACGGAAAGACCGAAAAGGTTTTTGACATTACCGGAACCACGGCGTCCTCTCCCGGCTTTAATCATCAAATTACCCGCGAATGCTATCTACCGTTAACTCAAAAGGGGATCCTGGCAGATGAAAATGTTAGTTGGAACCTTTATGGAGTTACCGCCGATTGGCTGGACTTAAACTATCCCCAAATAATTCGTACTTTGAAAAATCAAGTCGAGTCCGGAAGTAAACCGCCGGTGGGAGATACCTATCTTCATATCATTCTTCCTTTTCTTGGTACAGATCACAAAGATATGCTTCTCACGATCGGCAAAAGAGTTTATAGAGAAAGATGGGGGGTAGACCCGGAAACAATTTGGTTACCCGAATCGGCGGTAGACTCCGACACCTTATCTTCGTTGGCAAAAGGAGGCATTCTTGGAGTTCACCTTAGAGAACATCAAACACGCGCTCAATCACCCGGCAATCTTTTCGCAGTTGAAACAAAACACGGAAAAATATTGATCATTTCCGGACACAATCACCTAAGTGGAAGAGTGGGCTTCGATAAACCTTGGGCAGATGCTTTCTTTGATGACTGGTCCGGCCACGCAACCCGTTTGGGCTACCCTCCGAGAATTTCTATTGACGGCGAAACGTTAGGGCACTGGTGGAAAGAGGGGGAAGGCTCGATGGATTTTGTTATGTATTTACTCCGATATTTGAAAGAGGGACGTCATGGCAAACAACTGGATTTTTCTTCAAAAAATATACCGGATGCCGGATTAATCGAAAATACCAGCTGGAGTTGTTTAGACACGGGGCTGGGTAGGTGGAAAGGGGATACTCACTGTCAATGTGGTCTACCCGGAAATGAACACCAGGCACACCAAATCAGGGCTTCGAAGAAGGATATTTTCGAAAAACTTTTGGTGACCAACACGCGTATCGACGAAACTCTTGATTCCTACCTACCCGGCTGGCGCGAAGTATATATCCAGTGGTTTTTGAGTCAAAGACGAAGCCTCGCCGGAGGTCTTCCCGTGTCCGCGGAAATTCTCAAAGACAAAGCCATCGAAAGACTATTTTTGTCGGCATACATTAGAGACTTGGGATGGACTAGTTGTGGTTGGTTCTTCGGCGATGTCGTCGGCTTTGAAAGACAGATCCCGGCCAACTCTCTAAAATCCATCGCCGAAATTATGAACTGGCCGGACATTATCCCAAATGGATAAGACCTTGCATTTCCATCCATAAAGTAGCTATAGTGATGTCATGCCTGAACCGATAGGATCAATGGAGACGTCCGAAATCCCCACAAAAGAAATCGGGGTTAAATCTTCAGTAAATTATTTCGAGGATATTCAAAAAGCAAACGCCACTAACCAGGAGTGGCGGGAAAATTCGATTTTGCAGGAACGTCAAAGGAAAATTCTGGATCAACTCGCTGAAAAATATCCCACCAAAGACTCACTAATTGATCACTTGGTCAGAGTTTGTCTTGAGGAATACGAACACGAAAAAGAGTTTGCCAAAAAGAATCACCGGCCCAAAAATGAATTTGATGCGGATAAAAAAACTAGAGGAGAATTATTCGAAATCATGGTCGGTGCCGAGAATGATGTCTTTGACTTGTTTTCGGAAACTCATGGAGTACCGAAACTTGAAAAAAGCGAAGAACAGAGAAAGAAAGAACAGACTTTCATTGAGGTTTTTACTAATCCGGAAAAATATGGTTTTCCTTACATGGATTTTTTTAGTATTCCCGATATTCCGTTCATTGTTACAAGAGAAGGAGATCATCTTATACTTAGGGCGGTTGCGGAGGTTAAGTTAGGCAAACACCTTAATGCTCGTGCATACGGACAATTACTCCCTTCCGGAATTAGAAAATCACTGGAATTTACTCTTACCAGGCTAAATAGCCTCTCTACCGAGGAAGCAACCAAGAGAGGTCTTGATGGGTTTGGAATTGGTAAAGAAATGTATATGCTAAAAAAGTTTGAGCAATTAGTGATTCTTGCCCGGGGTGTAAAAGTGGAAGACAAAGACTTTCTAATCAAGAGGGAAGGGCTAAGCCTCCAAGAATTTTATGACTTTAAAAAAATACTTGACGGAAAACACCCGGACTCACACGTTACTTTGGTCAATTCATCTTTTTCGCTAGACGAAATATATGCCATCTACAGATCCATAATTGAAGAAGTGAACAGTCGGTTCAAAGCTGCCAGTCCACAAACGATCTAATTACTGGTATATTTATTAAGTCAATTTCAATAATCAACATGGACACACAAAACACCCAAACCCCACTACCCGAAGGCACCAATGCCGAAGTTACCAGTCTCTTCGCCATCGAAAATCTGGTCAAGACTCACATTGCCCACATTGACACGGTCAAAATAGAGCTTCAAAAACAGGCCGAGATGTTCAACGATATCCTCAATAACGACAGTCATTACAAAGAAGCCTCAGACGCCGCCAAAGAACTGAACAAGAAGAAGGCCGAAGCCAAGCAAAATATTCTTAAATCGCCCTCAAACGCCTCCCTAAATCAAAAGATCAAAGACATGCGCCAGGAACTAAAGGAGCTCAAAACTGCCCTCAGTATTTACTTACAACAATATCAAAAAATCGCCGATACCGATCAAATCGAAAGTGAAGACGGTGAGGTCAGACAGATCGTCTACTCGGCTCACCTGGTCAAGCTTTCGGGGAGGTTCTCCAAGTAAGAGCACCCATAAGAGCTTGCTCGCACTCCTTTTTATAATATGCATTATCAAAATGTCGCACTGTGCTTCCTCTTATATCTACGCCTATAATCGACTTGCATTATAGGCTTGATATAGGGTATAATGAACAGGTTAATCCCTGCATTGGGGTTTTTTAACTGCCAAAAATCCAATAAACATGCCAAACATCAGAAATATTGCCGTCATCGCCCACGTCGACCACGGCAAAACCACCCTCATCGACGCTTTCATCAAACAAAGCCATATTTTTCGCGATAACCAGGACGAAATGAACCAAACCACTCTGCTGGATAGTAACGTGCTGGAAAGAGAGCGGGGGATCACTATTCTGGCCAAAAATATCTCCATTAACTACAAAGGCACCAAGATCAACATCATTGATACTCCCGGTCACTCGGATTTTTCCGGTGAAGTCGAGCGTACCCTGGGCATGGCCGACGGCGCGCTTTTGATCGTTGACGCCCAGGAAGGCCCTATGCCCCAAACCCGCTTTGTCCTCAAAAAAGCCTTTGAGCTTGACCTCAAGGTTATTGTCGTCATCAACAAGATCGACAAACCCAACGCCGACATCTCCCGCACTGTTCACAAAATCGGCAACCTCTTTCTCGAACTGGCCACCCATGACGATCAACTGGAGTATCCCACGCTATACTCCGTTAGCAAATCGGGTAAGGTTTTTGCATCCCTTCCTTCCGATTTCAATCAAGCCGGCAACGTCATCCCTCTTCTCGACGAAATTATCAAATACATCCCGGAACCCACCAACAATCCCTCCGGCAAATTTAAAATGTTGGTCTCCTCACTCGACTACAACTCTCACTTGGGAAAGATCGTTGTCGGTAAGATCTTCTGCGGTACCGTCAAACCCGGTCAAAAAATTGTCGTTCTGGGAGAATCGAACAAAGCCGGCCAGATTGATAAAGTTTATGTTTCGGAAGGTCTCGGTCGCACCGAAACAAATGAGGCTTTCGCCGGTGATATCGTCGCCCTTACCGGTATTCAGGAAGTCAAAATCGGCCAAACCATTTCCATGCTCGGTGACAACGAGCCTCTTCCTTCCGCCAAGATCACCGAACCAACCCTACACGTCACCGTCGGCCCCAACACTTCTCCACTTTCGGGCAGAGAAGGGGAGTTCACTACGGCAAGACAAATTGAAGAAAGATTGGCTCACGAACTGGAAACCAACCTGTCACTCAAACTCAGAAAACTGGAAAGCGGTAAGTACGAAGTCTCCGGAAAAGGAGAGCTTCATTTATCCGTCTTGCTGGAAACCTTGAGACGTGAAGGTTACGAAGTGGAAGTCGGTAAACCGGAAGTTATCTACAAAACCATTGACGATCAAAAATGTGAACCTTTTGAAGAGGTCAACATCGTCGCCCCCCAGGAATATTTGGGCACCATCACGCAGGAGATCGGGAAACGTCTGGGCCACCTCGTACACATGGAGCCGATCAACGAAAAAGAGATGGAATTTGTTTACCGTATGCCTACCAGAGCCATCCTTGGTCTCCGTTCTTTGCTCCTGACCGCCACCAAAGGCACAGTCATCTTCAATAGCCAATTCATCGACTTCGAGCCGGTTGGCCCCATGCTACCTAAAATGCGCCGTGGCGTACTAATTGCCACTGACAGCGGGGAAGCCCTTTCCTATGGCCTTCAGGCCGCCCAGGAACGTGGAATTACCTTCATCGAGCCGGGTGACGCCGTCTATGAAGGTCAGATCGTCGGTATGAACGCCAAAGCGGAAGATATTGAAATAAACGCCTGCAAGGGCAAACAGCTCACCAATATGCGCTCCAAATCCTCCGACGGCGTTATTCAGCTTGTTCCGGCACTTCACTATTCTTTGGAACAATGTTTGGACTTTCTTGAGTCCGATGAATTGCTGGAAATTACGCCAAAAAATCTCAGACTGCGCAAAAAATATCTCACTTCCATCGAACGTCGTCGCCACCGCGAAGAGCTCAAAAATACTTACTAACAGGCTCGATATTTCTCCATTGACCGGAACGCTCGTGATATACTACAAAGTGTTTAAAACACACTTTGTACTTTAAGAAAAGGAGAGAGTCGGTGAAGATCTTAACCCCCAAACGTGCAAAGAAGATAACCGGAATGGCGGCTAATGAGCTGGCAAAATACCTAAAAGGGGACGGGCTCAAAACCATTGTCCTCGGCATCTCCGGTGGGCTGGATTCTGCCGTTATGGCCGCGATCGGACTTGATGCCATTGACCAACTAAAAAAAGAAGGCTACGACTGTGATTACCTCTATACCTTCATCGATATTGAAAGTAATCCGGACGACTTGAGGAAAGCCCGGGTCCTGGCTAACGAACTGGGTTTTGTTCTCAATGAGAAGAACCAAACCGGATGGTACCAACACTATCCCAATCGAATTGTAGACCCTCAGACGCATGCGGAACGAGTTCACAATGCAAATATCAAATGCCGGCTGCGAATGATATATCTATACTCTCAGGCCGGCGACTCGAAAGGTATCGTTCTGGATACGGATGACTTGTCGGAACACTTTATGGGTTTCTGGACACTTCACGGTGATGTCGGCGACGTAAAGGTAATTCAACAGCTTACCAAGGAAGAAGTTCGCGATCTCGGTGAGTACTTGGGTATCACCAAACTCATTCTCGACTCGGCACCGGGTGATGGTCTGGGCGTCACTGCCACCAATAAGGCCTCGGAGCAGTTGGGTATGGATTATCTCAAAATCGACTATGTCATGAGTCGATTAATCCAAAAGGGCCTTAATATAAATGGCAGTATTTATCAACTTGAATCTGAAAGTTATCTCGCCTTATTTGAACAAATCGCCGATGAAATATCCGAACCGGTGGAAAAAATACTGCATGTAGTTAGACAGTCCTTGAGAACATCACCCAAAAGAAAATACGGCGAGAATGTGGCCGTATTACTGCCTAAACGTACCGACTTGGGACTGCCAAATCCGGGAACCGACACTTTTAACCGCATCTACCTCAAAGCCATAACCAAAATTTGGTAACCTACAAACTCAACCACCCTCCGGGGTGGTTTTCTTATGATTTTGGAAAAAACTTGGTCTGCTACAATGTGGGCATCGTGGACCTTTATATGTCGGATTAGATTGAAGTTCATCAAACAAAGGAGAAAACACATGTTTGATCTCTCTGAAGAACGACTTGTGGAATTGGCAAAAAAACTAAGAATCTCGAATTACGAGTCAATCGGACAAGGGTTTATATCTTTAGAGCTAGGAACAAAAGAGGGGCTAAAAACGGGTTATCCCCAATTACGTTTTAGTCAATTTGAAGATGGATTCTCTCTAGACGTAACCATTCCGTCCGATACACCCGGATATGATACAAGTCGAGAAATCACACTAGACGAAATGATCATTTTTGTTCAGGTAGCAAAAAGAACTGCCCCGAACTCGTGGATAACTAAAAAGTTATTTAAAATAGTTTGTCGACATTTAGAGGAAAAACAAAAAGAAATCAGACAGGCACTTAAGTTAATTTCTTAACATAAACCGCCAAATCCGCCTTGTTGCATAAACTGGCGGATTTTTTGTGACCCGGGGCGGACTCTCTCGCATAAACTTCTACTGAAGTTTTGCTCGAACCGGACTTGACCGGGGCGGACTCCCCTCAGTCCCCGCCTTGGCG